>JAPLKK010000129.1:14941-15460 GCA_026388115.1 Elusimicrobiota bacterium | reverse complement strand
GCGAGAGCACCAAGCCGGCCCCGCGCGAGACTTTGGAGAGGAGCTTGGAGGTCTCGGAGAGCAAGGTGTCGAGCTCTTCGACGCGGTCGCGGTACTGGCGCTCGATGCTCTCCTTCTCGCCCGAGGCCAGCCTCTGCACGTCGATGATGTAGTCCACGAAGAAGCGGTAGCCCTTGTCGGTGGGCTGGCGGCCGGAGGAGGTGTGGGGCTGGTGCAGGAAGCCTTCGTCCTCGAGCTCCTGAAGGATGTTGCGGATGGTGGCCGGGGAGAGGCCCATGCCGGCCTCTTCGGCTATAAGGGAAGACGAGACCGGACGGGAGTTCTTGATGTAGTAGTGGATGACCCACTGCAGCAGGTCCTTCTTGCGCTGCTCCACGACTTCGGGCTTGAGTTGGCGCATGGCTGGGTTCCGATTTCTAAATTAGCAATCAGATTGTCTGACTGCTAACATTATAGGCCAAAAGGCCAGAACTGTCAAGTTCAGGAGGGGACTGCCAACTTAGACCAGCGGCCTAGAGC
>JAPLKK010000129.1:8565-14936 GCA_026388115.1 Elusimicrobiota bacterium | reverse complement strand
TGGCCTCTTCGGCCGACATGTAGAAGTTGCGCTCCATGTCCTTGGTGACCCGCTCCACGGTCTGGCCGGTGTGCTTGGCCACGATCTGTTCGAGCACCTTGCGGGTGTAGGCCATCTCCTTGGCCTCCACGATGATGTCCGTGGCCTGCCCGGAGATGCCCCCCACCAGAGGCTGGTGGATCATGATGCGCGACTGAGGCAGGGCGAAGCGCTTGCCCTTGCTGCCCGCGGCCAGGATGACCGCGCCGAAGGACATGGCCATGCCCATGCAGATGGTCGTGATGGGCGACTTGATGTACTGCATGGTGTCATAGACGGCCAGGCCCGCCGTCACCATGCCGCCGGGGGAGTTGATGTAGAGGTTGATGTCCTTGGACGAGTCCTCGCTGTCGAGATACAGCAGTTGGGCGATGAGCACGTTGGCCGAGTCCGTCGTGACCTCGCCCTCGTAGCCGCCGACGAAGATGATGCGGTCTTTCAAGAGGCGCGAGTAGATATCGTAGCCGACGACCGAGCCCTGGTTGGAGCGTTCGATGACCTGCGGGATGATGAAATCGACGGGTTTCGCTTGGCTCATGGGGCTATTGAATCATTATGCCGCCGGCAATCTCAACCGGAAGGCCGCGCCGGCACCCCCTTCGACAAGCTCGCAAGCCCCGCCGTGCTTCTCGGCGAACTTGCGGGCGGTGGCGAGGCCCAGGCCGAGGCCCTTCGGCTTGGTCGAGGAGAATGGCTGGAACAGGCGCGCCTTCGCCTCGACGGACAGGCCCGGCCCGGAATCCCGCACCGTGATGTCCACGCCGCCGGACGCGGCCGCGATGGCAACGCTCACCTTCCCGCCGCCCTCGCCGAGCGCGTCGAAGGCGTTCTCCAAGAGGCGCTTGAGCGCCGCCGCCGCGATCTCGCGGTCCGCCTTGACCTTCAGGTCCTTGCCGGCGTCCACCGACACCTTCACTTTGGCGGGTGCGGGGGCGGCCGCCAGCGCGACGTCCACGATCTCGCGCGCCCGCACCGGCTGGGCGCTCAGCTCCACCGGCCTCGCGTAGGAGAGCAGCTGGCCGATGAGGTCGTTGGCCCGCTGGACCTCCGACTCGATCATCGCGAGGTGCTTGGCGACCTTCGCCTCGACGCCGTCGCCGAGCTTGGTCTTGACGAAATACGCCGAGTTGCCGATCACCGCGAGCGGGTTGCGGATCTCGTGGCCGATCACGTTGGCCATGCGTTCCATGGGGAATTGTCCAGGTTTGTCTATCACCCGGCGATTATACAATTCCGGCGGGAGCCGCCGTCCTCCCGCTCCCAACTTGCCACCCCTCGGCGCAAAGTGATTTAATCGGTCCTCGTCGGTCCCGCCCGTTTTAGGTGCCGAGGTAGCTCAGTGGTAGAGCACTGGTCTGAAAAACCAGGTGTCGCTGGTTCGATCCCAGCCCTCGGCACCATTTCTTTTTTCCCGCGCTAGTGCGTCAGGGTCGGCAGGTTCGGCAGGGAAGGCAGCGCCAGGACGTGCGCCGACAGCTCGTTTGCCATGGCGATGGCGCATTGTCCCATGACCTTGGGGTTGCCGCCGCCCCCGCAGTGGCTGATCATCTCCCCGCTGGTGACGTCGGTGACGCGCAGGCGGGCCTCGACGCGTGATTCCATCATGGTGCTTTCCAGCTGCAAGGAGCCCGCGGCGATGAGCCGCACGTTCAGCGTGCGGCCGATCTCCACGAGGTCGACGACCTTCTCCTCGTCGGTCGCCTCCTCCTGATAGACCGCCCCCTGCGCTCCCGCCGTCCCGGTGAACTTCTTGCTGTGGGCGAAATCCTGCACCGCCTTTTCGACCAATGTGCGCTCCACGACGTGGAAGCCCGCCTTGAGCAGCGCGGCCATCACGCTCGTGTAGGCGGCGTCGCCCACGGCCTTGGTCTGGTCCTTGCCATAGCCGTACAGATTGATCGGCACGACCGCGACGCGCGCCCCGCGCGGAAGCCTCAGGTCAGCCGAGACGACCGACTCGTGCTTTGCGCTCATCACATAGCCCCCGCAGCCGGCGCCGAGCGCCGCCGCGAGGACGAGCCATCGCCAACGCGTCACTTGCGTTTCTATAAGCGCGTGCCTGGCTTCAGCCTGGCACGCCACCGCAGTGTAAAGGCGGCCTGTTTCGTTGTCAACGCCTCCTAGCCAGGGCTAGAACTTCTCATAGCCCGGCTTCCATAGGCGGGAGAACCCGAGCGAGATGCCGGTCAGGAAGCTGTAGCCGGAGGCGGGAGTGGTCTTGAGCTGGAAGACGTACAGATTCGCGAAGGGCGCGAGGGTGAGACTCTTGTACAGCGGCACGTGCAGCTTGACCTGCATCTCGCTTTCGAGACGCAGGTCCTGGCCGGAATCATGGCGCGTGAGAAAGTAGTAGCGCGTGAGGAACTCGCCCGTCAACCGCAAGCCCGCCCGCAGCGGCGTCGAGAGCACGAGGCGGCCGCGCAGGCCGTACTGGTTGTTCGGCACCACGCGCGAGTAGTCGCGCTTGAGCCCCGCGGAGAGCTGGAGGCTCTGGACCACGGTGCCGTCGAAGAACTCGACGCCGGGCAGGAGGCTGTACACCTGCTTTCGCCGCAACCCCGGCGTAGCCGCGACTTGGCCCTCGTATTCGAACCCCATCGAGGGACCGAACGAGCGAGCCAGCCACGGCACCGGGATGCCGGCGACGCGCCGCGTGACCGTCGTCTGGACATCGAGCCGGTTGTTGGGCGTGTTGATGATCTGCGGCGCGTCCGGCGGCCTCAGCCGCGCCCGGCTGTACTCCAGGGCGAAGCTGTTGCCCCAGTGAAAGTCCTTGTAGAGATAGTCGGCGTCCGTCTTCGCCGTGATGCCCACGACTTGCTGGTCGAAGCCCTGCACCCGCGGGTCCGGGACCTGCGCGAAGGATGCCCGGTCTTCGACGACGTGGGTGTTGGTGGTGTTGAGGCTCACGTCCCGGAAATTCACGCGCCACACGCCCCTCTCGCGCACCGGCACTCCCTCGGCGAGGGCGCGATAGCGGTCCGCTCCCCAGCGCCCGGCGGCGGCGCGGCGCAACGAGTCGATGACGGCGTCGCGCAGGGGGCCGTTCTCATCCACGACATGCGCGCCCTTGAGCGGACCGACGGCGCCGGCGTTGCCCAACAGCAGGGCGCTGCCCGCGACGCGGTAGACGGCCTCGGGCTGGATGGGCGCGCCGTGCACGCGGTCGTTCGGGGCGCCAGCGAGGACGAACGGGAACTCCCCCGGCGGGGCCGGCAGGCCCTGGCCCTCGCGCCCGGCCTGCTCGCGCGCGAGCTTCAACAGCGCCGTCAGGTCCCTTCCCCTCAGCTCGAAGACGACGACGCTGTCGTCCCAGGTGAACCAATCGCGGACCTGGCTCTCGCGCGTCTCGCCGCTGCTCCTGGCCGCGATCGGCATCAGCGGCAGCGCGCCCACCTCCGCGCGGTGGCGGTCCGCGAGCAACGAGGCCGACAGCGTCCAAAAGTCCCGCGCGCGCAGCGTCGCCAAGCCGAGGGCGCCGCGGCCCGGCGGCCACATCTGGCGCGCCGAGGGGATGAGCGCCGGCCGCGTGTCGCCCGCGACGCCGTACGCCTGCACGTCCGTCTCCGGGAAGCCCGCGGCGTCGGCGACGCTCTCGTCGAGCACGCGGTAGCCCGCGGCCAGCTCGAGGGGGCGGGTCTCGTCGGGGGCGAGCCTTCCCAGCCGCGCCGTGACGCGCGTGATCGACGCCTGGAACTCGGTGGCGGTCATCAGGCAGGCCGCGAAGCGGGGCCGCGCCTCTTCCGAGACGCGGACCGACTTGGGCTCGAGAGAGACCGGCAAGAACGGCTCGTCCTCGGCGAAGAGCACGTCGATCCCGCGCGCCGAGTTGCGCAGCCGCGCGTTGTCCTCCTCGTCGAGCTCCGACAGCACCACGACCAAGTCGGCCTGGCGGCGAAGCTCGGGGATGCGCTTGAGCGCCGCGGCCACGGGGTCGACGATCGCGAGGCCCTTCCAGCGCCCCGCGGTCAGGAACCTACCGTGGGAGCCGCGCGTCAGACCCAAAAAACCGACGCGCACGCCGCCCTCCTCCCGCACGACGAAGGGCGGCAGGACCGACACCGGGGCGCTCGAGGACGCCGTCTCGGCCTTCACGAGATTGGCCGAGACGAACGCGATGCCGCTGGACTTGTTCAGCCGGTAGGCGGCCAAGTCGTCATAATGCCTCAGCTCGCCCAGCCCCACGGCGCTCACGGCGAGCCCCATCTTCTCGAGCGCATCCAGCCACGCCCGCCCCTCGAGCCCCTCGCCCGCGGCGTGAGCGGAGCGCGTGCCGCGGCTGATGACGATGGACGGCCCCGCTTCGCGCTCGTCGGCGAGCGCGGTCGCGAGCCGGGCAAGGCCGCCGAGCGTTTTTTGCAGGAAGACCGCCTCGACGCGGCGGCCGCGGATGCTGAGCCGGTAGGCGATGGCGACCGTCTTGCGCCATTGCCCCGCGCCGGGGCCCGCCGTCTCGATCGTGGCCGAGTGGACGAAGCCCCCCTCGGCGGCCGCGGCGACCAGCATCGAGGCCTCGCGCTCGGACACGCGCGGCGACAGCGGCCGGCGGTACATCTCGGGGCGTCGGAAGGCGTCGCGGGCGGCGGAGAACAGCTCCGGCTCCGGAGGCCACAGCAGGAAATAGCCGTACTCCGATTCCAGCACCGCGGCCTGGGCCGTCCCCGTGCTCGGGCCCTCTCCGGTCTCGTTGATCTCCGGCAGGCTGTAGCGATAGGCGCCGCCATTGAAATACGCCGGAACGTCCTCCACGTCGAGAAGCTCGATGTCGGCCCTTCGGTCGATGAGGATCCGCTCGAACGGGACGGTGTGCGGCATCGAAGCCGTCGCGTGGTAGCTGCCGACCGACAACAGCCTGATCTCGAGCGGCGGCGTCGACAGCGCGACATGGGCCGGCGTCGAGACGGCTACGGACGCGCTGAAAGTGGAGATCGCGGGCGGGGTGGAGACGGCGACGGACTCCGTCGAAACGGCGATGGCTTCCGTCGAGACGGCGATGACCGCACCGGTCGACACTCCGACCGGCGTAGGCGTCGAGACGATCACCGCCTGGGTCGAAACGGCGACAGCCGCGACGGTCGAGACCGCCACAAGCGCGGGCGTCGAGACGGCCACCGCCTGGGTCGAAACGGCGACGGCCACGGCGGTCGAGACCGCCACGGGCACAGGCGTCGAGACGGCGACCGCCTGGGTCGAAGCGGCGACGGGCTCGGTCGAGACCGCCGGCGGCGTCGAGGTCTGCGCCCAGAGCGCCGAGGCGAAGGCGAACAGGAGCGCGGCGTTCACGGCCGCGGCGGCCAGCGCTTCTTGGGACGCGGCGGCGCCTTGCCGTGAGGCTCGGGCAGGTCGGCCTTGCGCAGGAAGGCGTCCAGTTCCGACTCGATGATCACGCCGGTGCTGCGCCCGACCTCGCGGGTGCCGCGCAGAAGGACCAACGTCGACGGCGCCGTGACGCGCCACTGCCGGGCCAGCGCGGCGCTGCGGCTGATGTCGATCTGGAAGCCCGCCCAGTCCTTGCGGCTGGAGCCCCAGAAGCGCTTGGAGAGGATCTTCTCCTGATCGTCGCAGCGCGGGCAGCCGTCATCGAGGAACTGGAGCAGGATGATACGGTTCGCCTGCTGCGCGCTCTCGAAGGCGCCCGCATCGTAGGGCCCCCAAGACGAAGCGCCCGCCAAGGACGCGAAGCTCAGCGCCAGAGACAAAAGCGTCATGGGGCTGAATTGTAGCAGACTTGTTTTGGTAGAATCGCGCCATGGAACGCGCTCGCCTCTCCCTCTTGCTCGTGGCCGCCGGCTCTTTGGCCCTGTGGGCGCAGACCGGCCTGCCCACGGGCCGCGAACTGGTGGTCAAGGCCGCAGCGGATCTCGACTGGAAACCCTCGACGGAACTGCCGCCCGGAGCCGAGTACCACCTGATCCGCGAGGACCCGGTCACCCGCGGCATCCAATTGGTCGTGCGCTTCCCCTCCGGCTACTCCGTCGGGGTCCACGCCTGCGACGCCGACGAAACCATCGTCGTGATCAAAGGCAAGCTCGCGGTCAAGGCCGCCGGCCTGGAGCGCGTGCTCGGGCCCTCGGGCTACGCGGCCATCCCCGCCGGCGTCGAGCACCAGTTCACGGTCAAGGGCTGGGGCTCCTGCTGGTACCTCCTGACGACGGCGGGGCCGTTCAAGATCCGCAAGTAAGCGCGGCCAAGTAGAAGCCGTAAGACTTCACCTTGAACACGGTCGCGATGTTCGTCTCCGGGCCCGTCACGAGGGTCTCGAGGCTGAACCCCGCGTTCGGCGACAGGTTCTCGCGCGTCAAGACGGCGCCGCCGCCGTGCAGATGGCAATG
>JAPLKK010000129.1:0-8549 GCA_026388115.1 Elusimicrobiota bacterium | reverse complement strand
CGCCGCCGCCGTGCAGATGGCAATGAGGCGCCATCGCCACGTGCTTGGTTCCCGGGCCGATGGCGACGAACGCGCCCACTCCCACCCGCAAGCGGACCGCCGTCCGCTCGTCACGGTCCGCCGGCCGGCCGCACGCGCAGCACAGCCGGGGCAAGACAAGCGAAGGCGTGACCTCGAGAGCGAACGCCGGCTCGCCGGCGACGTGGTCCGGCTCGACGGCGCGCAGCCGGCGGCTCTCGGCCCGCGCGTAGCGGCCGCACGCGCCGCAGCGGACGAAGCCGGCGGCGCCCGCCGTCAGACCATGGATCGCCCTGCCGCAGCAAGGGCAAGGCGCCTCGTACGAGGCGGCCAAGGAGAGCGCGGCGCCTCCCGCCGCCAGAAAACCGAACAGGACCTCCGCCCAGCGCACCTCGAAATATGCGAAAAGCCCGGCGAGGGCCGCGAAGCCCAGGCCGAGCCCTAAGGCGAAGAGAGAGTCCTTCCAAGAACGACGCACTGGCCCCCCTCCCCCCTTGTGGGGGAGGAAGAACTTACTTCTTTTTGATCAGCTTGGCGGCGTCGACCATGCCGTGGCCCTGCTCCGTCGCCGAGAGGCCGTCGACCTTCACAGCCGCGGCCTCGAGCGCCTTGCGCACCTGCGCCGGCGTGGAGGCGCCCTGGCTGACCGCGAGCGCGGCCAGACCCGCCATGTGCGGCGTCGCCATCGACGTGCCGGACTCGGTCTCGAGGCCGCCGCCCGGCCAGTCGGAGAGGACGTCCACGCCCGGGGCGATGAAGGCCACTTCCTTGCCCCGGCTCGACCACTCGGCGATCTTGTCGCGCGCGTCGGCGGCCGAGATGGCGATCACCTCGGAGTACGCCCCCGGATAGCTGACCGAGCCGCCCGAGTTGCCGGCCGCCGCGACGATGGTCACGCCCTTGGCCGCGGCGTACATCACCGCCCAATGCATGAACGGCGTGCTGATCGGCGCGCCCAACGACATGTTGGCGACCTGGATATGGTTCCGGCCGCACCAGATGAGGCCCTTGATGATGCTGACGAGGCCGCCGCCGCCGTCCTTATCGAGCACCTTGACCGCGTACAGCCGCGCCTTGGGCGCGACCCCGGCCACGCCCTTGCCGTCCTTGACCGCGGCGATGGTCCCGGCGACGTGAGTCCCGTGGCCGTTGTCGTCCATCGGCGTCTTGCTCGAATCGATGGCGTTGTAGCCGCCCGCGTAGTTCGACGCGAGGTCGGGATGCTTGAAGTCGATGCCGGTGTCCACGACCGCGACGCGCACGCCCTCCCCTTGCGTCGTCGGCCAGGCGGCCGGCGCGTTGACGCGGCGGATGCCCCAGGGCAGCTCCCCGTCGGTCTGAGAGGGCATGACCTTGGGAAGCTGAGCCATGATCTCCTGGAGCGCGGGCAGCGGGATTTGCGCGAACGACGCCGGGGCCATGTCGACGAGCATGTTCGGCCAGTACTGGTCCTGCTCCACCCACGCGACGTTCGGATCGCTCGCGAGCCCCGCGGCCGCCGAGGCCTGGAACTTGCCGGCCTGCCCTTCGACGACGACCGCGCCGAGCTCGTCGATCTGTTCGATGGCGGAGAGGCCCATCTGCTCGAGCGTCGCGCTCTTGTCGGACGAGGCCGCTCCCTGCTTGAACGCGACGAGGAAGCGGGTCTTGAGATTGCGCGTTCCCGCCGCCGTGACTTGCGCTTGAGCAGCGCCGCTGAAGAGGATGATCGCGAGAGCCGCCCATGTCGTCGAAAGCTTCATTTACCGCCTCCCTGCCGCCGCCTGCCGACTCAACCCGAAAGACCTAGGCAGTTTGTGCCTGAAGGCCCACATGCGCCTGGGCCCATCGACTTTTGCGCCTTAGGTCGGAGGGCCCAGCTTGTTGCCCTCGGGGGATGGACGAGCTGTCTCTCTCCCCCCTTGCAGGGGAGGGCTGGGGCGGGGGGTCTTCCTTTATATAGCGAAAGCCCCGGCTATTGGGGTCCCGCCGGCCATTCGGACAGGCGGCGCTGTTCGCGGAGCTGGGAGGGCCGCTGGCTGTCGAAGCGCACCGAGAGCGAGGCGAGCCATGAATCGACGGATCCCCCTCGGCCGAGCATCCGCCACGGCCGCCAGCCGAGCTTCGCCTCCACCAAGCCGAGCGTCACGCCCAAAGACACGGAGCCCTCGAGCGACGCGGGGGCGTAGCGGCGGCGATGCACGTCGGTGAGGAAATCGGCCTCGCCCTCGAGCCAAAGCGGGCCCGCCATCTCCATGCGCCCGAAGACGGCGTAATCCAGGTACGACTCGCCCGAATAGTCGGGCCGCGCCGGACGCCCGTCGTTCTTGAAATCCCAGCCGACGAACATGCCGAGCGTCCACAGCTTTCCGCGCAGAGCGCGGCCCAGCCGCAGCTCCCAGTCGCGGGTGCTCTTGCCGCCGCGGTCCAGCGGCAGAGCCTCGTCGCGACCGATCCTGAGGAAATGGCCCTCCTCCGAAGCGCGCTCCAGGCCGAGGTAATACTCGAGCGAGGCGGCGCGGACGCCCGAAGCGCGCCGGTCGGTGAGCATCATCACGTCCCCAAGGGCGCGGGCTTGCTCGTCCGCGGCCATGTCTTCGAGCGACAGCCTCAGCCGGCTCTGCGCCGAGCCGCTGCCGTCCGGCCGCGCCGCCGCGTTGCCGCGGTTGGCCAGATACTCGTCGAGCGCCAACAGGACCGAGTCGGACCGCTCCTTGCGCTCCTCATAGGGGATGGGCGGCTCGCGTCCGGCCTCGTACACGGGAGCGGCGAGCGCCGGCGCCGCGCCCAGGGCCCGGACCGCCGCCAAGACCGACGCGAGAGCCAGCATGAAGCGTCGATTATAGGATAATCTCGCGGCCGTGGCGTTCGCCGCGGCCGCTCCCGCCAAGGCAGCATCCTGAGCCCTAGGTCCCAGACTTGCCGGGGCCGAATGCGCACGCTCAAGAGACCAACGGACCCGAAGAAAATCGGCGGTCCAGCGGTAGAATAACGCAGGTGACTCCGTTCCTTATGAGGTACCGCTGATGCTACATAGAGCTTCGAAGCTCCTGGCCTCTCTCCTATCCGCCGCGCTCCTGATCCCCGCCTCGGGCGCGCTGTTTCCCGCGCTCGCGCAAGTGGTGACGGCTCCCGTCTCCGTCCCGGTCGCCACGCCCGTCGCGCCCATCGGCGCGGTCCTTTCCGCCGCGGGACAGATCGGAGCGACGACGCCCTCGGCGATGCCGACGCTGCAAGGCCCCGGTCTTTCCGTCACGCCCGTCGCGCCGGCCCTCACCGCCCAGCAGGCGAGCTTGGCCAACGGCTCGCTGGCTCTCCCGGCGGCGACCGCGCAGTCCGCCGAGCTCGCGACGGCGGCCCAGCCGAAGACCGGTTTGGCCACCGGCATCTCGCTCATCTCCGCCAAGGCCGAGCTTCCCAAGGCCACCGTGCCCGCCCCGGCGCGCAACGCCGGCGGCAAGCAGTCCGCGGTCTCCTCGGCCGTGAAGGCGGCGACGCCCGGCCAGGCCGGAGCGGCCTTCGACGGCACGGGCGTGCTCCCGAGCCAGAAGCAGCACCACCCGGAGCTCAACCTCGACCCGACGCCGGCCGCGCCCGAGGCGCCGGTCTCGTGGAACCAAGTCAGCGTCCCATCGCCGCGCGCCATCAAGGGCGGGCTCATGAACAAGGTGCTCGGCTGGGTGCTGGGCCCCGGCGACGCCGTCGTCCTACCCGGAAATCCGAAAACCGAAGCCGGAGTTGAAAAAGCACTGCGAGACCTCATCCGCTCGCGCCCCGACCTCTTCTCGAACCTCAGCGAGGAGAGCTTCCGCACCATCCTCGTCAAAAAGGTCACCGGCCAGGCGGGTTTGGCCGACACGTTCTACGCGAACTTCCAGCAGCAGAAGGACACCGTCCGCGTCGAAGGCAGCTACCTGAACTTCGTCGTCAAGATGATGGGCGGCAAGGCCGTCGTCGTCGCCTCCACGGCCGAGCTGTACCCCGAAACGTCGCAAGTGGACACCAACGGCACGCTCAACGACCTCCAGCTCCGCGGCAAGGCGTCCGAGCGCCTCGGCACGCCGACGAACGCGATCGACGACCTTCGCGATCTCGACCGCCGCATCATGTTCATCGGCGGCCAATGGCGCACCGTCCAGGTGTTCTTCTATCAGAAGCTCGTGGTGAACGTCGCCGTGGACGTGAACACCGGCGAGAGCTTCGCCTGGGACCCGCGCATGCAGGCCGCGCCGAACGCGGCCAAGCAGGGCCTGCAGGCCGCGCAGACCGGCGAGGCCGTCGCCCGCGGCGTGGCGGACGGGCCGCACCGGCCGGACGTGGAGCTCGCCGTCCTGCCGCTGGCCCATATCCAGATCGAGGGGCCGAGCGGCACCTTCTACGCGGACAAGGACGGCAGGTTCACCGTCCCCGGCATGGGCACCGACCCCGTCCAACTTACCGTCCGCCTGAGCGGCCGCTACGCGACCGTCATCGACAACGAGCACAAGGACCTCGTCGTCACGCTGACCGCCAAGCCCGGCGAGCAGCTGCGGGCCGTCTTCAACCCCGAGGGCTCGGAAGAGGGCGCCGTCGCGCAGGTGAACGCCTACGTCCACACGACACGCGTGCACGACTGGATCGTCTCGAAGGGCATCGACATGGCCCAGCTCAACAAGCCGATGCCCATCAACGTCAACATCGACGACGAGTGCAACGCGTACTACACGCCGTGGAACCCGAGCCTGAACTTCTTCAAGTCGTCGGGCCGCTGCGCCAACTCGTCGTATAACGACGTCAACTACCATGAGTACGGCCACGGCGTCGACGACGCCACCGGCGGCGGCATCAAGAACGGCGGACTGAGCGAGGGCTGGGGCGACATCATCGCCATGTACATGACCGGCCAGCCGCTCCTGGGCCGGGGCTTCCTGAAAGAAGGGCCGCGCGATTGGCTCCGGACCGGTGAGAACACCTACCAGTACAACTCGCACGACGAGGTGCACAAGCAGGGCGAGGCGTGGGGAGGCTTCGGCTGGACCCTGCGCCAGTCGCTGATCGCCTCGTTGAGCGACCCGGCCAAGGGCGCGGCTCTGGCCGAGGCCCTGGTCATCCCGGTGTTCCTCGCCGGGGTGCGCGACATCCCGTCGGCGATGCAGCAGGTCCTCCTGCGCGACGTGGGCGAGGACGGCAAGGCGGCTCACCAGAAGGAGATCGTCGCCGCGGCCAAGGCCCATGGCGTCAACCTCAAGATGCCCAGGGCCGGCCAAGTCGAAGGCCTCTTCGCGAGCCTGGCCGATGCGGCCGTCACGCTGGCGCAAGCCGCTGTCGGGCAACAGACCCGGCAGACGGTCGGCGCCGCCGGCGCAAAGAACATCTAACGGCAATTGCAAGACCAAAGAACGGCGGGGAAGGAAGCCCTTCCCCGCCGTTCTCTCTCCGATGCCGCACCGAGGGAATAACCTATAATACCGCCCATGGAAAACACTGAAAAGGACTCGCGCATGAGCGCACTGGTGGACTCGGTCCTGCTCATCGACGCCGATAACGACCCGCACATGCCGTCCGACTTCACCCTGAGCCAAGCCACCCTGGTCCGCGTCTTCCTGCGCCCCAAGGCCGCCTTGTCCAAGTCCCTCCAGAAGCGCCTGACCGGCCTGCCGCTGTGCGCCACCATCGCCGCGCCCCAAGGCGGCAAGAACGCGGCCGACTTCGTCATGTCCATGCACGCCGGGCTCCTGCACGCGAGCCTGCCGATGCACATCCCCTTCTCCATCGTGACCAACGACAAGGCCCTCTCCGGCATCGTGCAGGAGCTCCAGCGCGTGGGCCGCGTGGCCACCTTATGGACGTCGCACCCGGACCGCGAGGAGCAGGCCGAGGCCTCCTCCACCCGCCGGGCCTCCTCGCGATCCTCGGGCACCTCCCGCTCCCGGCGCGGCGGACGGGGCCGGGGCCGCGGCCGCTCAGCCTCAGCCAAGGTCGCCCCCGTGGCGACGACCCCGGCCGTAGAAGTCCCCGTCATTGTCACGACTGCGTCCACTCCTTCCAAGTCCCTGGAGCAAGTGACGGCCGCCTATGAGCGCATGCTCTCGCGCGCCAAGAACCCACCCAGCCGGCTCAAGGCCCTGCTCAACGACATCGGCAACCGCACGGCCACCTCCGGCTACTCGACCGAAGCCATCCTCGAAGAGCTCAAGCGCAGCCACCGCCTCAGCATCGACGAAAGGGGCCGCGTCAGCCGCGCTTAGTCTCTGTTCGACAGACGGAAGGGTCCGTTCCCGTAAATCAGGGAAGCGAACGGCTAGATGTCAGCCTTGGGGCTGAGCGAGGCCTTGAAGATATCCAGGAGGATGGGCAAGATGGCGAAAGTAAGCGGCCCAAGGATCAGCCCCTTGATGCCGAACGCCTGAATCCCCCCGAGGAGAGAAAGGGTCAGCCACAGGAAAGGGATGTCGGCCTTGCTTCCCACCACCATCGGCCGGAGCACGCTATCCACCGTGCTGATCAGCAGACCCCAGACGATCAAGAAGACTCCTTTCCAAAGAGAACCGGTCACGAGATAGCCCAGGCTGACCGGAACCCACACCATCGCCGTTCCCACGGCCGGCACCAAGCTTGCCACGGCGGTCAAACAGCCGAGGAGGATGGCCGCGCGGGCGCCCACGACAAGGAACCCCACCATCGCCACGAACCCCTGGGCCAAGCCTACGATGACCGCCCCGCGGACCACGCCCTCCACGGTGTCCTTGATCCGCTCCGCCAGGCGACCCTTGAGGGCGGTTGACAGGGGCAGGACGTCCTGGAGCTGGCGGACCATGTCCGGTCCGTCGCGGAGAAGGAAGAAAAGCACCAGAAGAAAGATCGAGAAATCGAACGCAAAGTCCAGGATGTTCATGGCCAGCCCGGCGGCCCCTCCAGCCACGATTCCCAAGAGCACCTCGGAAACACTCGCCAGTTTTTCGCCCAGATGGATCGCGCCGGCATCCAGGCGCTCGGCGATCCTCGCCGGCAGCCGATCCCGCCAGTTGGAGGGTTGTGTCTGGAAAGCGCTCACCTTGGCGACAAGGGACTGAGTGGCGGTCTTGACCTCGGGCAATGCCGCTTGCGTTTCGACCGCCATGGACCGGATCATGAAGGTCAACGGCACGACCGCGAAGAGCCAGATGACGCACAGCGAGATGAGAGCCCGGAGGGAGGCTCCCCGGCTCTTGAGCCGGCGGCTGATCCACGCATGGATGGGGTAGCAGACGATCGCCGCCGCGATCGCGCACAGGATCGGTCCGAAGAACGGCGCGAGCATCCGTGCCGCCTGATAGAGCACGAACAAGAGGACGGCGGCGAAGAAAGCGCCCCCGATCCTATCGCCGGTCATGAGCAGAGGATAGAATATTTGCGAAGCCTGGGACTTCAGCTCCGCGTGGCTTGTCCGGCCGGCGGCAGGCCGTGCATCAGCCCGATGCGGCGGTAGACGAGACCCGAGATATCGCGGATCACGTCTCCCCGGGAACGCAGCCAGCGCGCGTAGTGGCGGGCGGCATGCTGCTTCTCGATGATGCCGACGAGCGTATAGGCGTAACGCTTCCCATCAGGACCCTTCGCCAATACCACGCCGATGTCTCCGCAAAGACGGCTGGTGCTGCCGGTCTTGCTGTAGACCTCGGTGTCGCTCGGCAGAGGGACGCGGGTGTGGATGCGATCGCGCTTGGGAAGCCCCATCAAGCGCTTCAGCTCGGCGGAGCCCGGCAGTTCGTCGCGCCAGAGCGCGAGCAGGAAGCGGCTGTAATCCCGCGCCGTGGCCATGTTCCGGTACTCGCGGCCGCCCGACGGGATGTACTCGTGGATCTGAACGCCGTCGAGCATGCTGCCGTAGCGGGTCTTGAGCAGGCTCTGGACCGCGTCGGGACCGCCCAGCCGCCGCATCGCCCAGTTAGCCGAGGCGTTGTCGGAGCGCTGGATCATCCGCTCCAGGCGCTTGCGCGCGCCGCCGTCGTAAACGAGAGCCCCTTCCTTGACGCGGTCGAAATAGGCCAAGGCGACGAAAGGCTTGATGAGGCTGGCCGACTGCAGCTTGATGTCGGCGTTGATCTCGGCCAAGGTCTCGCCGGTCGTGAAGTCGTAGACCGACCAAGCGGCGCGCTCGTCGGAGGCGAGGCGCCCCGCGCGGCGCAGCTGCTCGACCCGCTTCACGACCAAGGCCTCCAGGCCCTCCTTCTCGGAGACGTCGGCCGCCTCGGTCTCCTTGGCGCGCTCGGGCGTCACGCTGTTCTTGGCTCCCGATTTGTGGATGATGGTCCAGGGCTGCGAGGCGACGGCGACGGCCTTCCCCAGCCCATGGGTCTCCAGGAGCCGGGTGTGCGCGGCGGCGGTGGCTCTGGCGGCATCGGCTTCCCCTCGCCTCACGTACACGACGCCGTAGCCGCCTTCCGATTGCACGACATGGAGCCTGCGGCGCACTCGAGGACCCAGCAACTTAGCCACCGCCTCGCGGCGGGCCCAGGCGGCTGCGGCGTCGGCGTGGTCGACATAGCAGACGTCCCAGCGGGCGCGCGGCTGGGCGCCCGCGCCCGAGGGGA
>JAPLKK010000218.1 GCA_026388115.1 Elusimicrobiota bacterium | reverse complement strand
GCCTTCCGGAACAAGAGCAAGGACCAGATCGAGCAGATGATGTCGGATATGCGCCAGCGGAGCATCGCGCTCGCCTCCCTCACGGGTGCGGGGACCAAGGTCACCGACATCATGACCGACCTCGTGGAGGACCTCCCCGAGCAGGCTTGGCTGACGAACGTCGGCTATCAATATCCCCTCGAGGCGGCGGTAGGCGGGACCTCGGGACGCCAGCTGACGCTCGCGGGCTCGGTGATCGCGGCCAGCGAGGCGGCCGAGCAGGACGTGGCGGTCCGGTTCAAGGAGCTGCTCCAGCGCGACGATCGGTTCCAGAAGGCCTTCAACGACATCGAGGTCTCGCTGCAGGCGGGCGGGGCCGACGGCTCCAGGACGAGCTTCCGGATGAATTGCACGGGGAAACACGGTGGCTGACCTCAAGGCGACGTTCTCCAAGATGAAGGAGGAGATCGGATTCCTCGCGCGCACCGTCCAGGCGCGCGGGGCCAAGCGCTACGGGCGCGCCCTCGCGATCTCAGGCATCGTGCTGGTCGCCTCCTACAAGATGATCTTCGTCGAGGGGGGGGTGAAGCTGACGCAGGCGGAGCATGACTTGGCGGCGGCCAAGGCCGTGGCGCAGTACGCCTCGGCCTTCAACGACCTCGATTCGGCCTTCCGCATCTTCATGCTCCGGCTTCCTCCCGCGGACCGGGCCGAAGGCTGGCTGCTGGACTCCGTGCGCGAAAGCATGAAGGCGGAGGGCCTCGTCTCCCAGACCCTGTCGCCGGTGGCGGTCACCGAGGCTCAGGGCTACAAGGTCCTCTCGATCAACTTGACCTTCCAGGCCAAATTCAAGGAACTGGCGAACTGGATCGCGCGCATCGAGGGCTCGCGACAGCTGATGCACGTGTCCAGCCTCACCCTGACCAAGTCGCCGGAGGCCATCGGGATGAATACGGTGGCCGTCACCATCTCGTCGGTGGTCCCGAGCGGAGGGCGGCCATGAGCGGCAAGGGAGCGATCGGCTGGCTGATCCTCGCCGTGGCCCTGGCGGTCCCGGCCTTCATGTTCTGGAACTGGTGGAAGCTCCTCAACTCCAGGCCGGCCGAGGCCGGGCGCAAGTCGGCGGGACAGGTCTTCCCCGGCGTCAAGAATCCCCTCGCCGCCTCGACCGCGACGGCGGTCTCGCCCGCCGGAGCGCTTCCCGCCGTCGCCGCGTCCGAACGATCCCCCGCCTTCGCCGGGCCCTTCGGCAAGCTCAGGGCAAGCGGTCCCCGCGGCGAGCTCAGGGCAGGGGGACGCGAAGGCCGTTTCGCCGGGCGCGGGACCGGGGCCTGCGGCCCCCGCGCCGCCGGCCGCGCCGAAGGCGCCCGAAGGGCCGACGGTGCGCTTCAACCCCAAGCTCGACCGCGACCCGACCCTGTCGCCGATGGACATCAAGAAGCTGGCGCAGATCGCTTTGGAGCAGGAATGGGAGAAGGAGCGCCTGCGCAAGGAGGCTGTCGAGAGGGAGAGGCGCGCGAACTACCGACCGCCGCCGCCCAAGCCGATCGATATCCGCACGACGATCAAGCTGATGGGCATCACGGCGGTCCCGGGCTCGGTGACCGCGATCGTAGCGGTCGGGTCCGACGACGGCGAGATCGTGCGCATCGGCGACAAGCTGCGCAACGGCGTGCAGGTCATCAAGATGAACCCGAACGTCGTCTGGTTCAAGTACAAGAACATCGTTTGGCAGAGGTCGGTCAGCAAGGATTGACGGTTTTTTGACGCTTCGGCGCATCGGGAGGAGCACCATGATGACATCGCGCGACGCAGGCCGGTCTGACCGACGTCCTCGCAACGTCCTGCTCGCCTGGACCGTCTTGTGGGGCCTCGAGCTGTTGGCGGCGGGGGCGTCTCCGGCCTGGGCTCAGCGCCGCCGCGGCGAACCCGAGGCGAACCCGGATTTCCAGTCACAGACGGGGCAAGGCCAGGCTCCGGCCGGCCAGCCGATGGACGCGGGCCAAGGGGGCCAGACGGG
>JAPLKK010000039.1 GCA_026388115.1 Elusimicrobiota bacterium | reverse complement strand
TCGCGGGGGCGACGTTGATGGCGAAGTAGTCGCCGGGATAGAGCGCCGAGGCGGCGACGAGCGCCACGATGCCCACCAGCCCTTCGAGCAGCATCGCGCCGTAGCCGATCATGCGCGCCTCGCTCTCCCGCTCGATCATCTTCGGCGTCGTGCCCGAGGCGACGAGGCCGTGGAAGCCCGAGATGGCCCCGCAGGCGATCGTGATGAAGAGGAAGGGGAAGAGCTTGCCCGGCACGATCGGGCCGCCGCCGTGGACGAAGGCGCTCACCATGGGCATGCGGATGGGGGGCATGACGACGACCGTCCCGACGACCAGCACGAGGATGGTGCCGAGCTTCATGTAGGCGCTCAGGTAGTCGCGCGGGGCCAAGAGCAGCCAGACCGGAAGGACGGAGGCGAAGAAGCCGTAGACCGCGATCGCGTTGGTGATCGCGGGCCGGGAGAGCGTGAGCGCGCGGCCGAGCGCCGTCTGCGGCACCCAGGCTCCCAGGATCACCGCCGCGAGCACGAGGACCACCCCGATGACGCTCGCCTCGGCGATCCTTCCCGGCCGCAGGCGGTACATGTAGAGACCGACGAGCAAGGCGGCCGGGATCGTGGCCGATATCGTGAAGACGCCCCACGGGCTCTCCGCCAGCGCGTTGACGACCGCGATGCCCAGGCCCGCCAAGGCGATGACGACGATCAGCAGGATGGCGACCGATGCCACTGCGCCCGCGACCGGGCCGACCTCGCGCCGCGCGATTTCGGCCAGGGAGCGTCCGTCGTGGCGGATCGATAGCCCGAGGATCATGAAGTCGTGGACGCTTCCGGCGAGCACGACGCCGATGAGCAGCCACAAGAACCCCGGCAAGAATCCGAACTGCGCCGCCAGCACCGGACCGATGAGCGGCCCCGCTCCGCTGATGGCGGCGAAATGGTGCCCGAAGAGCACCCAGCGGTTGGTCGGATGGTAGTTGGCGCCGTCGTTGAGCCGGATGGCGGGAGTCGCACGGGAATCATCGAGCGCGAGAAGCTTCGCGGCGATGAAGGCGCTGTAGTAGCGGTAGGCCAGCGCCATCACGCACAAGGCAGCGAGCAGGAACGGCGCCGCGTTCACGTCGGCTGGTTGGCGGCCCGGCGGCGCTCGCGCATGAATCCGATGATTCCGGGGAGGATCGAGACGAAGACCACGATGGCGATCACGTAGTGGATCTTCTTGTCGATGTGAGGGACCAGCGAGGCCAGGAAGTAGCCGCCCAGCGTCATGCTCGTGATCCACAGCGTGCCGCCGAAGATGTCGTAGCAGAGGAAGCGCCAGTACTTCATCGTGCCGATGCCCGCCACGACCGGCGCGAAGGTCCGCACGATGGGCATGAAGCGCGCGAGGATGATCGTCTTGGTCCCGTACTTCTCATAGAACTCGTGCGTGCGGATGAGATGCTTGCGCTTGAAAAAGAGGGAGTCCTCGCGCTTGTAGAGCGCCTGGCCCGTCTTGAAGCCGATGAAGTAGCCGAGCTGGTCGCCCACGATGGCGCACAGGCAGCCGAGCGTGACCAGGAGCGAGTCGCCGGGAAGGAAGAACCCCATGAACAGCCCCGTCTCGACGAAGACGATCGTGCAGACCAGCCCCAGCCCGCCCCACTGGATGAGCCCCTGCACGTCGTAGACGAAATGGAAGAAGTTCTTAAGAGTCTCCACGCTCGCTAGGATAGCAATTTCGCTCTTCTCTCCCTCCCCCCTTGTGGGCAAACGGCCTATTACTCCCTCCCCCCTTGTGGGGGAGGGCTGGGGTGGGGGGAAAATCGTCTAGTACAACCGCTTCTTGATCGGCTGCAGCCGCCCGCTGTTGATGAGCATCTGCATCCGCGCGATGCGGTCGGGGATCGCGGGGTGATTGGATAAGAAGGGCTTGCGACCCATCGCCTTCTGCGCCGGCGACTCGAGCGCCTGCACCTTGGAGAGCAGGGTCACCATGCCCTGCGGCTTGAAGCCGGCCGTGACCATCAGCCTCGCGCCGGTCTCGTCGGCCTGGAGCTCCTCGCTGCGGTCGTAGCGGAGGTTCTGCAGTTGCTCATTGAGATAGGCGATCTCCGCGCTGTCGCGGCCGTACGCCTTGGCGGCGTACTGGGCGACCTTCTGGGCGTTGATGCCGCGGACCATGCGCTGGAGCCAGTGCAGATGCATGATGTGCGCGATCTCGTGCGCGAGGACCGCGGCTGTCTCGTCCTGGCTCAGGTTCCCGTTGAGCAGGCCCCGATAGAGAAAGACGTTGCCTCCCGGCGAGGTGGAGGCGTTCACATCCGGCGTCTCCATCTCATAGAAGTGCGCCGTGTTGCTGAAGGCTTGGCCGGTGGCCCGCACGATGCGCACGCCGATGGAACGGATGGTGCCGCTGGCGGCATGCACCTTGTCTTTGTTGCGGTGCAGATAATGAAGCAGGAACGCTTTTTCCACGTTGCCCTGGATCATCCGCACTTCTTGGCGCGTGAGCGCCGAGGCCGGGGCGGCGGCCAGGCTCACCGCCGTGACGGCGGCAAACAACCCTTTCAGGTTCATCCTGCGCATGCGCGAATCCTACCAAACTGTCGTTCTCCCTCTCCCGACGTTCGGGAGAGGGCCGGGGTGAGGGCAAGCAGCCGTTACTTGCTGGAAAACTCCTCGCGCAGCTCCTTGAGCCACCGCAGCCATGGATGGTCCCATGGGAGCAGCGACGGCTCGCCGTCGCCGGGCTTCGCGTGGCCCGGCTCCGATGAATACAGCAAAAGCCCCACCGCCGTGACGTAGCGGGGAACAAGCAGCTCGGCCGGGATGGCGGCCAAGCGAGGGTGCGCGCGCGTCACGCCGATGCGCGCGTCGGTGTCGAGGAGCTTCGCCACGTCGCGGTCCAAGCCCTTGAGCAGCGCCCCGCCGCCGGTCAGCACCGCCCCGTGGATGGGCCGGCCGAGGCCCGCCGCCAGCACCGCGGCCGACACCTCGGAGAACACGTGCTTGACGCGCGGCGTCATCAGCCTGCGAAGGTTGCTCTTGCGGCTCGCCTGGACCCGGCCGTCGGAGCGCAGGCGCGGGGCGTCCGCGTCGCGCCAGACGATCTGCCTGTCGCTCAGACCGTGCGCCACCTTCAGCTGCTCGGCCGTTTCGAGGGAAGCGTGCAAGCCGTACGCCACGTCGCGCGTGATCGTATCCGACCCCATCGCCAGCTCGCGCGACAAGAGGATGGAGTCCCTATCGAAGTACCCGAACGACATCGTCTCGCCGCCGATATCGAAGAGGAGGCAGCCGAGTTCGCGCTCGGTCGGCGTGAGCACCAGCTCCGCCGCCGCCAACAGCCCGTAGACCGGCTCCGCCACCGAGAAGCCCGCGTCGTTGACCGCCTTTTCCAGCGTGTCGAGCGCCGCGGCGTCCGCCGTGACGATATGCGCGTCCACGTCGAGCAGAGAGGCTGTCATGCCGACCGGGTTCGAGACCGCCCGCCGGCCGTCGAGGATGAAGCCTTGGGGGGTGACATGGAGCAGGACGCGATCCTCGGACAGCGAGCTTGCCTCGGCGTTCCTAATCGCCGCCTCCACGTCCCGGGGGGTGATCTCCCGGTCCGGCCGGGCGATGACGTGCCTGCCGCGGCCGGTGGAGGACTTGAGGTGGTCGCCGCGAACGCCCAAATAGAGGCTCGACACCCGCTCGCCCGCCGCCTTCTCCGCCTCTTCCACCGCCGCGCGGATGGCGGCCGACGCCGCCTGGATATCCGTGGCCAGCCCGCCTTTGACGCCCGCGCAGGCGACGCTCGCCCCCGCGAGCACGGTGACGCCGGGCTTGCCCGTCTCGATCGCCCCGATCGCGACCGTCACCCGCCCTGATCCGACGTCGAGCCCCGCGACTACATCACGCTTTTCCATCCCGGATACCTCGCCCATGACGGCGCTGCCGTTGGGGCATTCTCGGCGAGGTCCGACCTTCGCTTGCTGAGGCGGGGCACTTCACATCGGCGGGACTGCAAAGTCTGAAGCTGCTCCGAGGCGGAAGGATAACCCCTGTGACCGGATTCCGCCAGGGGAAATTTGCAGGGAGGACTACATCCAGAAGCAGGTGAAGCGGCGCTTGCCGTCGGGTTGGTGTTCCACGCCGAAGAGGCCGCCGAAGATGGCCCAGTAGCGGCGCTCGCCGGCGCGGACGCGGTAGAAGAAGGGGTTGAACTCGAAGGCGGACTCGTCGGGGCCGCTCTTCCAGCGCACCAGCCTGAACAGCACGCGCACGTCGGTGGCCGCGCCGTCTTCTTCCTTGGAGAACACGCTGAACTTGGGATGCACGCCGATGAGGAAGAAGCTCCCGCCGGAGCCGTCCTTCTTGCGGCTGACGCCGTAGAGGGGCCATAGGCGGCTCGAAGCGTCCGCCTTCGTCGCTTGGTTGGAGAACAGGCTCCAGCGCGGCGTCACTCCCAGCACGCCCAGGCCGCGCTCGGAGGCCGCGTCGTCCCGGCTTTCGGCGAAGAAGGGGAATAGCTGGTTCCAATCCTTGCCCGCCGACTCGAACCGCCAATAGAGCGGGACGGCGAGCGTCATGCGGTCGGCGCCGTCGCGCTGGTGGTAGTAGAGCAAGACGCGCTGGCTGTCGCGGTCGCCCTTGGGCTCGCCGGTGAACTCCACGAGGCTGAAGCCGCCGTACAAGCCCAGAAAGGCCGTGTTCCAGGACCCCTCGCGCACGTCCTCGTGGCGGGCATAAAGGGGAAACAGGACGCGCCCGCGGTCGTCCGTGTTCTTCCACTGGAAATACAGCGGGACGAGCGCGGCGAGCGTGGAGTCGCGGCTCTTGGAGCGGAAATAGATCAGCGCGCGGTCGGTGCGCTCGCCGTCTTTGGGCGAGGTTGAGAACTCGAAGAGGCTGATCTTGGGCGCCACGCCCAGAAAATAGATATCGCGGTCGCCGATATCCGAGCGCTGGTAGCCTCCGAGAGGGGGGAAATGCCGGGACTCCTGGCCGGGCGAGGAGCTTCGCCAGTAGAACGGGAAGAGGTGGCTGCGGTATTCGTTGCCGGCGCGCGTGCGCGAGTAAAGCGACAGCAGGAAATCCTCGCGCCGGTAGTTCTCCTGCGGCTTGTCGATGCGCCAATAGAGCGGGCCGAAGGCGTCCACGCGCAGGTCGCCTTTGCGCTCGAAGGAGCCGTATAGCGGGAGGATGTACCGCTGGCGGGACCAGTCGTTCTCCATGTCCCAGTAGAGCGGGAAGAACATCTCGAACCTGCTTGCCGGGGCCTGGGAGCGCCAATATAAGGGAAGAAGCCGCGCCGAGGAGGTGTCCGACGAGCTTTCGACGTGGAAGAACGGCCACAGCAGGTCCACCGAGCGCAGGCCGAGCGCCGGGTCGTTGACGCGCGAGTACAGCGGGAAGAGCAGCAGGTGGCGGGTGACGCGGCCGTCTTGGGTGACGGCGCCGTAGAGCGGGAAGTAATAGGTGAACTCGCGCCGCTGGGCAAGGCTTGTGTGATAGTAGATCGGAAAGACCACGCGGATGTTCCAGTCGGGGGAGGCGCGGTCGAAGTACACCGGAAGGAACGCGGTGACCGCGCTGCCCGAGGACGTGAAGCGCCAGTAGACGGGCGGCAGCGCCGTCGCGGAGAAAACGGGCGTGCGGTAGGAGCCGAACAGCGGCAGAGCGATATCGAGCGCGCTGCCCGGCCAGCGCGAGCCGTGATAGAGCGGAAAGAACCCGAAATGCCGCGTTCCCTCTCCCGTGTCCGCGAAGCGATACCACGGCACGATGACTCGCTGGGAGGCGTTCTGCGTCTCGCGGTGGAAGAACAGCGGAACGGCGTAGTCGAGCACGCGCTCGCCTTGATGATGGAAGCGGGCCAGCGGCCAGGGCGCGTTCAGGTCGGATTCCCGGCGGGCCGGGTCGGCCTCCTTGCGGAAGAAAGGCCAGAGGAAGGACCGCTCCACGGAGGTGCCCCTCTGCCGCCAGCCGTAAAGCGGCCACACATGCAGGAAGTTGTCCTCAGGCGACGTCCGCCTCCAGTAGAGCAGGGCGTGGCCTTCGTCGAGGTTCTTCGTCCCGTCCACGTTGCGCTCGAAAAGGTTGAACACGGCCGGCAGGCCGAGCGCGGAGCAGCGCCGGCGGCCGCCGGCCGGGTCGGACTCGTAAGAAAGCAGCGGCATGAGGTTGAGCGAGCTGCGCTCGCGCGAACGTTCGTGGGTCCAGATGACCCAGCGCTCTGAACTGATGTCCCTCGCGTCGTCCCGGTAGAAATCGAAGGCGGTGAACGGCTGGAAGCCGATGATGCCGAGGCGGTGGGACGCGGCGTCGGAGCGGTAATGGTACAGCGGGAAGATCAGAGAATAAAAATCAGGCGGCTTGCGCTTCTGCCAGAAAAGCGGGAAGACGTGCGCCTTCGACTCGTCTCCGTTCACCTCGCGCAGGCCGAGCGGCCAAAGGAAATCGGAGCGGGAGTAGCGGCGCTCGGCATCGGTGGAGCGCCAATAGAACGGCCGGACCGCGAGGTCGATCTTGCGCCCGGCGCGCTTGTAGGCGATGAGCGAGGCGAGGGCCTCGACCTCCACGCCGCTGGCGGTGCGCTGGCGGTAGAAGAACGGCCACAGGTTGACGGGGCGGCTCGCCTCCTCGGCGTGCGCGCCGACGAGCAGGAATAAGGCTAGGAGGCCTGAGAACACCCGACTTCGTAGGCCGTCACCGGCGCGGCCCTTCCCTTGACCGAGAGCTGCCGCCGCTCCGCCGCCCCGAAGAGGTCGCGCGCCTGCTCGTAGACCCCCTCGGCCATCAGCAGGTGCCCCGGCGCGGCGTTCGATTCGAGCCTCTGCGCGAGGTTGACGGCGTCGCCAATGAAGGTGTACTCGCGCCGCGAGGAGGAGCCGACGTTGGCGCGCACGGCGCGGCCCGAGTTGATGCCGATGCGCACGGTGAACGGGCTTCCTTCTGTCGCCGCTTTCGCAAGGAGCTCCAATATCTTCAGGCCCGCCTGCGCCGCGTCGCGCGGGCGCGGGAACACCGCGAAGATGCAGTCGCCGATGAACTTGTCCACGTCGCCGCCGCACTCGTAGATGAGGCGGGTGGATGGGTCGAAGATATTGTTCAAGGCGGCCACGACCTGGGGAGGGGTGTGTCCTTCGCTGAAGGTGGTGAACCCCTTCACGTCCATGAACAGGAAGGCGCCGTTGAAGACCGCGTCCTCCAGCTCATAGACGCCGCGCCCGACGTGCTCGCCGACCTCGCGCCACACCTCGTGGGGAGTGTAGCGGTGGATGACCTCGTTCTGCTTGCGCAGGAGCTCGCCGTCCTCGTACGACTTGCGCGAGAGGTTGGCGAGGAAGGCTTCGCTCGTGTCGAGGGTGCGTTCGCTCGCGTCCAGGAGCGCGCGCAGCGCCTCGGGGTCCGCCGCTTTCGCCGCCGGGCGCCGCGGCGCCGCGACGGCGCGCGGAGGCTTGGCGAAGGAGAACGCGGCGAAGCCGACGGTCGTGGCGTGGTAGAAAGAGCCGGACATGAGGTTGGCGCAGTCGGTCACGTCCTCGTAGCGGCTCAAGAAGGGCAGGAACTCGCCGCCCGAGTAGGCGCCGAAGATCGGGACCGAGGGTCCGAACTCCTCGCGCACCGCGTCCAGCTCGGTCTCCATGCGGCTGTGCAGGATGGCGCTGCGCGTGCAGCAGCTGACCATCAGCGCGAGATCCGCCCGCTTCTCGCCCAAGGATCGGCGGCATTCCCGCGCCGCGCGCCGCGCGCCCTCGAGGAGGCTTTGGCGGCTCGATTGGATCAGCTGGACCCGCCGGCCCTGGAGGTCCTCGAAGGGATAGTAAGTGACGGAGCCCCCCTCCAAGTCGCAGGCGACCGGCAGCTTGACGAGCGAGCGGCCGGCATAGGCGCCTTCCAGCAGGAGGGCGAAGCCGAAGCGCTGGATCATAAGACGGAAGAAATCGCCCGCGGCGTCGCGGCCGAGGAACTGCCGGTAATAGTCGAGGACCGGCTTGCCCTCGATCTCAAACACCTTGCCGCCCTCGGCGCGGGTGATGAGGACCGGAGGCGCCACGGTCTTCCAGCCGTAATCGAAGCCGAAGGCGGCGCCGGTATCCTTGCCCAGCTCGACGAGCGCGGCGCGGGCCCCTCCCGCCTGCGGCGCGCGCCCCGAGTAATGGAAGGCGCGCGTGAACGCGGGGTCCTGCATCCCGGCATCATAGTCGCCGCAGCCCATCCCGCCGAAAAGAGGCAAGGGCCCGAGGCCCTCCGCCAGCCCGGCGAGCATCTGGTTCTCGCGGCCGTTCGCCGCCCCGGCGAAGAGCAGGCCGAACGCGCGGCCGCTGGGCCGGCCCAACTCGCGGGCGAGGGCGAGGCCGGTCGCCTTCTGGTCCGGCGGGTCGTCGGTCTGCGCGAAGCGGAGGTTCAGCTCTCCTTCGGGGTCCATGAGGAGGACCGCGACGCTCCCCTTGGTGACGCCGGCGGGAGTGATCTCAGCGTAGGAGGAGGCGCCGAGCAGGCGGTCAGCGGGGAGCAGCTCGCGCAGCCCCTGGTAGACGCGCCGCTGATCGAGCAGGGCGCCGCCGAAGGCGAGGGCGAGCTTCGGCTTGGGCACCGAGCGCAGCGCCTGGCGCGCCGCCTGGGTCGCGGCCTTTGCCGGGTCCGCGTCGCGTCCGAGCCCGATGCCCAGCTTCACCGGCTCATGCTACCAAAATACGGCTATTGGCCTTCACCCACCGGCTTGGGGCCGTCCCACTTGAGCGCGCGCAGGATGTCCTCCATCAGGCACCATTTCGTAAGGGACGACTGCAGGAGGTTCGCGCCGACGAAAGCCGTGAACCAGAGCCAGCGTCCGTCGTGCCAGTGGGCCAGCGCAAGGCTGACGAGAATGAACGTCCCGGCGATCATGCGGATGCGGTGTTCGAGGATCATGCGAGCTGTCTCCGTTTGAGCAGGTAATAAAGGACGGGCACCGCGACGCGGGACAGCAGCGTCGAGGCCACCTCTCCGGCCATCAAGGCGACGGCCAGGCCTTGGAAGATGGGGTCGAAAAGGATGACGCCGGCGCCGCAGACGACCGCCGCGGCCGTGAGCAGCATCGGCCTGAAGCGCACCGCGCCCGCGTCGATGACCGCTTCTTCGAGCGGCATCCCCTGGCGCAGGCGCAGCTCGATGAAGTCCACGAGGATGATCGAGTTGCGCACGACGATGCCCGCGCCCGCGATGAAGCCGATCATCGAGGTGGCGGTGAAGAACGCGCCGAGCAGCCAATGGGCGGGCAGGATGCCGACCAGGGTGAGCGGGATGGGCGCCATGATCACCAAGGGCACGGCGAAAGACTCGAACCAGGCGACGACGAGGATATAGATGAGCACGAGCACCAGCGCGAAGGCCAGGCCCAAGTCGCGGAATACCTCGTAGGTGATCTGCCATTCACCGTCCCATTTGAGCGCGGTCTCGGTCGAGCTTTCGGGCTGGCGGGAGAAATACTGCTTCAAATGCACGCCCATCGACCCGGCCAGCTCATCGAGCCGCCCGCGCAGGCCGAGCAGGGCGTACACCGGGCTCTCCTGCCGCCCCGCCACGTCGGCGATCACATAGGAAACGGGCAGGAGATTCTTGTGATAGATCGGCGTCTCGGCCTCGGTGCGCCGCGAAGCGGTGATCTCTCCGATCGGTATGGGCGTGCCGTTTCTTGAGATCAAGCGGATGGAGCGCACGGCCGCGAGGTCGCGGCGCAGGCGCTCGGGCAATCGGAGGACGATCTCCACCGGCTCGCGCTCAACCTCGAGGTGGGCGAGCCCCACCTCTCGCCCGCTCAAGGCGAGGGTGGTCGTCCGCCCGATCTGCTCGGGCGCCAATCCGTTGAGCCAGGCCTTCTCGCGGTCCACGCTGAGGCGCTCCAGCGGCCGCGGTTCGGGCACGTAGGTGTCCACGTCGGTCACGCCCGGCGAGGCTTCGAGAAGGCCCTGGACCCGGCGGGCCAACTCGTCGCGCTTTGCCGCGTCGGGGCCGTAGAGCTCGAGCACCAAGGTCGAGAGGACCGGCGGCCCCGGCGGCACCTCGGCGAGCTGGACCCGCGCATTGTGGCTGCGAGCGATGCGGGTCAGCTCGGGCCGCGCCGCCTTGGCGATCTCGTGGCTTTGGCGCTTGCGCAGGCGCCCCGGGGACAGATTGACGGCCAGCTCGGCCTGGCTGGGCGCTTGGCGCAGGAAGTAGTGCCGGACGAGGCCGTTGAAGTTGTAGGGCGCCGCCGTGCCCGCGTAAAGCGTCACCCGCTCGACCTCGGGGACGGTCTTGAGCGTTTGCGCCATCTCTTCGGCGACCTCGCGCGTGGCCGAGAGCGAGGAACCCTCCGGCATGTTCAACACGACGTCGAATTCGTCCTTGTTGTCGAAGGGGAGCATCTTCACCGTGACGAGCTTGAGCGGCACCAGAGCCGCCGCGCCCGCGAGCAGGGCGAGGGTGGCGGCGAAATAGAGAGCGCGGATGCGCCGGTCCTCCAGCAGATGCCGCATCGCCTTGCGATAGACCCTGTCGAGCGCGCCTTCGGCGCGGCCCGAGACGGCCTGTTTGGGCTTCCACCAATCAAGGATGTGCGCGAAGGCCCAGGGCGAGACGATGAACGCGATGGCGACGGAGAAGAGCATCGCGAAGGACGCGCCGACCGGGATGGGCCGCATGTAAGGGCCCATCAGTCCTCCGACGAAAGCCATCGGCAATATCGCCGCGATCACCGCCCAAGTCGCCAGGAGCGTCGGATTGCCCACCTCATCCACCGCATCCACGGCGAGCGTCCAGAGGGAGCGGCCGTCCGCCATCGAGTAATGGCGGTGGATGTTCTCGACCACGACGATGGCGTCGTCGACGAGGATGCCGATCGAGAAGATGAGGGCGAAGAGCGTGATGCGGTTGAGGGTGTAGCCCGCGAGCTGGTAGACGAGCAGGGTGAGGGCAAGGGTCACCGGCACGGCGATGAGGACGACGAGGGCCTCGCGCAGGCCGAGGGCGAGGGCGACGAGCGCGGTCACCGAGAGGGTGGCCAGCAGCATATGGTAGAGCAGCTCGTCGGACTTGTCCTTGGCCGTCGCGCCGTAGTTGCGCGTCACGGCGATGCGCGTGGCGAGGTTCAAGGCGTCTTTGCGCCGCTCGACCCGCGCGAGCACCTCGCGGGCCACGGTGGTGGCGTTGGCGCCGCGGCGTTTTGACACGGCGAGGGTCACCGCGGGGTGCTCTCCCTCGCCTTTGGCCCAGGTCGACACGTCCTGCTCCGACTCGTCCGGCGCGTCCTCGACCGAGGCCACGTCGGAAAGCCGCGTCGTCCGCCCGCCGGAAACGCCGACGACGACTCGTCTTAGTTCGGAGACGTCGCGGATGAGCGAATCGGTCTCGGCCAGCAGCGTCCGGCCGCCGGCGACCGCATGGCCCGCGGGGTAGCGCGCGTTGGAGGCGCCGATGATCGTCGCGAGCTCCAGCGGCGTCAACCGGTGGGCGGCCATGCGCTCAGGGTCGAAATGCACGAGGAATTGCCGCCGCCGGCCGCCGATCAGCTCGGTCTGCGACACGTCGGCGACCGCCGCCACCTCCTGGCGCAAGAGCGCCGCGTCCCTCCTGAGCGCGTAGCCGTCGAGGCCCGCGCCGCTCAAGGTCAGCGATAGGATCGGTACGTCGTCGATCGAGCGCGGCTTGATGAGCGGCTGGGCGGCCCCGGGAGCCATGAGGTCCATGTTGGCGAACGTCTTGGTGTAGAGGCGCGTCATCGCCTCCTCGGGGTTGGTTCCTACCTTGAAGCGGACGATGAACACGGCCATGCCCGGGTTCGCCGTGGAGTAGATGTACTCGACGCCGGGGATCTCCCAGAGCTTCCTCTCGCCGACATCGACGACGCGCTCCTCGACCTCCTTGGGTCCAGCGCCGGGGAAGGGGACGAAGACGTCGAACATCGGCACGTTGATCTGGGGCTCCTCCTCGCGCGGGAGGGTGAGGACGGCGACGAGGCCGAGCATCAGGGCGCTCAGCGCGATGAGCAAGGTGAGCTTGGAGCGGATGAACGTCTCGGCGATGCGTCCCGCCACGCCGCGCCCCGCGGGGCCGCGCGAGGTCATGGCGCGGCCCCCAGGCGCGACTCGATGGCGGCGGCGGCGGCCTCATCGAGGGCGCCCGCGGCCGCCATCAGCCGCCCGTAGCCGGCGTGGAGGCGGAACATCGTCTCCAGATAGGCGGCTTGCGCCCGCGCGAGACCCTCTTCGGCGCGCAGGACCTCGAGAACGCTTTGGCGGCCCTCCCGGTAGAGCGGGCGGAACAGCTCGAGCGAGCGGTGCGCGCGCTCAGCGGTGTCCTTGAGGCCGGGCAGAGCCGCCTCGGCGCCGCCGTAAAGCGCGCGTGAGCGCGCCACCTGCTCGCGCACCTCGTCTTCGAGCGCCCGCTTCGACGCCCGGGCAGCGTCCACCTCCGCCGCGGCCTGGGCGCGGCGGGCCGGGTAGGCGGGGTCGCCGAAGGGGAAAGCGGCGCGCAGGCCGAACATGCGGCTGGTGGGGTTGGAGGAGAAATCGCGCGTGTCGCTCTCGAGCGCGGCGAAAGCCTCGACGACGGGAAGGATGCTCGCCGACGCCTGGCGGCTCAACACCCTCGCCGCGGAGCCGGCCAGCTCGGCTTGCCGCAGCTCGAGGCGGCGCTCCAGCGCCTCCCGAACGACCTCGGAGGCGGAGCTCACCTTGTAAGGAGAGTCCGTCAAAGTCGCGGAGAGCGCCTCCTCGCGGCCAGTCAGCACCGCGAGCCCGGCTTTTTGGGCCTCCAGGTCGCCTTGCACCTGGGTCCGCCAGGCCGAGAGCCCGCCGAGGATCGCCTGGGCCGCGTAAAAGTCCGAGCCGAGCACCACGCCCCGCTCCTTGAGGCGGCGGGCCTCCTCGAGCTCCTTCGCGGCCGAGCCGAGGCGCTCGTCCAAGGCTCCGAGGGTCTGCTGGTCGAGCAGGACCCGCAGATAGGCCTCAAGGGCGCGGGCGCGGAGCTCCGTGCCCGCCGCGTCGGTCCCGAGCCGGGCCTCGTCTACGCCCAGGCGGCCGAGGTCCAGGCGCGTCTTTGTGCCGAAGGCCGTGAAGATCGGCACGCCCAGCTCGAGAGAGCTTTTGACGTTGGTGAGATAGCCCGGCTGATTGAGCGAGCCGATATCGAAATTCTGCGGCCCGAAGCTGCGCTGCTGCAAGAGCGAGCCGAAGACGTAGACGGGGTCATCGCCGCGCACGAGCGAGGTCTTGGCGGAGAGCTTGGGCAGGCGGGAGGCCTTGGATTCAGAAAGCGCGGCCTCGGCCTGCCGGGTCCGCGCCCGCGTCGCCTCCAGGGCCGGCGAGCGCGCCAGCGCCGCGTCCATCACCCGCGACAGCTCTCCGGCCGCCGCCGGGTGCGCCGCCAGCCAGCCCAGCAGAATGATCGCGCTCATGATCGTCATCCTACCTATTTGGATGCAAAACCGTGAAAAAGGATTCGCAGCCGGTAGCGGCGCCGCCGTTAAAGTTTTACGATGGGGCAAGTGAGGCGCGCTCCGCGAGCTTTGTGACCACGACCGTCCGCCGGCCCGCCTGGGCCGGACAGTTCTATCCGGAGGACCCGGCGGAGCTTGCCGCCGTCGTCGACCGGTGCCTGGACGCCGCGCCGCCCGCGGCCGTCGAGGGAGAGGTCGTGGCCGCCCTCGCGCCCCACGCGGGCTACGAGTACTCCGGCCCCTGCGCCGGAGCGACTTATCGCGCCTTGCGGGGCGCGGCGTGCGACCTGGTGATCGTGGTCGGCACGCACTACGTGGAGGAGGAGGGCCTGTTCCTCGCTCCGTACGACGCCTACCGCTCGCCGCTCGGCGAGGTCGGCGTGGCCGCGGACGCCGCGCGCCGGCTCAAGGCCTTGGCGCCCGGCGTGGCGGTCTCGCCCGAGGCGCACGCGGACCACTCAGTCGAGGTCCAGCTGCCCTTCCTGCAGCGGGCGCTGAAGGATTTCGAGCTCTTGCCGCTGGTCGCCAACGTCCGCGGTCCCGGGGAGGCCGAGCGGTTCGGCGCGGCGCTCGCCGAGGTCGCGCGGGGCCGGCGAGCCGTGCTCATCGCCTCCAGCGACCTCTCCCATTACCCGCCGGTCGACTTGGCTCGCAAGATCGACCCGGCCGCCCTGGCGGCATTCCTCACGATGGATGCGAGCTATCTGTACCTGGCCGACGGCGTCATCAGGGGACACGCGGCGCCCGGCGTGCTCTGCACCCTCTGCGGCCTGGGCGCCTGCGCGGTGGTCGCGCACGCGGCGCGGCTCCTCGGGGCGGATGCAGGCAAGCTTCTCGCTTGCGCGAATTCCGCCGAGGCCGGCGGAGGGGAGGGCAGGACCGTGGGCTACGGCGCGGCGGTCCTGCTCCGTTCAGGCCGTCCGCAAACGGCGCTCGCGGCCTGGCCCGCGCTCGACCTCTCCAAGGAAGAGGGCGCCGACCTGGTCGCCTTGGCCCGTTCCAGCCTCGAGGATTTCCTGCGCACCGGCCGCAGGAGCCAGCCGAGGCTGTTCGACCAGCCGCGCTTCAACCTGCCGGCGGCGGCGTTCGTGACCTGGGAGGAGGGCGACTGGAAGGAGGGCGGGCTGCGAGGCTGCATCGGCACGCTGGAAGCGCGCCAGAGCCTGGGTGACGCGGTCGCGCGCTACGCGGTGGCGGCGGCGACGGAGTACCCGGGCCTCGAACCGATCGCGCTCGACGAGCTTGGGCGCGTCAGGGCCGAGGTCACCGTCCTCTCTCCGCTGCGCGACATCCGGCCCGACGACATCGTGCCCGGTCTCGGCATCCATGTGTCGCGCGGCTGGAACTCCGGGGTGTTCCTCCCGCAGGTCTGGGAGAAGTTCCCGAATAAGGAAGACTTCATGACGGCTCTGTGCCGCCGCAAGGCCGGCCTGCCGGCGGACGCGTGGCGCAAGCCCGGGACGAAGCTCCAGGCCTTCACGGCGCGGTGCTTCCAGTGAAGGTCCCCGCCCTCACCGCGCCCGGCGAACTGTTCGACGCGCTCGACGGCGGCCGGGTCCGCTGCCGCGCCTGCGCCAACGAGTGCGTCATCGAGGAGGGCGGGCATGGGATCTGCGCCCTCCGCTCGAACGTCGGCGGCCGGCTGTTGGTCCCGTTCGGCTACTCTACCGGGCTTCGGGTGGACCCGATCGAGAAGAAGCCGTTCTTCCATGTGCTGCCGGCATCGTCGTGCCTGTCTTTCGGCATGCTGGGCTGCAACCTGTCTTGCCGCTGGTGCCAGAACTGGACCACGAGCCAAGCGTTGAAGGACCCTGACGCCAACTACTCGGGGCTCGTCGAATGTTCGCCTGAGAAGATCGTCGAGCAGGCGCGAGCGCGCGGCTGCCCGACGGTCGTGTCGACCTATAACGAGCCGCTCATCACCGCCGAGTGGGCCGTGGCGGTCTTTCGCAGGGCGAAGGAGGCGGGTTTGCGCTGCGGCTTCGTCTCCAACGGCCACGCGACCCGCCGGTGCTTGGAGTATCTGCGGCCATGGGTCGACTTCTACAAGGTGGACCTGAAGGGTTTCGACGAGCGGCGATTCCGGGAGGCCACGGGCGGCCGGCTGGCCGCGGTTCTGGAAAGCATCGCGTCGCTGCTTGAACTCGGCGTCTGGGTCGAGGTCGTGACTTTGGTGGTACCGGGCTTCAATGACTCGGACAGGGAGCTCGGTTTTATCGCGCGCTTCATGCGGGGGCTGTCCAAGGACATCCCCTGGCACGTCACCGCCTTCCGCCAGGACTACAAGCTTCTCGACGGTCCGGACACCCCGGCCGGGACCTTGCTCCGCGCCGCTGAGATCGGCAGGGCCGAGGGCCTGCGCTACGTTTACGCGGGAAATCTCCCCGGCGAAGCCGCGGAGTGGGAGAACACGTTCTGTCCCCATTGCCGCAAGGTCGTGATCGAGCGCCGCGGTTTTCGAGTCCTCTCCAACCGCCTCAAGTCCGGGCGGTGCCCCAGCTGCGCCGAGAATATCCCCGGCGTCTGGGAATAGCTACAGGCGGTGGAAGCGAAGCACGCGCCCGGTCTTGAACCCCGGCTTGCCGAAGTTCAAGACCGGCGCCTTCCTCTTTCGACGCGCGCCGCGCACCGCCGCAATTCGGCCTGCAGCTTCTTGCGCGCGGCGGCGGGCACGGAGGCCGGGCCGGCCGCTTTCAGGGTGCGCACGGTCTTTCGCAGGGTCTCGATGAAGCGGACGCAAGGCGCGCAGTCGGCCAGATGCTCGTCGAAGCGGTCGCAGATCGAGGCGTCCAGCTCGCCGTCGATGTACTCGGACAGGCGGCGCACCATATTGCGGCAGAGCAGCTTGTTCATGGCTTGAAGCTCGCCTCGAACCGGTCGCGCAGATGCATCCGGCCGCGGTGCAGGCGCGATTTCACGGCCGCCACGCTCATGCCGAGGATCTTGGCCGTCTCCTCGTTGGAGAGTCCTTCGACGTCGCGCAAGGTCAGCACGAGCCGGTAATCGACCGGCAGCCCCGCCAGGGCGCGCTCGACGGCAGCGCTCAGCTCCTTCTTGCGCGCGATCTCCTCGGGCTCGGGAGACCAGTCGCGGAACTCGCGGGGCCCGTGGCCGCTCTCGGGCTCGTCGAGCATCGGGACGAACGGCTCGCTCTTCTTCTTGCGGTGCCGCATCCAGCAGAGGTTCGCCGCGATGCGGTGCAGCCAAGTGCCGAGGCCCGAATCGCCGCGGAAGCCCCGGATCTTCTTGAAGGCGGTGACGAAGGTCTCCTGGTAGACGTCCTCGGCCTCAGCCGGCAGGCCCGCGCAGACGTTGCGCGCGAGCGTGAAGATACGGTCCTCGTAGCGCCGCACGAGCCGGCCGAACGCCTCGGCGTCGCCGGCCCGGGATTTCTCGATGAGCGCCGCTTCCTCCGCCATGCCGTGATGGTAGCCAAGTTGAAGCCCCGTCGACAAATGGGTCGGCCAAGCGTTATACTGCCGGTGTGAAAATCACCTCCTTCAGCCTCGCCGCGGCCGCTCTCTGCCTCGCGCTCGCCGCCGTCGTTCCCCCGGCGGCCTTTGCCCGGGCCAAGGACATCGAGAAGGCCGCTAATCGCCTCGCGAGGGACCTCCGCGACGGGACGAGCATCAAGAGCCTCTCGGTCGCCGTGCTTCCCTTCACCGACGCCGAGGACCGGGCGGACGAGCTCGGCGCCGTTCTCTCGGATTTTCTCATCGCCGGACTGCAGAAGGACCGCCGTTTCACCTTTCTCGACCGGAAGTACCTCAGCGCGGTCGTTAAGGAAGCCCGGCTCGGGCAGATCGGCATCGGCGACCCTTCGACCGCCGTCGAGCTCGGGAAGATCACGGGGGCGACCTATCTGCTCCTCGGGCAGACGCACCCGGCCGGCAAGGGAGAGCTGATCGTGGACGTGACGCTCAAGGAGACTCAGTCGTCGCAGATCATCGCCTTCGCGCATGAGACGATCGACTTCGATGAGGAGACGCGCGCGCTTTACGAGAGGCTCGCGCACGTGGACAAGGTCAATGCCGCCGTGGGCGACGCCGCCGAAGGCAGGTCCGGCGACGTGGTGGCGCTGAACCAGCTGGGCAAAGACGGCTCCCGCTGGGTGGAGGTGAGAGCCGGCGTGCCGATGAAGGGGATGTCGCGCGCGGAGGCGCGCGCCGCGGCGGTCACCCGGGCGCGGCGTAAGGCCCTCAGGCACGTCGCTCCAGGGTCGGCTTCGAGCGACGCCGACTTCGGCGACGAGGCGATACTGGGACGCATCGAGCAGGCGCTCAAGGCCGCGCGCAGCGGGCGCGTGGAGGAGGAGAAGTTCGTCGAGGACGGCCCGGCGGGGTCCTCCTATCGCGTCGTGCTTCAGACCTGCCTGCGCCCGTTGCGCGAGAACGCCGACGCCGATTTCAGCGCCCAGCTCTTGTTGAGCCAGAACCGCTTCGTCGAGGGGCAGGAGGCCAAGACGTTCGTCACGGCCACCAAGGACGCCCACTTCTACCTTTATAGCGTCGATTTCGACGGTCAGGCCGGCCGCGTCTATCCGGTGCCGGAATCGCACGACAACCAGGTGGGGCCGGAGAAGCCCGTGGCGTTTCCCAGCGACGCCCAGCGCGCCGCCGGCATCCGCCTGGTCGCGGAGCTGCCGAAGGGCGCCGACTCCTCCTTCGAGACCCTCCGGGTGCTCGTGGTCAAGCACGACGTGGACCGCAGGCTCGAGGGAGCGAAGACCTACCCCGACATCCTCAAGCGCCTCGACGACGCCGGCGAGGATTGGGCCGAGGACGTGCGCGTCTTCAGCATCTACAAGAAACCGTAGAGGCGACACTTTTCCCCGCCACCTTGCGTCTAATCCCCGGCAGTCCGGAGGACACATGAAGCGTATCGTGGGGATGATCTTGGCGGGAGGCCTCTTCGCGCTCGGAGCGGCCGCGCCCGCTGCGTGGGCACAGGACAAGGAGCCCGCGAAGAAAGAGGACCACCATCGGCACGGCAAGCGGGGCATGGGCCTCTCCGACGAGCAGAAGGGCAAGCTCAAGGCGGCTTTCCGCGCGCACCGCGACGCGGTGACGCCGCTCAAAGACAAGCTCGAAGACGAGCTGGACACCTTGCGCAAACAAGTCGCCGAGAAGAAAGACGACGCCGCGCTGCAGGCCACGCTCGACCGCGTCGAGCGGGGCCGCGAGGCGATCCGCGCCGAGGGGCAGAAGTTCCATAAGCAGCTCGCGGGCATCATTCCAGCCCACGACCGCGCGCTCATGGCGCTGCGCATGGCCGAGCGCAAGATGCATCGCGGCGGTCCGATGATGTTCGGCGAGCGCCCGGGCATGGGCGAGCATCCCGGCATGTTCGGTCCGCGTCCCGGCGGCCCGCAGCATGAGGAGAAGGCGGGTCCCGCGGACGGGAACGGGGACGAAGACTCGGAAGATTAGTCTGTTTCTCGCGCCGGCGCTCGGCGGGAAAACCGTCGCCAAACCGACGATCCGGCCCTACGGCTGCTCGGTCAAGTACCGGTAGGAAATGGAACGCCCGCATCGCTTGAAGCGATGCGGGCGCCTTGTGGTTCGCGGACCTTTATAGCTTGCGGACGTTTACCGCGCGCGGGCCCTTATCGGACTCCTGAACCTCGAACTCCACAGCCTGATTCTCGGCGAGGGTCTTAAAGCCCTCTCCTTGGATGGCCGTGTGATGCACAAACAGATCTTTCGATCCGTCATCCGGCGTGATGAAGCCGAATCCCTTCTGGTCGTTGAACCACTTCACTTTTCCTTTAGGCATTACGTTTTCGAGACCTCTCTATATATATGCGTCGTACGACGGTACATTGTAACATGAGAAGGGCTCAAAAAGGCGGTCTATTTTTGCCGGCGACGCGACACTCCTCTGACCGGCCGGGCGTCTAAAGGGGGGTCATGAGGGCGATCGGGGCGGCGGCGTACCTCCTGTTGAGCTTAGCGCCCTGCGCCATGGCGCAGGAGCGCGGAGGGATGGGCGGCGGTTTCGGAGGAGGCTTCGGGGGCTCCCTCGGCGCGCCGCAGAGCTCGGCGAGCTACGGCACCGCCATCGCGCCGAGCCGCCTGTCGAGCCCGAGCGTGTTCCGCCAGGAGGCGGGCGGCGCCTGCGTCGTCTCCTCCTCGAGCGAGGGAGCATGGTCCGTCAACGGCCGCGCCTCCCAAGTCGAGCTGAGCCATTCGCCGGTCGTGCCCGATACGGGGCTTGTGGTGCCGTCCAAGCTGTGGAGCCTGCAGGCGGGCGCGGGGTACTCGAGGCGGTCGGGGGAGCGCTCGCGTTGGGGGGCGAGCCTGGGCGTGGGCTCTGCCTCCGACGCCCCTTTCCAAGCGCTCCGGGAAACCGAGTTCCGCGCCACCGGCTTCCTCGAGAAGCCGAGCGGGGACCGCAACTCGTGGCTTTTCTTCCTGTCTTATTCGAACAACCGGAACTTCGCCAACGGCGTGCCCCTGCCGGGCGTGGCGTATGTCTTCCGCGAGCCGGCGCCCGGCTTGGAGGCGATGGTCGGCCTTCCTTTCCTTTCACTGCGTCGCCGTCTCGCGCGATCCGTCGCAATGGCTGCGCTCTGGGCGCGAGGTGCGGACCGACCGCCTGGTCTTCGACCGCAGGCAGGCCCTGGCCGGGGTGCGGCTGAGCTTGGGCGGCGGGGCCTCTCTCGACTTGTCCGGGGGGCTCGAGTTCGGCCGCCGGATCTTCGAGGCGCGCGACGCGAACCGCTCCGGCGTGCCCAAAGCCGCCCTGGCCAACGTCGGCGTCCTGGCCGCCCGCCTCTCCTGGCGGCTATAGCCTCGGTGTCAGACGTCAACTTATGGAACTGTTTTGGGTCTATAATTAGTTCCATAAGTTGACGTCTGACACCGGCGTGATGACTAGCGACGAGGTATTGCGGCGGCGGTGGGGGTATGACTCGTTCAAACCCCTTCAGCGCGAGGCGATCGATGCGGCGTTCGGCGGGCGCGACTCGCTCGTCGTCCTGCCGACCGGCGGAGGCAAGAGCCTGTGCTATCAGCTTCCCGCGGCGTCCGGCCGGGGGCTCGTGCTGGTCGTCTCGCCGTTGATCGCGTTGATGGACGACCAGGTGGCGGCGGCGCGCGAGGCGGGCATCGCGGCCGACGCGCTCCACTCCAATCTGGAGGCGGACCATCGCGGCGAGGCTTATCGCCGCCTGGCCGCCGGCAAGACCGAGCTCTTGTACGTGAGCCCCGAGCGCCTCTTGATGGGCGACCTCTACGAGGATCTCGCCGGGCGGCTCCTGCTCGCGGCCGTGGATGAGGCGCACTGCGTCTCTCATTGGGGCCACGAGTTCAGGCCCGAGTATCGCAGGCTGGCCGAAGCGCTCGAGGCGTTCCCCAAGGCGGCGCGTATGGCGCTCACCGCGACCGCCACGCCGGAGGTCCAAGACGACATCTGTATCCAGCTCGCCCTGCGCGACCCCTTGCGCCTCATCGGGCACCCGGACCGGCCCAACCTCATCTACCGTGCCTTCCCGCGGCGCGAGCAGGCGGCGCAGGTGCTCGAGGTCGTGCGGCGCCACGTCGGCGAGGGCGGCATCGTGTATGCGCAGACGCGCAAGGATGTCGAGCGCCTGGCGGCCGGGCTGCGGGAGGAGGGGGTCTCGTGCTCGCCGTACCACGCCGGCCTCAAGGCGGACGATCGCCGGCGCGCCCAGGAAGACTTCGTCAACGAGCGGCTCGACGTCGTCGTCGCCACGATCGCCTTCGGCATGGGCATCGACCGCTCCAACGTGCGCTACGTCGTGCACGCGAACACGCCGCGCTCGGTGGAGCATTACCAGCAGGAGTCGGGCCGGGCGGGACGAGACGGCCTTCCCGCCGAGTGTGTCCTGCTCTTCGCCGCCTCCGATCTCGCCAAGCACCGCTGGCTGGCGCAAAAAGACGGCGCGCTGCCCTTCGACCGCCAGCGTGTGCTGGAGCGCCAGCTGCGCGGCATCGGCCGCTTCGCGGTGGCCCCGGTCTGCCGGCACCGCCTGCTGTCGGAGCATTTCGGGGCGCCGTATCCTGCGATGAACCCTCACCCCGGCCCTCTCCCGCCGGAGGCGGGAGAGGGAGGACAGCGCGAGGGAGAGCGGAGCTGCGAGGCGTGCGACGTGTGCCTTGGAGAGACGCGCAGCCTCTCGGCGGAGGAGACGACGCTGACGGCCCAGAAGGTCCTGAGCGCCGCTTGGCGCAGCGAGGGCCGCTTCGGCACGGGCTACGTGGTGAACCTGCTCCTCGGCCGCGCCGACGAGCGCGTGAAGCGCCGCGGGCACGACACTCTGCAGGTCTTCGGCATGCTGAAGGAGGCGGGCGAGGCCGCGGTGCGCTCCTGGGTGGACCAGCTCATCGTCCAAGGGATGCTGGAGGTGACGGAGTCGGGCGAGTATCCGCTATTGCGCATCACCGAGGCGGGCAAGGCCTACTGCCGGGGCGAGGGAAGCGTCCGGCTGGGTGCGCCCGCCGCTGCGGGCGGGCGCGCCCGCAAGAAGGCGAAGGCCAAGGGCTCCTCCGCGGCGGCGGCTCCCGCCTACGACAAGCCGCTCTTCGATAAGCTGCGGAGCTTGCAAGCTCCTGGCCGAGCGGCAGGGGGTGCCGCCGTACCTTGTCTTCCACGACAGCGCCCTCGTCGGGATGGCCGCGGCCAAACCGCGCAATCGCGAGGAGCTGCTCGAGGTCAAGGGCGTGGGCGAGCAGAAGCTCGCCCGCTACGGCGCCGCCTTCCTCGACGTCATCTCCGGCCGCGAGCCGGAGTCCGTGCTGGACTCTCAGGAGGCGTCATGAAGGCGATACGCGTGCGGCAGTTCGGCGGGCCCGAGGTGTTGAAGGTGGAGATCGTGGACGACCCCAAGCCCGGGCCGGGCCAGGTCCTGGTGCGTGTGAAGGCGGTAGGCGTCAACCCGGTGGAGACCTACGTCCGCGCCGGCGCCTACCCCGCCAAGCCGGCTTTGCCCTACACCCCGGGCATGGACGCGGCAGGGGTCGTCGAGGCCGTCGGGGCCGGCGTCGACAACGTCGCCGCGGGACAGCGCGTCTACACCGCGGGCACCGTGAGCGGGTCGTACGCCGAGCTGGCCTTATGCGAGCAGGGCCAGGTCCAGCCGCTGGCGGACCGGCTGTCCTTCCAGCAAGGGGCGGCCATCCACGTTCCGTACTGGACGGCGTACCGGGCGCTGCTGCTGCGCGCGCGCGCCCTGCCCGGAGAGACCGTGCTGGTGCACGGGGCGACCGGCGGCGTCGGCATCGCCGCGCTGCAGATCGCGCGGTCGATGGGCATGGACGTCGTCGGGACCGGCGGCACCGAGAAGGGGCGCGAGCTCGCCTCGCGGCACGGGGCCCGCCGCGTCCTCGATCATCGCTCGCCGGATTACCTGGCGAAGCTCATGGAGCTGACCGGCGGGCGCGGCGTAGACGTCGTCTTGGAGATGCTCGCCAACGTCAATCTGAACAAGGACCTCGGGGTGCTGGCGCCGAGGGGCCGCGTGGTCGTCATCGGCAGCCGCGGGCCGGTGGAGATCGACCCGCGCCGGACGATGATGCTCGACGCGTCGATCTTGGGGATGTCTTTGAGGAACGCCTCGCCCGACGAAGCGGCGGTCGTGGCCGCGGGCCTCGGCGCCGGCTTCGAGAACGGCACGCTGACTCCGGTCGTCGGCCGCGAACTGTCGCTCGCGGCCGCGCCTCAGGCGCACAAGGACATCATGGAGTCGCCCGCCTTCGGAAAGATCGTGCTGATCCCGTAATTCAGGTCCGAGCCAGCCTGGCAGGCGCGCGACGACGAAAAGCTTATAATGGGGCCGATGAAGCAAGACCCCCCACCCCGGCCCTCCCCCACAAGGGGGGAGGGGGAATCGAGCCCTGCGACCAGGGAGGGGGAGTCGGGCCGGTGGACGGGCTTCTTCTGCGCTCTCGGGGTCGCCGCGGTCACGGCTTTCGTCTTTTGGCCCGCCCTCGCCAACGGCTTTGTCTGGGACGACCAAGCGCTCCTCGTGGGCAACCAGGGCTTTCGCGGCTTCGGTCCGCGGCAGTGGGCCTGGATGTTCGCCGCGCCGCGCTTCGCGCAGTACCACCCCCTCACGTGGCTCACTTTCGCGGCCGACTGGCGGCTGTACGGGATGGACCCGCGCGGCTTCCATCTCACGAGCGTGCTTCTGCACGCGGCGAACGCCGCCCTGCTCTTTTTGCTGGCCGATCGACTGCTCGCTCTCGGCGTGGCCGCCGAAGCTCCCGAGCGGCGCCGCAAAGCCGCCTGGGGCGCCGCCTTCGCCGCTCTTGCCTTCGCCTTGAGCCCTTTGCGCGTCGAATCGGTCGCGTGGCTCACGGAGCGTCGCGGGCTCTTGGCGTCGTCGTTTCTGCTGGCCTCGACGCTCGCCTACGTTCGGGGCTGCCGCGAGGATCCCGGGCGCTGCGCGGCCCCCTGGCTCGTGCTCTCTTTGAACTGCTTCGCGTTCGCGCTCTTGTCGAAGGCCGTCGCCGTGACGCTGCCCGGCGTGCTCCTGCTGATCGATTTCTATCCGCTGAGAAGGCCGCTGTCATCCCGTCGTGTCTGGCTCGAGAAGCTCCCCTATTTGGCGCTCGCCCTGCCGTTCGCGCTTCTCGCGCCCTTGGCCCAGGCCCGCGGCGGCGCGATGGAGCCCCTTTCCGCCTACGGCCTCGCGGCCCGTTCGGGGCAGGCGGTCTACGGCGTGGGATTCTATTTGAGGAAAGCGCTCGTCCCCTGGCCTCTTCTTCCACTATATAGGTTTCCCGACGCGAGCTTGGCGCTCGGGCTTCAGACGGCGGCGGCGGGGCTCGTCGCGGCCGCGATCACCCTCGCCGCGGCCTCGTCCTGGAAGCGCCGCCCGGCGCTGCTGGCGGCGTGGGGCTCTTTCCTCGTCCTGCTTGTGCCGCTCCTCGGCTTCTTCCAGAGCGGCCCGCACTACGTCGCCGAGCGCTACACCTATCTGCCGTGCATGGGGCTGTCCGTCCTTGCCGGAGCCGCCGTCGCTTCGGCCGGGCGCAAGAGCCGGCCGGGGGTCGTGGTCCTCGCGGCTGTCTATCTGGCGGGCCTCGCGGCGCTGACGCGCCGGCAGGTCCCCGTCTGGCGCGACCCGGTCGCGCTCTGGACGCATGTCGTCGGCGCCGACCCCCGCTCCCACCTCGCGCAGAACAATCTCTGCGCCGCCTTGCGCGACGCCCGGCGGCCGGAGGAAGCCGTCGGGCATTGCCAGGCCGCCCTGCGCCTCGCCCCCGCCTACGCCGGCGCCCATTGCAACATGGCGAACCTGCTCTCGGACCAGGACCGGCTCGCCGACGCCGTCGCCGAGTATCGCGTCGCGCTGCGCCTCGACCCGGACGATCCGGTCGCGCACAACGGTTTGGGCCACGTGCTGTACCGGAAGCGCCTTCTGCCGCCCGCGCGCGCGGAGTTCGAGCAGGCGCTGAGCGAGGATCCGGACTACGCGCTCGCCCATGCCAACCTTGGGGCCGTCTTGAGCGACCAGGGCCTGGCCTCCGACGCGAAACGGGAGTTCGACGCCGCGATCGCTCTGGCTCCCGGCGACGCCGGCGCTCATTTCGATCTCGGCAACCTCCACCTGGCCGCCCGGCGTCTCGACGACGCCGCGCGCGAGTATCGCGAGGCGATCCGGCTCGACGCCGGCCATGCGCGCGCGCGTGTGAACCTCGGGCTGATCCTGGCGGGGCAAGGCCGCCTTGATGAGGCGGCGGCCGAGTACCGCGCCGCCCTCCTCCAGCGCCCCGACTTCGCCGACGTTTACAACAATCTGGGCATCGTCTTGTTCCGCCAGGGGCGCCGCCGCGAGGCGATCGAGAGCTTCGAGCGCGCCGTGGCGCTGAACCCGTCCTACGCCGACGCCAAGTTCAACCTCGAGCGGGCCCGCCGCCTCTCCCGCTGAGCCGTCACAAGAAAACACGTTTTCTTCCCGCGCGCGTTGTGCTAAACTCTCGACCCGGAGGATAGACATACATGGCCAGTGCATTCATGAAGCCGATGCAGCCGTCTGAGGAACTTTCCGCGATCGTCGGCGCCAAGCCGATTCCGCGGACCGAGGTCACCAAGAAGGTCTGGGCTTACATCAAGAAGAACGGACTTCAGGACAAGAAGAACAAGCGCAACATCAACCCCGACGATAACCTGGCGAAGGTGTTCGGCGCCAAGAAGACCGTCGACATGTTCAAGATGACGGCGCTGGTCGCGAAGCACCTGAAGTAGAGCTTCGCCGCCCACTAAGTCTCAAGAGAACGTCCCGCGCCCGCAATCAACCG
>JAPLKK010000041.1:13938-16884 GCA_026388115.1 Elusimicrobiota bacterium | reverse complement strand
CCACCTGCTGCATCTCGTTCCTCCAGTCCCTAAAAAAAAGCCACGGGAACGCTGGCGCACTCCGCCAGCTTTCCCGTGGCCCCCCTCGTTCGCCCCGCTTACGCGGGACTCTGGCTCCGGGTGGTCCGCCCCTTGATCCGGCGGGTCCCGTTCACTTCGAGCCTGGCGAGGTCGTGGATGCTCCGGCGCCCTATTCGCCGGACTACACGGTCGCTGCGACGATACGATAGCCGGATGGCGGGCGGTTTTCAGGGGCCAGTAGGCCCATGAAGAAATAGGACCAAGGACCTATACGTCGGTCGTGTGGTACAGCCAGGCGGCGACGGCGGCGAAGACGGCGTGGGGAACCCAAGCGGCCAGCGGCGGGGAGAGGCGGCCAGCCACGCCGAGGGTCTTGCTCATCTCCATGAACCAGACGTACACGAGCCCGACCGCCAGCGCGACCGCGGCCGCCGCGGCCCGATGGGAGCGCCGCAAGCGCAGGGAGAGGGGAACGCCGAGCAGGCATAGAACGAGGTTCGAGAACGGATAGCTGATCTTGGAATGAAGCGCGGTCTGAGCCTCTCGCGGCGAGGCGCCAAGGAAGCGCACCTGCCTCAGGTACCGCCGCGTCTCGACCAGGCTCATTTCGTCGGGGTCTTTGCGCCGGGGGACCAGGATCAGCGGCGGCGTGTCGAAATCAGAGGGGAGCCGCGAGAAGGCTTTCTCATGCGGCGGGCCGTCGCGGTCGAAGCGCCGCTCGATGCCGTCCTCGAAGATCCAGCGGCGGGCGGCCGGGTCCCACTCGGCTTGGCGCGCGTCCAACTGCCGGGCGACGCCGCCGTCGGCGTAATAGTCCAGCACCGGCCGCTCCATCTTGCCCTCCTTCGGGTAGAAGATGTGCGCCGTGATGAACTGGTCCTTTCCCCCGGTCAACAGGACGTCGTAATACTGGTTCCATTCCCATTCGGGGTGCACGCGGTCGTGCCACAAGACCTGCGCGCGCGCGTAGCACCAGGGCAGGACCGTCTCCTGCGCGGCGAAGGTGAATGCCGTGACGGCCAGGGCCATCCACAGCAGCGGCCTCAAGAAGGCCTTGGTCTCGAAGCCCGCGGCCTGGACGGCGGCCCATTCTCCGCTCGCCACGAAGCCCGTCACAGCCACCAGCGTCGCAAGCAGCGTCGCGAGCGGTATGACCCTGGCGGCCCAGTACGGCACCTCGAGCCACAGGTACTGCAAGACGACGTAGAAGGGGGCCGGGCTCTTCAGCAGCTTCGGCAGCTTGTCGAAAAGATCCCCGAGAAAGATCAGGATGGCGAACAGCCCCAAGCCGTAGGCGAAAGGCCTGAAGAACTGCAGCGCCATGTAGCGCGCGAAGATCTTCACACCCGGCTCAGCCGCCTCCATAGCGCGACCGCCGCCACGAGGCCGGCGACGTTGGGGATCCATGGGGCGACGGCGCTCATGGCGAGATGGCGCCGGCCCAGCGAGATGCCGAGCGCGACCAGGCCGTAGTAGAAGAACAGCACGAGCAGGCTCAAGGCGAAGCCGGCCGAGCGCGCGCGCTTCTCGAGCCGCAAGCCGAGCGGGCAGGCAAGCCAGAACAGGATGAAGGGGCTGGCCGCGCCGGCCGAGCGCACGGCGGCCTCCGTGAGGTACTCCTTGCGGTGGTCGGGGTCGAGCGAGGGCTCCGCCAGCCTCTCGCGCAGCCGGGCGGTATTCATCTCTTGGATGTCGGGCTGCCGGTCGGCCGGCGCCGCGGCCGCGAAGGGCATGAACAGGCGGTACTCGTCGAACGTGGCGCTCACGAGCCAGTCCGGCTGCTGCGACGGCAGCTGGAGCGCCCCATGCGTCAGGATCAGCTCCAGCCCCCGCCCCTTGTCGATGCGCATGCGCCCTTGCGGCGCCTGCACGCGCAGGCCCTTGTTGCCGCTGTCATTCGGCCCCTTGCTCTTGACGAGGTACACGCCGCCGAGGGCGCCGCTCTTGGCGTCGGCCGTCTGGGCGAACAGCTCCCAATCGCCCAGCGGGACGAACGTCTTCGGCTCGAGATCGACGACCGACACCTGCTTGAGCGCGCCCTCGTAGGAGCTCTTGAAGGCATGGTAGCCCTCCGGGCTCGCCTTGTGATTGACGTAGAAGAGCAGGACCGACATCGCCGCCGCGATCGCGGCGTACGGCCACAGGATGTCGCCGAAGGAAAAACCCGAGGAGCGGAAGGCCATGATCTCGCCGGACTCCGAGAGCTGGCCGAGGACCAGCAGGAGCGCGACGAGGAACGCCATCGGCATCGCGAGGCTCAGGAAGAACGGGAACAGCCGCGCGAAGCAGAAGGCGATCCACGCCGGCGAGATGCCCTTCAGGACGGCGACGTTGAACAGGCGCAGGAAATTGTTCATCAGCAGGATGGACGTTCCTACGGCGAGACAGACGAAGAAGAGCGGGAAGAAGAGTCGGAAGAGGTAGCGGGGCAGGATCGGCACTTTCAAGGGCATTATCTCATAAATTCACCCCACCCCACCCCTCCCCCACAAGGGGGGGAGGGAGATTACCGGGTGCCCGCGAGAGAGCAGGGAAATCGGGGGCGGATTGCGGAAATGTAAAATTATTTAGGCCCGTGTTGATTTCTTCACAGTCCGCTGTTACACTCCAGAACGCGCGCGAATCAACATTCGCTTGCGCGCGTACGGGCTTCGCCGGGGGCCCGCCGCCGACTATTCGTACGACAACAGCAGGCGCCGCGCTCGGCGCCGGGGTCCACGCAGCGCTTGGCGAATCGAAACACCCGCTCACTTCGGGTCTTGGCACTGGTCTTCGCGCTTTGCGCGCCGGCGCGCGTACGGGCGTGGGCGCAGTGGCAGACCCCGTATGACCCCGATTTTCCCTCGCCGGCCGGCGAGCCGGCTCCGGCGAAGCCGCCCCTCGTAGTCCAACCGGAACAACCCGCCGTCTCGACCGGAGTCCCGG
>JAPLKK010000041.1:0-13914 GCA_026388115.1 Elusimicrobiota bacterium | reverse complement strand
CGGTCGAAACGCCGGCGGTCCTGCTGCCCGCGGGCATGCGCTTCCTGCTCGTCGACCGGGAAGATCCCGATCGTTTCTTCGAGACCTCCGGCTCGACGCCGTCGCCGGAGATGTCGCAGTTCCTTTCGCGCTTCAAGCCGCTGGAGCTCACCCCCGGGCGCTGGCAGAAGATGCGCGACGACTACGAGCGGGGCCGCCTGCCGAGCGAGGAGGAAGAGGAGGTCCTGCCGCTGCCGCCGTCGGAGATCATCGTCTCCTCGACCACCGTGGCGCCCGCGCCGCCGGAGGTGGAGCTCCCCAGCTACGGCACGAGCCTGTCGGTCACGGGCCGCAAGGTCGTGGGCGTCAATTTCAGCGAGCAGCGCTACCTCGCCGCCCAGGCCACCACCAACCGCGCCCAGACGACGAATCTGATCAACATCACCCAGCAGCTGCAGCTGCGCATGCAGGGAAAGGTCGGGCCGAAGATCTCGGTCAACGTGGACTATGACGACACCAAGACGAACAAGCAGGACATCTCCGTCGTCTACACCGGCGATCCCAACGAGGTGGTCCAGAACGCCTCCTTCGGCGACATCGACCTGTCGTTGCCGGCGACGGAGTTCGTCAGCTACAACAAGCAGCTCTTCGGCATCCGCGCCGACCTGAAGTACAAGGGCTTCAAGGGGACGTTCATCGGCAGCCGCACGAAGGGCACGACCAAGTTCAGGCAGTTCATCGGCAACACGCAGTACGCCACGCTCGATATCCTCGACACGGCGTACATGCGCCGGACGTACTACGACCTCACCTTCTCGACGAGGGTGGCCTTGCCGATCCAACCGGGCTCCGAAAAAGTCTATTTGTCGAACCCGCTGCCGAACGCCGTCAACTCCAACGCGGTCGTGCTGACCGCGGACGACCTGGGCGACCCCGGCTCGACCGTGACCGCCAAGTTCGTCCAGCTCGCCGCCGGCTCCGACTACACGATGGACTACATCCACGGCATCATCCAGTTCCGCGTGTCCATCGATCCCGCCTTCATCGTCGCGGTCGATCTCAACGACGTCGTGGGCCGCCCGCTGTCGGGCTACAACGTCAACACGTCCACCGGCCCCGGCACCGGCCGGCCCAAGATCATCAAAACGACGGGCGACGTTCCGATCGTCAGCACCTCGACCAACATCGAGCTGGGCTGGCGCCGCGAGCTCAAGACCGCCTACAGCATGGGCGCCACGCAGATCGTGCGCGACAACGGGCGCGGCAACTTCATCCTCAAGGTCCTCGACACCCAGCGCAACGACGTGGGCGCGCTCCTCAATCCGGTCCAGCATTACCCGGAGACGATCACCGTGGACTTCGAGAACGGGCTGTACCGGCTCGCCAATCCCTTCGGGGCCGTCACCTGCGCGACCTGCACCACCTCCGCGGGCGGGATCGACCCCGACATCTACGCCCCCAGCCCCATCTCGAAACGCCTCTTCCACACCGAGTACTCCTATCGCCTCAAGACCTTCCTGCTCGAGCCCAACCTCGTCCTGCAGTCCGAGACGATCCTCATCGACGGCATCAAGCTCGTGCGCAACGTCGACTACTTCATCGACTACGACTCGGGCTTCGTGACCTTCTTCAACGAGAACCGCATCGGGCCGACGTCGGCGGTGGACATCAGCTACGAGGTCGCTCCATTCGTGGGCGCCACCTCCGACAGCATCCTCGGCGGGCGCGTCTCCTACGACTTCAACAAGCACTTCAGCATGGGCACGACGCTGCTCTATGAATCCGGCTCGAAGCCTCCGACCGTGCCGTCGATCACCGACCTGGCCCGAAGCCTGCTCATCTACGACTTCGACTCGCAGGTGAAGGACTTGCGGCTGACGAAATGGCTGAAGGCGACGATCCAGGGCGAATACGCGCGCAGCGACCTGAACCCGAACCTCTCGAAGTTCGCGCTCATCGACAACATGGAGGGCGCGAAGCAGGAGGACCTCGCCCCCACGCTCGCGACGTCCTGGCAGATCGCCGCCAACCCGGGCGCGGTCCCGTCGGATCCGAACGCCCTGAGCTGGAACACCGAGGACGTCCTGTCGCTGCAGATCAATCCCAACGCCCAGGCCAGCGGCAACCAGTCGCAAAAGGTGCTCGACTTTGGCTACAACTTCGATCCCGTAACCTCGAACAACACGACGGAGGTCTCGCTCGTCAGCGTCTTCTCGCCGACCGGCCGCGACTTCTCCCAGAAGCAGATCCTCCAGGTCACGGTGTTCGGCGACAACAGCGGCAACCAGCTGGATTTCCGCCTCGGCGGCATCGACGAGAACGCCGACGGCAGCGGAATCCAGCGGACCGAGAACCCGGAGTGCGACGGCGTCCTCCACCCGGGCGAGGACGTCGGCTTCACGTACGCGCCCCCTTCCACCTTACACAAAGGCTCGGCCATCTACGGCGCCAACAACGGCCGGATCGACTCGGGAGACCTCAACCAGAACTGCCGGCTCGACCCCGACGACGGCAGCGGCGACAATTACGGCTACTCCGCGGTCGCGAATCCCGCGAACGCGAACCTCTTCGACGCGACGACGAAAACGTCGCTGCCCAACGGCAGGATCAACTTCACCGGCTGGCACGTACTCGAGATCCCGCTCAACATCGATACCAGCAAGATATCGAGCTGGAACGCGATCAAGGAGGTGCGCATCTCGGTCAAGCAGGGCGCCGGCGGCCATGCGGCGGGCGTGCTCCGCTTCGCGAAGGTCGCGGTGGTCGGAAGCACCTGGCAGAGGGGCCAGGCCGGCGACCCCGCGATCAACGCCGGACCTCAAGCCGCCGAGACGCTCGCCATCTCGGCGGTCAACAACGTGGACAATCCCAACTACGTCCCGATCTTCAACGCCGGGGGCGAGGCGCAGGCGACCTTCAGCGACCTGTACGGCTCGATCTCCAACCTCCGGCAGCAGAACAACACGCAGAACCTCTCCGAGCAGGCCCTGCAGCTGACGTGGAACACCAATCCCCCCCCGGCCCTGACCACGGGAACGACCTTCTACACCAAGCGCACCTTCCCGACCGCGATCAATCTCAGCCAGCACAAGCGCTTCAATTTCCTGCTCTACGGCAACCCGGACTCGAGCCATGTCGATGTCAGCGGCAAGAACGTCTTCTTCCTGCGGGCGGGCACCGACCAGAGCTACTTCGAGGTCCGGGTCCCGATCAACTTCGTCGGCTGGCGGCGCGTGGCGATCGCCCAGGTGGACACTCTCGGCACCCAGATCCCGAACTCGTGGGCGCCGGTAGGCAACGACGTGCCGGCGGGAACGGTCGTCGTCACAAGCGGGACGCCGTCTTTGCAGCAGATCGGAGAGCTGGTCGCCGGCGTCTACAAGGACCCGGCCACGCCCGCGATCGGCGCGGCCTGGCTCGACGAGATCTACATGTCCGACGCCATCGAGCGCGTGGGCACCGCCCAGAAGCTGCAGATGGACTTCGAGGTCCCCGGCTGGGCGTCCTTCGGCGGCAAGTACCGCTCCGTGGACCACAACTACCAGACGCCGACCACGGTCGTGACCAACCAGGACAACCGGCAGGATTCAGCGTACATGAACTTCGTGCGGCTCGCCTTCTTCCCGATGAACTTCACGCTGAACCGCGGCATCGTGGTCACACCCAACGTGGCGGACACGAGCCAGCTGTCGAACCTCATGACGCTGCTGCAGGCCGGCAGGGTGACGACATGGAACGGGACCGCCAACGGCGCCTTCGCCTACGGAGCCTTGCCGCGCCTGAGCCTTGGCTACGTCCGCGCTCGCACCGAATACGACCTCCTCACCCGGCTCGACGACCGCAGCACCTACAACAGCGCCTTCAGCTACGCCTTCCCCCATCCGAAACGCTGGCTGCCTCAGACGGTGGACCTGACCTACTCGCTCAGCGACTACAAGGTCACATACACGCGGCCGGACGCCCGGCTGCTCTCCCCGAACACCGACGAGCTCACCCACACCTACGGCAGCCGCCTCACCTTCTCCCCGTGGACCGGCGCCTCCTTCAACCCGAACGTCCTGCTCACCGAGGTGAAGGAGAAGGCCGACGACGTCTCCAGCGGCGGGGAAGTGAAGCGAAGCTACCCGAAGTCGGTCAACGAGACCGTCGGCTTCTCCTCGAACTGGCGCGTCGTGTCCTGGTTCAACCCGTCGGACAACTACTCGGTCACCAACATCGAGAACAACGTGCTCAGCACCACGACGCTCTTCATCACGACCGACACCGTCACGGGATCGAGCGTGCCCTTCAACTACAACATCGGCGACCTCAAGACGATCAACCGCAACGCGACCGGCTCGATCTCGTGGCTGCTGAACGTCTCGGACCTCTACAAGCGCACCAAGCTCTTCCGCTCGCTGAGCTTCGCCAACGGCTACCAGCTGCAGGACGGCGACGTCTGGAACAACGTCGAAAAAGAGCTGGACTCGAGGACCGCGCTGTGGGTGCGCACGCCCCTGCACCCCCACAGCCCCGTCGCCCAGCTCGCGAACCAGACCTTGCGCGACACCTACAACTCGACGCAGCGCTGGCAGCCGCTGGAAGGGTATACGATCGGCGGACGCGCCGGCGCCTTCCGCACGCTCGCCTTGAGCAACAACTGGGTGTACAGCCTCCAGCGCACCGAGACGACGAACACGCCGTCGAAAACCGTCGCCAGGACCCTGCCCGACCTCGTGGCCTCGCTGTCGCAGCTCGAGCGCCTGCTCTTTTCGGAGCGCTGGATGCAGAACGGCCAGATCAATTTCAAGTTCGCGAAGCGCACGACCGAGGTCGTGTCCACCAGCTTCAACTCCGACACCGCCATCGGCGGCGACATCCGGGCGATCATCCGCAAGCGCTTCGATACGACCATCACCGTCAATCTGCACGACACGCGCCAGAGGGACCTCATCCAGAACGTCGACACCAACCTCACGCACCACGAGGATGCGACCCTGCAGACGACCTTCGACGTGAGCAAGTTCCGCTTCACGCCGAAGGTCGATTACGCGAAAGACACCACCACGCTGGGCACCGGAGTGCAGAGCCAGAACGTGATGGTCATCACCCCGAGCGTTCTCGCCCGCGCCGACCTCGCTCTCCCGCGCGGGCTCATGCTGCCCTTCACCGGCAAGACCCTCCTCTTCACCAACCGCGTCATCTGGACGAGCACGCTGTCGATGGCGATGCGCTCCTCGCCGGTCACGCAGGCGGACAATTCCAAGCTCTTGAGCTTCAACACCTCGGGCGACTACGAGATCGCCAAGAACCTCCGCATGACGCTCAGCGGCGCCGCCTCCCGGCTGTGGCACAAATACCTGGCGGAGGAGAACTACATCTCCTACCAGTTCGGCACGACGCTCACTTTCCAGTTCTAGACCCCAAGGAACTTTCCCCCTTCTCATTCGTACGAAGTAATATGCGTCTCTTACCGCGCCTCTTCGACTTCCTCGCCCCGCGAACCTGCGCCGCCTGCCGCCGCGACCTGCCCCTGCTCGTCGCGGGGCCGCTCTGCGGCGACTGCCTGGCGCTGGCGCGTCCCGAGACGGGGCCGCGATGCCGCCGCTGCGGCGTCGCCGACGACTCCCCGGCCCGGCTTTGCCGCCGCTGCCGCTCGCGGCTGTTCGCCGTCGACTGCATCCGCGCCGCCTTCGCCTACCGCCCCCCCGTCCGAGAACTGCTCCACGCCTTCAAGTACCGCGGGCGCCTGGACGCCGGACGCCTGCTTGCCGGCTGGATGGCGGGGCTGCTGTCCCGCCACCCGGAGCTGGGACGGCCGCTGGCCGTCGTCTGCGTCCCGCTCCACCCGGGGCGGCTCAGGGAGCGCGGCTTCAACCAGGCCGAGTGGCTCGCGCGGGCCGTGGCCGCCGCGGCGAGGCTTCCCTTGCAGGAAGGCCTCCGGCGCGTGAAGAAGACGCGCGCCCAGTGGGGCTTGTCGCGACGCGAGCGCGGCGCGAACCTCGAAGGGGCCTTCGCCTGGGCCGGCGCGCGGCCGGCGCGCCGCGTGCTTCTCGTCGACGACGTCTGCACTTCAGGCTCGACGCTCGAGGCGTGCGCCCGTGCGCTTCAAGCCGCGGGGGCGGAGGACATCCGCGCTTTCGTATTAGCGAGGGACTAAGAGCCGCCGAGCAGACGCTTCAACAAGGAGGGGGGCGCCTTTTGCGCCGATTGCGGCGGCGCGGGCGTCTCTTCCCCGGAGAAGACGTAGACCGGCAGCGTAAAGAAGAAAGTTGCGCCCTTGCCTTCTTCGCTATGGACCCAGAGCTTCCCCTTCTGCATGAGGGCCAGGGCCTTGGCCACGGCCAAGCCGAGCCCGGTGCCGCCGATGTGCTGCTCGCCAGACTGGATCTGGACGAATTTCTCGAAGATCTTCCCTTGCTCCGCCTGGGGGATGCCGGGGCCGGTGTCCGTGACCGAGGTTGGAGAGGAGGTTGATGAGGACCTGCGCGGCCCGCCTGGGGTCCGCGCTCACCAGCGGCAGCTCCAACGGCACATCCATCGAGAGCGCGATCGTCTTCCTCTCCGCCCACGCCTTGAGGCTCTCGACGGCCTCCTCCGCGATCTTGGCCGGTTCGGCCTTCTCCGGATGGACGGTCATCTGACCGGCCTCGATCTTGCCGAAGTCGAGGATGTCGCGGATGAGGTCGTTGAGCCGGTCCGCGTTGCGCAGAGCGGTGCCCATCATGCGCTCGTCGTCGACGGTGAGCCGGCCCTTGAACTGGCCCTGCATGATCTCCAGCGCCGCCCGGATCGCCGACAGAGGTGCCCGCAGCTCGTGGGTGACGTGGGCCACGAACTCGCGCTCCATGCGCGCGAGCTCGTTGTGTTTGGTCACATCCGGCAGGATGGAGACCATGCCCACCGTCTTGCCGGCCTCGTTTTGGACCACGGCCGCGGAGGCGCGCAAGGTGCGGCGCGATTCCTCGGCGGACACCACCTTCACGCCCGGCTCGTAGGTCTCCGTTCCCGGAACCGGGCCCATGTCGTGGGCGATCGCGAGCAGGTGGGGATCCCGCACCGCCTCAGCCAGCGACTTTCCCGCCACCTGCGCCAAGGTCGCCCCGTAGATGTCCTCGGCGGCGGGGTTCATCATGAGGATCTTGCCTTGGTCGTCGACCACCACGACGCCGTCGGCCATGTTGTTGAGCACCGTCTGGGTGCGCGCCTGCTCGTTCTCCAAGGTGGTCTTGTCGTGCAGGAGCTTCTCCGTCGCCTCCTTGACGCGCTTGTCGAGGTCGTCGCGCATCTTGGCGATGACGGCTTCGATGATGCGCTGCTGGTCGACCGGGTCCGGGATCAAGGCTTTCACCAGCTCGTGGAGCGAATCCTCGATGGTCGCGTTCTGGATCCTCCGCACGAAGGGATGCTCCGCATGCCCTTCGGCGGATTCGACCGCGCCGCTCTTGGCCTCCGCTCCCACGCCAGTCCCTCCCTCCCCGGCCTTTACGTAGACCGCCTCATCCACCCGGATATGGCTCACCTTGCGCTCGGTCAGGAAGGCGCCGGGATCGGGCCTCTCTTCGGGCCGGATGGCGGCCAACTCGCAAAGGGCGGCCAACTCCTCGACCGACACGCCGTGCTTGAAGGTGAGGCACCCCACGCGGTAGCGCTCGAAGAACGCCGTCACCGCGCCGGGCACCTGGGAGGCGGAGCCGATGACGCGCCCGTTGGCGAGGAGGAACTCCTGATCGAAGGCGTAGGTGAGACCTGCGGCCTGCTCGAGCGCCCGCTCCAGGATCCCGTGCGCGTCAGCCAAGATCGGCGCGATGGACGCGTGTCCCGGCTTATACAGGCCCATCTGGTTGAGCGTCTTGCCCACGGCCTTGAGCACCTCGATGCAAAGCTGGTCGAAGGGATTGGGCGGGAGCAGGCGGCCGGAGCCCGGTGCGGGGACGGCGCTCATAAGCGATGGACTTTGCGGCCGCCGGCGCCGCGCAAGGCGTTGCGTCCGTCGAAGACGCGGCGCGCGAAAGTCCGGACGGCGCCGTAGTCCACGTCGGAATGGGCCGTCAGGATGGCGACGATGTCGGCCGCCCTGAGCGCGGCGGCGCTCAGCGGCGCGGACTTGAAGCGGGTCTTCTCCACGGTGAGGCGGGGCACGTGCGGGTCATGGTAGCTGACCCGAGCGCCCTGGTCCACCAGCAGCTTCACCACGTCGATAGCGGGAGACTCGCGCACGTCGGAGACGTCCGGCTTGTAGGCGACGCCCAGCACCAGCACGCGGCTGCCGTGCATGGACTTGGAGTCCAGATTGAGGATCTCGGCCAGCCGGCGCACGACGAATTCCGGCATCGAGGAGTTCACCACCCCGGCCAACTCGATGAAGCGCGGCTCGAAGTTGAGCGACTTCATCTTCCAGGCCAGGTAATGCGGGTCGAGCGGGATGCAGTGGCCGCCGATGCCGGGGCCCGGATAGAAAGGCATATAGCCGAAGGGCTTGGTGGCGGCGGCCGAGATGATCTCCCACACGTCGAGCCCGAGCTTGTGGCACATCTGCGCCAGCTCGTTGACCAGGCCGATGTTGACGGCCCGGAAGGTGTTCTCGAGCAGCTTCACCATCTCGGCGGCCTCCGTGCTCGAGACCGGCACGACCGAATCGACGACCTCGCCGTACAAGCGCGCCGCGAGCTCGGTGCAGGCGGGCGTCACGCCGCCCACGACCTTGGGAGTGTTGTGGATCTGATACTTCTTATTGCCGGGGTCCACCCGCTCGGGCGAGAAGGCCAGATGGAAATCGCGGCCGGCCTTCAGGCCCCCCTTTTCCAACAGCGGCTGGACAAGCTCGCGCGTGGTGCCCGGGTACGTCGTGCTTTCCAATACGATGATCTGGCCTCTGCGCAGGCGCGGCACGACCTCCCTGGCGGCGGCGAGGATGTAGCTGACGTCCGGCTCCTTGCTCTTGCGCAAAGGCGTGGGGACGCAGATGACGACGGCGTCCTGGCCGCGCAGAGCGTTGAAATCGCCCGTCGCCTTGAAGCGCCCGGCCTTCAACAGCTCCTGGACGGCCGCCGCCGGGACGTCGGTGACGTGCGAGCGGCCCCGGTTGAGCCCCTTGATCAGCTCGGCGTTGACCTCGAATCCCGTGACGGAGAAACCCTTGCGGGCGAACTCCACGGCAAGAGGCAGGCCGACATAGCCCAGCCCCAAGATGCCGATGCGCGCGCTCCCGTCCGCGATTTTTTCGGCTAAATCCATTGTCCGCATTGTACGATTTGCAACGATTGCGTCAAAGTCTATATGATGCCGTTTCCTCCATGAAACAGCATCGCATCTGCATCGTCGGCAGCGGCTACGTCGGTTTGGTCTCGGGCGCCTGCCTGGCTGAGCTCGGCCACCGCGTCATCTGCGTCGATTCCGACAAGAAAAAGCTGGCCCTCCTCAAGCGGGGCAAGAACCCCATCTACGAGCCGGGCTTGGACGAGCTGCTGGCCAAGCACCGGCGCTCGGGAAACCTTCGCTTCGCCGGCTCCGTCGCCGAGGGGATGCGGTTCGGCAAGGCCGGCGACGCCGAGGTCGTGTTCATCGCCGTCGGCACGCCGCCCCGTCCCAGCGGCTCGGCGGATCTCTCGTTCGTCGAGGCGGTGGCCGCCGAGGTGGCGGAGAACATGCGGTCCTACACCGTCCTCGTCGACAAGTCCACCGTGCCGGTGGAGACCGGCGACTGGGTGAAGAAGACCGTCGAGCGCCACAACCCGCGCAACATCCCGTTCGACGTCGCGTCCAACCCCGAGTTCCTGGCCGAGGGCTCCGCGGTTCGCGACTTCCTGGAGCCCGACCGGGTCGTCGTCGGCGTCGCTTCCAAGCGGGCGGAGGAGCTGCTGCGCTCGGTGTACGCGCCGATCAAGGCGCCGATGATCGTGACCGACATCAAGAGCGCGGAGCTCATCAAGCACGCCTCGAACTCGTTCTTGGCGACGAAGATCTCCTTCATCAACGCGGTCGCTGAGCTGTGCGAGAAGACGGGCGCCGACGTGTCCAAGGTCGCCGAGGGCATGGGCGCCGACCGCCGCATCGGCACCCATTTTCTGCGCGCCGGCATCGGGTTCGGCGGCTTCTGCTTCCCCAAAGACCTCGAGGCGTTCTATTGGATCGCCCAGAGCAAGGGCTACGATTTCAAGCTGCTGAAGGCGGTCCAGGAGATCAACGAGCACGCGAAGGCGTGGCCGATACGGCAGGTCGAGGCGGAGCTGTGGAACCTCGAGGGAAAGAGCGTCGCGGTGCTCGGGCTCGCCTTCAAGCCGGACACCGACGACCTGCGCTACGCGCCCAGCCTGGAGATCATCGCCAAGCTCCAAGAGCATCGCGTCAAGGTGACGGTCTACGATCCCGTGGCGATGCCGAAGGCGAAGACGCTGCTCAAAGGCGTGCGGTTCGCCAAGAACGCCTATGACGCGGTGAAAGGCGCCGACTGCCTGCTGCTCGTCACCGAGTGGAAGGAGTTCTGCGAGCTCGATTTCTCCCGCGTCAAGAAGCTGATGCGCCACCCGATCATCCTCGACGGCCGCAACGTCTACGACGGGGCGAAGCTGCGCGGCCTGGGATTCACCTACCGCAGCGTCGGGCGGCCGTGAGAGTCCTCATCACCGGCGGGGCCGGGTTCATCGGGAGCCATCTCTGCGAGCTTTTCCTGCGCGAGGGGCATTCGGTGATCTGCATGGACAACCTGCTCACCGGGCGCCTGGAGAACATCGACGCGCTCTTCCATAACGAGCGGTTCAGCTTCGTCAAGCAGGACGTGACCAACTTCATCCACGTCGCGGGCCCGCTGGACGCCGTCCTGCATTTCGCGAGCCCGGCGAGCCCGGTGGACTACCTTCATTTCCCCATCCCGACGCTGAAGGTAGGCGCGCTGGGGACGCACAAGGCGCTGGGGCTCGCCAAGGACAAGAAGGCGACCTTCATGCTCGCCTCGACCTCCGAGATCTACGGCGACCCCGACGTCAATCCGCAGCCCGAGCGCTATTGGGGGAACGTCAACCCCATCGGCCCGCGCGGCGTCTACGACGAGGCCAAGCGCTTCGCCGAGGCGATGACGATGGCCTATCATCGGTTTCACAAGATGCCGGTCCGCATCGTGCGCATCTTCAACACCTACGGCCCCAGGATGAGGATCCAGGACGGACGGGCCGTGCCGAACTTCATGACCCAGGCCATCAAGGGACGGCCGATCACCGTCTACGGCGACGGCTCGCAGACGCGCAGCCTGTGCTATGTCTCGGATCTTGCCTCGGGCCTCTACAAGCTCCTGCTCTCGGACATCGAGACCCCGGTCAACATCGGCAATCCGCATGAGATCACGGTCTTGGAGCTGGCCGAGACGATCAAGCGGCTGGCCAGGTCCAAGTCGAAGATCATCCGAAAGCCGCTGCCCGCCGACGATCCCAAGCAGCGCTGCCCCGACATCGCTCTGGCGAAGAAGCGTCTCGGCTGGAGCCCGAAAGTGCAGCTCGAAGAAGGCCTGAAGAAGACCCTCGGCTACTTCAAAGCTGAGCTCTAGCTCTCCCTCCCCCCTTGTGGGGGAGGGCTGGGGTGGGGGGAAAAGCCCCTAGGAGCAAAGGGCGCTTATGTCGTGAGTTCCGCGAGGAAGGTGACCGCAAGAACCACGTAGGACGGATAGGAGACACCTTCGCCTCCGCCCAAGAGTAGCACCACCTCCCGCCGCTTTTCAATCGCTTGTTTTCGCCAGGAACGGACCGCTTCCGCGGTCCGTGGGCCCTCGACGGGGCCCGCTTTCGGCTGCTACCCTTCGTTCGGAGGCCCCAAACGACCGCTCCGACAGACGCCGCTCCTCCTCGCCGGCTTCACGCCGCGAGTCCATCCTCACTCGTCGTAGCTTCTTTGGCTATCGGCCGGAAGGTCGTCCGGCGGTATCCAATCAATACTGGCAAATAAGGGCTCTTTCGGATCGACCTGCGATTCTTCCGGCACGAACTCAGGCGGACTCCTCGCCGGCGCCAGCTTCGGAAACTCCGTCGACAGACCCAGATGGGCAAGCAGGCGCGACAGAGATCTATCATTCAGGATGGCCGCTACAGGTTCCATCCGCCCACCGCATCGCGTGCAGATAAGAGGATCGACCTCAAACACCCGACTGAGAATCCTGGCCCATGCGCGTGCCCGAGCGCTCGCGGCTTTCGCAACGGCGCCGACCGCTCGGCCGATGGCTGCTAGCGGTTTTTCACGCGACTGTGCCAGCGCCGCCTCGACCAGCAGCGGCCTCAGCGGAGCATTAGGCCCCAGCGCGCCATAGTAGCGCACAACGTTCTTTCGCGGCGGCGGGATCAACCGCGCCAGCCTCCCGATGAAATCCAGCGCCGGGAAAACCAAGCGCAGGTTCCGTCCGGACCGGTTGTCTTTCGTTTGATAAACAGCGAAAGAGTCGCCCTTCCTGTAAGTCAGCCGCTTGGCCGAGACGGCCGGACGGGCGCAATAGTAAAGCAGCCGCTCCAGAGCCTCGCGGTCCTCCGCCGCGACGACCGTCGCGGCGTGCAATGAAAACCCCGAATGCCGCCAGGCCAGCATCTCCCACGCGACCTCGTTCGGGATGACGCCCAGCTCCACGAAGCGACGAACGACCTTTCGCCGCAGCGATTCCGACATCCTCGCCAGCTCGGCTTGCGACGGAGGCTCGGCCGCAGTGAAGTCCAGCCGTTCGGTGCCCAAGGCGCCGCAACCCCTCCTGAACACCCCGTCGGAGACCACGGCGTGGATATGCACGTGAAGATTCATCGTCGAGCCCGACCGCTGGACGAAATGGATCTGCCCGGGGCTTGCCCTCACCCCGGCTCTCTCCCGCTTCGCGGGGAAGGGAGCAATGGCCTTGCGGCGGTAGTGGAGCTCGATCTCCCGGGCCAGAATGCGGCTTGCCTCGCCCGCGAGCAACGGAGAACGGTGGACGAAAAATCGGAGCCGCTTGGGCAACACGAAGACCCACTGCCGGTAGCCGACGGCCGGGAGCAAGGCATCCAGTGCGTGGGCGGCCGTGATCGCCGCGCGTTTGGCGTCGCATGACGGGCAGGCGCCTCGGCGCTTGCAAGAAAACGCGACAAAAAGGTTCTCGCCGCAGCTCGGGCATCTGAACCGGACGACCCCGAACCGCTGGATGCCGCATTCCAGGAAGGCTCGGAACGACTTCTCCGGCAGCGCTGAATGGAAGGTCGGATCGGAATCGCCGCGCGCGAGGTACTCCTCGAGATGATCTTGAAGCAGCCGGTAGAGCGGACTCGCCTGCGCGTTTCTGGGGCGGTAGCGCTCGATGGGAGCATCGGACACGCCTGCCGTCGCGGCCATCCCCACGCGTACGATTCACGGGCGCTTTGGTTCCCTCCCCCGACGAGACGGGGAACTTTTCTTCTCCCGATTCGTACTCGTGGTATGAGCCTATTGACCCTTCGCTCCCGCAGCCTTCGAAGCGCGATGACGGATGCCGAAAGGCGCCTCTGGCGTCAATTGCGTCTACGCCAGAGCGGAGCCAAGTTTCGAAGGCAAACCGTTATCGGGCAGTACATCGTTGACTTCGTGTGCTTCGAACGAAAGCTGATCATCGAACTGGACGGCGGGCAGCACGCGGAGGATCAACGGGAATATGACCAACGACGAACGGCCTGGCTTGAGAGAGAGGGCTTCCAAGTGCTTCGGTTTTGGAACAATGACGTTCTTCGTAACGTTGACGGAGTGATGCAGGTGATTGCGAAGGCGATTTCCCCCCACCCCAACCCTCCCCCACAAGGGGGGGAGGGAGAGATAGGCCGTTCGCCCACAAGGGGGGAGGGAGAAAGAGGCTTAGGACGCGGCGAGTTGCGGCGCCGTCGACTGCTTCTCGCGCACGAGCCAGGCCCAGGCGGGCACCACCAGCGCCCCGCCGATGATCCAGAAGCGCCAGTAGTCCCTGTGCAGGTTGACCCAAAAGCCCGT
>JAPLKK010000220.1:712-2073 GCA_026388115.1 Elusimicrobiota bacterium | reverse complement strand
GCGCCGGCGAGCGCCGCGGCCACCCGCAGGCGGCCCTCGTCCGAGCTCTCGGTGATCTTTTCCAGCTCCGGCTGATCGTCGCCGAGCACGACGCCTACCGCGCGGTCGAGGTCCTGGTTGTCGAGGAATCGGCTCTCCTTGTCGCGCAGCACTTGGCGCACGTAGAAATGCCCCTCGGCGAAGAGCTCCGCCGCCCGGATGCGCTTGGGGAGATAGGGATGGCTCGCCCACATCTCGCCCCACTTGCCGTAGCTGTTCGAGGCCTCGACGCCTTGCTTGGCGAACTCCTCCAGGTCGATCCGGTCGGCCAGCTCGCGCGACCCGCAGCCGGTGAGCAGCAGCGCCCTGCGGGCGACGGCCAAGTCCTGGCAGCAGACGAGCCCCGCCCGATCGCAGGTGATCTCCGAGCGGCGGAACCAGGCGTTGAGCGCCATCCGCACCGGCAGGGCCAACAGCTGGATGCCCGGGATGGCGGCGCCGGCGAAGAGGCCCGCGTTGGCGAGGAAGATGGCCATCGTGCCGTAGAGCACATGCTGGGATTTCACGTGGCCCATCTCGTGGCCGATGATGAAGAGAAGCTCGCGGTCGGTGGCCACGTCGAGGAGCGCGCGGGTCACCAGGATGAAGGAGCCCCCGTCGTCGGTGCCCAAGGTGTAGGCGTTGATATAGGGGGCTTCGACGATGAACAGCGGCGGCCGCGTCATGGACAACAGCTCCGCCGCCCGGTTCTGCAGGGCGTACACCTCGGGGAACTGCTTCTCGGAGACGCGCACGGCCGAGCCCATGTACCGCACCCGGTCGAACTCGAGCCAGAACTCGAGCCATTTCTTGAACACCCAGCTCGCGCCGGGCAGGGATTTCAGCGCCGCCAACGCGGTGCGGTCGCCGGAATACTCGTAATCCGTGGAGCTGATGCCGGGAACCGGCTTGAGGCTGCTGAGCCACTTCTCATCCAATGTCCATCGAGGCATAACCGCTATGTAGCACTCGGCCCCTTGGAATGCAAGGCTCAACCCCCCTGGAAATTCCCCGGGATTCGACTATACTTGGCTCTAGAGCCGGCCTTGGATTTGATGCGCCAAGGCGAACGCAGGGAGGAAGATGCCGAACAAGCTCGGGATGGCGTGGTACCGGAAGGAACAGTGGGATAGGCTCGTGGCGGTCTCGGCGGACCGCGAGGAGCTTGGAGGGACTTTCGAGGAGTGGACGCTCGAGGCCGAGAAGAACCTCGCCAAGTGGAGGGCGGAGGGCACGGCCATCGAGAAGGTGGACGTGGACGTCGAGGAGCTCGTCGGCTGGTGCAAGAGCCGGCGCCTCCCGATCGACGAGAGGGTCCGGGCGAGGTTCGTAGCGGAAAAGCT
>JAPLKK010000220.1:0-663 GCA_026388115.1 Elusimicrobiota bacterium | reverse complement strand
GCGACCGGCGGCGGGTCGGCTGAGTTTGTCCCTCGATTCAGTATAATCGGCGCGTGGAGCCGAACGCTTCCGAGGCGTCCGCCCGAGCGGGCGCGGCCGCCTCCCTTTCGCCCCTGCCCGGTCCGGCGCGCAATATGCCGCCCGCGGAGATCGCCGAGAAGGCGCTGCGGGCGCGCGAGGCGCAGGCCGTGTGGCGGCGGTACACGATCACCCAGCGCGTCGAGCGCGTGCGGGGGTTCTGGGCGGAGCTCGATTCGGCGCGCGAGCGCCTCATCGAGGTGGTCCAGCGCGAGACGGGCAAGCCCGCGGCCGAAGTGGACGTGATGGAGCTGTGCGGCGTCGAGCTCATCCTCAAGTATTTCACCCGCAACGCCCACCGCATCTTGAAAGACCAGGCCGCCGCGCGGCCGTGGATCCTGTTCAATAAGCGCGCTTATGTCCGCTACGTCCCGCGCGGCCTCATCGGGCTGATCACGCCGTGGAATTATCCATTGCTCATCCCGTTGGGCGACGCGATCGGGGCGCTCCTGGCCGGCAACGCCGTCTTGCTCAAGCCGTCCGAGTGGACGACCGATACCGCGCTCTTCCTGGAGGCGCTGTCGAAAGCGACCGGGCTGTTCCCCGAGGGCCTGTTCTCGGTCGTCGTCGGCGACGGCGCCGCCG
>JAPLKK010000027.1 GCA_026388115.1 Elusimicrobiota bacterium | reverse complement strand
TCGTCATGCATGCAAGCAACGCGCCTGTCCATACCTTCCCGCAACTGTATTGGGAGAATGGTTCGCTCTTTGTCATGCAATTGGACTCGATGACTTTGGATGTTTTCTCGCACGACCTATTGTCGTCCGCAACCGTGAGCGTCAGCACCGCGGGAATCTACAACAGCGCGGGCATCGTTTCCCTTGGGCCGATCCTGAGCCTATCAAGCATTACCGCCGCAGCGTTTATCGGCGATGGCTTCAACCTGGGTAATCTCTCCTCCGCTGCCGTCAATGCCAACCTATATCGGTCCTCGGTCACTGCCTCGGCCTTTTTCGGCGACGGCTTCAACCTCGGCAATCTCTCCTCCGCTGCCGTCAATGCCAACCTGTATCGGTCCTCGGTCACCGCCTCGGCCTTTTTCGGCGACGGCTTCAACCTCGGCAATCTCTCCTCCGTTGCCGTCAATGCCGCTTCAACCTCGGCAATCTCTCCTCCGCTGCCGTTAATGCCAACCTTTATCAGTCCTCGGTCACCGCCTCCGCCTTCTTCGGCGACGGCTTCAACCTGGGCAATCTCTCCTCCGCTGCCGTCAATGCCAACCTTTATCAGTCCTCGGTCACTGCCTCGGCCTTCTTTGGGACCTTCTTCGGCGACGGGTCGCACTTGAACGGCCTAGCGCGGGCATCCTCAACCACCGTGCGGGGCCTCTACGTCCATCAAGCTTCACCTGCGAGCCTCGCCGTTGTGTGGTCGGACGGCATCTCCAGCACAACTTACGTGTCTAGTGGCTCGCTCGCTATTCAAGCGGTCGTCGATACCGGCAAGGCGCGCGTCGATATCGTGGAGGTCGACCCGTTCGGCGTCGTCTACGTCACGACTGGCGCCGAATCGACGTACACGCCGGAGACCGCAGGAATCTCGATTTCCAGCGTCTCTCCTGCCACCGATATTGCGGCCGGGACGATGATGGTGGATATCAACGGCGAGGGGGCCCAAGAAATCAGCATCGGGCCGGACGCGGACGGCCCCAGCATTGCAGCCGACATTCGGGCCAAGGTCAGCACGATCTCCGCCAGCCCTGAGTACGCCAACTTCACGGCCGTCTTCACCGACGACGGGCGTTATCTCCTGACCTCCGGCACCTCAGGCTACGGCAGTTCGGTCACCGTCACGAACGCCACCGGCTCTATTACGTGGAATCCGTTCGAATCGTTTCCGAGTACCGGCCAGTTGTCGATCCAGGAGGACAAGTACTGGACGTGGTATTTCTACAATCCCGGGAGCCTGAGCCATTGGCAGGTATCTGCCGCCAACGGCCTCGACATTCAACTGCCCACCTACTCCAATTGTGCCGTCAAGACGCAGTCGCCGGGAATCAACTCGGGCTCATGGCGGTTCGAGCTAAAGACGGGCAGTGCCGCTAGCCAGGGAGTCGGAGAGAACGTCGTCATTCTATTCTACGGCACCTCCGACTGGCAGGACGAGGGGTATAACGTGAAGGTCCAGGGTTACGGCCTCTTTTACGACATTAACGCTGATGCAGTGGAGTTGGGCCGGTTCGGCACACCAAGCGAAGCAAGCGACACCCCGTCTCAGGTCGCCTACTGCGGAAGTATCCCGAGGGGTCCCTCCTTCCACGATTGGATCATCACCAAGAACGGCCAAGGCAACTTCGCTTGCTGGCTGGATGGTGTCAAGAAGTCAACGGGGTCGGATACCACGTTCAATACCGCAACTGCGATGTTTGGGGTCAGGGGCTACAACGCGAGCGGCGACGCCAGCTCGTACTTCTACTTGACGGACATCCAGTACAGCTCCGACGTCTACGGAGAGGGCGGCGGTGGCTTGGCCGCTATGCTCAAACTCGGGCTGAGCAATGGAGGCACGGAAACACCCGGTGCGGATGCCAGCGGGACGCCGCCACTGATTCCCGCGCCGACGGCCGGCCGCTACAAACTTGCGAATGTGTGCAGTCCGATGGCGCCGATCATGCCGGTGACAACCGCCGTCCGCAACGGCGACATCTGGGAGGATCCGACTTACCGATGACCACTCTCCTTTCGTTGATGCTCTGCCTCAACGCGAACGCCGCGTCCACCTCGACGGTCGCCGCCGTCGCTCCGGTCGCCTACGTCCAGCTCTCAACGGCGACCAAGGCCGCCGCCGTGGCCGGGCGGGTCGGAGCGTTTTACTACGACGCCGCCACCGACGCGGTTTACCTGTTTACCCGTCGCGGGTGGGTCAGCCTCAACACTCCCATCGGCGCAGAGTCGCCGACCTGTCTGCAAATGGGCACGGTGACGGTCGGAAAGAAGCGCGTTCCGCGGTGCGTGAAGTTCAAGACATTCCCATGAGTGACATGCGGGGATCGGCGGTCGTTCTTCTGCTGTTTACGGGATGCGCTGCGGTATCCGCAGAGGTCTGCACCGCCGATGCGGCAGCGGCGGTCTCGAAGTCAACGGAGTCCGCGAGCGGGTTCGTCCTGCCGTGGAGAACCGCGCGGAAACCAGCGGGCAAGCATGCAAAGTCTAAGGCTGTCTCGCGGCCCGCTGAAGTGGAGAAGTCGACCGCCACCGCTGTTACGCCCGAGGGCGCGACCCCGTCGGCCCACCTGCAGATCGCAGGGTCGTTCACGACTGTCGAGTTGGAGCACCATGCCTTCAGGCTCGGTGAAGTCGTCTACAACAGCGATATTGAGCATCTTTGCATTTTCCTGCGACAAGGGTGGCGCCGAGTCACGGGCGCCGGAGGTCCGTGCAAGTGAGACGGTCACAGCTTTGGGCGACGCGACACATCTTCGGTGTAGCCGTGGTGGCGATCGCGGCTGTCAGCGGGCACGCCGCAATCCCCTTCGCTGTGGATGGGACGACGTTTGTGGTCTCCGGTGGGAGCGCGACCATCGCGAACTCTCTGACGGTGGGAGCCACTGTCACGGCCAAGGCTTTCGTGGGGGATGGAAGCCATCTGACCGGCATCACTGTGCCGTCACTCCCGGTCGGCACGATCCTTGACTATGCGGGAATCTGCCTCCCGGCGGGTTTTCTACTGTGTAATGGGGCCGAAAAGCTGCAGAGCGAGTATCCGAACCTCTACTTCGCGATAGGCGACACGTGGGGCGTTGCAACAAGCACCGGCGGATACTTCAAACTGCCGGACTTGTCCCGACGTGTCACCATCGGTTCCGGGGGTGACATTATCTCTGCACCGCCTCTCGGGGTCGGGGACGCCGTCGGCGACAAGGGTGGCGAGGAGATGCATGCGCTGACGATCTTGGAGATGCCGTCGCATACGCACGGGATACCGGGTTATAATTTCCCGCCGAATTATGGGAACGCCGACCGTGGGCATCTGGGAGGGACTTCGAGCTACGAGGAGACGTTGCCTGTGGGAGGTGGCGGTCCGCACAATATCATGCAGCCGTCGGCTGTTGTGCTCAAAATCATCAAGTACTAGACGATCTGTCCAACCAACTCGCCATTCATTTCTCTATCTCGTCTTGGATGGCGGGACTCAAAAGGCCGGGCGCCCGCTTCAAAAGTAGACGGCGATAGTCGGCGAGACTGAAAACCTGCTGAATCGCAGATTCTGATCATTTGGGGAAAAGACATCATATCCACTGGCCGTTAGAAGGTCGTAGTTGAGGAAGCACGCCAAGCCCAAGCGCTCTTGGAGTTTGTACTCGAGCCCACCGCGTAGTTGCGGCACCGGAGAGAGCCGGAAAGTGTCTCCCGCCGCGCCGACCTTGAAATAGCTGATGCCAGCGCCTAAGATGCCCCGCAAATTGAGGGGAAATCGGTGCACCCAGTTTGCAGTGGCTTGAAGGTAAAACGTTGAACCACTCTTGATGGGCTGTTGCAGGTCGACGTTGTAGGTGGCGTTGATAGTCTTGTCAGTCTGTTGCGTATGCCGATATTCCACATTTGCTGGTAGGGCTGCCAGGCTGACGTCAATCATCATTGTGGCACTTGGGGAATAACGAACTCCTCCTCCGATCATCGTCATGGTAAACGAATGTGGCGAGACCGAGTTCGTGATCCCGGGAGTCACCGTGCCGTTATAGGCCGATAGTCTGTTCGGATTGTTCCTGTAGTTAGCCAAGAAATAGAGTCCAACCGCCTGCTGCTCCGGGTGGAGTTGAAGATAAGGGGACGCCGATTCCTCGAACAACCTGCCAGGCATCTCCTGGTAACCGACCGTCAAAACCTCTCCAGTCGCCGCGTCGATGATCCGTGCGTTGACCTCGTACTTGTCGCCAAGCCTCTCGACGCTTCCTGAGACAAGTAGTTCAGCTCCGACAAGCTTGCCGACCTTCACCGCGCTCGCCGTGTCGATCGCACCCGTCATTTGCAGGCTTTGCTCCTCCAATACCCTGCTGAGATCCGCCCTCTCCACCACGGTGAATTCGGTTGACGAGACGAGATGATGAGTCAATAGCTCAGAGAGAGCAAAGCCAACTCTCTGTTTCGCCAGTTTTGAATCGCAGTTGAATGGGAGAACTGCGACGGTTCTCTTTCCCACCCTGGGGTTTCTCGTCTTGTAACCTTTCGTCAGGTTATGTGTCAGTTCGTCGAGTTGTAGCGATATCTCGGAGGAGTTTGCCCAACCCTGGCTCGGCCAGCCGGACAGGAGAGCAAGAATCGCGATAGGCAAAATCCTGCGGAAAGGGTGCTGGCCGACACTCCATAACGGAGGCATGAGTAGAGGATAAGGGGATTGCCTAGTTGAGTCAAGGGACCGCGGGAACGAACGGGGCCTTGACGGAAATATGACGTAAGAATTACCCTGACCTAACGAATGGCTACTTCCCTGACTCGTGGGGGGGGGGGGGTAGCCTGGAGGCCCACCATGAACCCACGGAGACTTCTCGTCGTGGACGATAACGTCGGGATCCTGTCAGTGTACTCGAGTGCCGGCCGGCTCTGGGGATTGGAGGTCTGCTGCGCGAGCTCGGCGACCGAAGCGTTCGCGAAGATACAGCGGCAGGTCCCGGATATCGCTTTGGTCGATATCTCCATGCCGGAGACGGACGGAGTTACGTTCGCTGGCAGGCTTCGCGCGTGGCCAAACTGCCCATGGATCGTCTTGATGACCGGTTTCGATTTCCCGAACAGCCTCCTTGAAGCGGCGGCGGAGCGTTTGAACGTGGGGCCCGTCTTCCGGAAATTCCAGGGCCTGGATGCGCTCCGCACGCGGATCGAGGAAACGCTGGCCGGGCGCTACGGACCACGCGACCCAGGCGGCCGACCAGGCTTTGTGCGTTGCGGGCAGCTGATTGCTGAACTCGATTCGCGCCGAGTCCGGCTCCATCAGTCGCGGCGCCTCGAGCTTGGCTCGCGCCAGTTCAAGCTGATGCTGGTTTTCATGCGGGCCGACCATCCTTTAAGCATCGAGGAACTGCTGAGCGGAGCGTGGTCGGACGGCGACAATCCATGCGCTGTCGGAGTGTACATCTCGAGGCTTCGGCACGCTTTGGAAGCGCTTCCGGGAGTTTCCATCGAATGCGAAGCGGGCGCCTATCGCCTCGTCGTGCCGTCGAACGTTTCCTTCGCCTCGGCCACGGCGACGGTGATGACGCCTATGCACAGCTTTTGATGCGCGAGCAGGGCTTGGCGTTGCCGAAGGCCGCGAGCCAAGCTTATTACGCTGTAGCTCGTCCTTAGCCGCGATGCGGCTTTAGTTCTGCAGCGTCCAGGCCAGGAGTTCGCGGGGGTCGGGCGGCAGGCCGGCGATCTGGCGCAGCACGGCCCCCTTGTTGTCCAGCACGTAGAAGTGCGGCACGCCGCCGGGCTCGATGGCGTTCTGGAGATCGAGCAAGGTGTCGCCGCCGAAGCTGCGGGCGTATTCGCGGACGGCGGGCTCGCGATCCAGGCCCACGACGACCCAAGACTCGACCTGCTGCGAGCGCAGGACCCGGCGCAGCTCGCGGATCAGGGGCGTCGCGGCCCGGCAGTAATGGCACCAGGGCGCCACGTAGACGGCGAGGCAGCGGGGCGTGGGGCAGGAGGCGAGGGAGACGGAACCGGACCCGTCGAGCTTCGGGAGGACGATCGAACCCCAGGCCGCCGTCTTAGAGCGCCCGCAGGCGCACAGGACAACGGCGGCGCAGATGAGGAAGGCCAGGCGTCTCATCCCATCATCTTATGATATATTCCGGCATTCATGGCTGAGACCGGGCCTGCTTCTCTCGTCGGGGAAGTGACGGATTTTCTGACGGCGCTCAGGAAAGAGTTCCCGGAGCTCGCTCCCACCCCCCCACCCCGACCCTCCCCCACAAGGGGGGAGGGAGAACTGCCGCCAGGGGGGGAGGGAGAGCTGCCGATGATCGGGGAGGGGGAGCGGCATAGCAGGGAAACGGCGGCGGCGCTCATCAAAGCGCGCATCGGCCATTGGGCGGCGGTGATGGGGCTCGGCTACGGGCGGGTGTTCGTCAAGAGCCAGCGGACGTTGTGGGGAAGCTGCTCGGCCAGGGGGAACCTGAATTTCAATTGGCGCCTCGCCTTCGCGCCGCGCCAGGTGCTGGATTACGTCGTGATCCACGAGCTGGCGCATCTGCGCGAGCTGAACCATTCCAAGCGGTTCTGGGCGATGGTCGAGAAATACTGCCCGGACTTTCGCGCTCCCCCCACCCCCACCCTCCCCCACAAGGGGGGAGGGAGAACGGCAAGACGTAGAGCGGCAGGGGGAATTACCTCTGGGCGGGTGCTATAATAGAGGTGCGGAGCGGCCAGAGGGTCGCCCGGTTGCCTGAAGCCGGCCTTGGCCGGGGGAAGGATGGCCGGGAGGAACCTCCGGACTCCATAGAGCGCGGTGCCCGTCGAAAGGCGGGGGACGGGCGGCGAAAGCCTCCCGCCACGGACAGTGCCACAGAAAAGATACCGCCCGTGCCCTTCGGGGCGCGGGTAAGGGTGAAAAGGCGAGTCAAGAGCTCACCGCTCGCGTCGCGAGGCGCGAGGCACGGAAAACCCCACCGGGAGCAAGGCAGCAGGGCTGACTGCACGGCTCGTGCGTGGTCCCGAATCACGTGATCGGGATCTATCGGCCCGGTAGCCGCTTAGAGAAATGATCCTCACTCCGGGATGAGAGTCCCGGAGGACAGAATCTGGGGTATCGGCTGTTCCGTTACGAGGGCCCGGCTGAAGTCAGCCGGGCCCTTCGCATCGGCGCCGGCCGCGCCTACGCCCGCGTCCGGTCCGGTTCGTCCGCGGGGTTGCCGCCGCCGTTCCAATCCTTGAACAGCAGCCCCACGGACACCCCTTCTTCGCCCAGCTCCTTCTGCGCCTTCTTGTCGACCTCTTTGAAGCAGCGGTGCAGGATGTGCCCCATGCGCGGGTTGAGGACCGCGATCTCGGCGCGGAAGCCTTTGAGCCCGCGCTCGCGCGCGATCCAGGTGAGGTAATCGACGAGGAAGCTGCCGATGCCGCGGTGCTGGTAGTCGTCGTGCACCGTGAAGGCCGCTTCGGCCAGGCCGCCGGCGGGGTCGGCGTAATAGCGGCCGACCGCGATCATCCGCTCGCGCCCGCCGTCGCGCACGAACCCCGCGATCGCCATCGAGTTGCGGTAGTCGATGCAGACCAGCTCCTGGAACTGCTGCTCGCTCAGGCGCTTGAGCGGGATGCCGAAGCGCCGGTAGGTCGTCTCGGCCGACTGCGAGTAGAAGAGCTCCTTGAGCCGGCGCTCGTCCGACGGCTTGATCGGGCGGAAGAACACCGTCGTATCGCCGAATCGCCGCTCGGTCTCCAGCTCCACGGCGTACCGCTCGCTCATCTGGGGCAGGATGTGGCCGGTATCGAGGTAGCCCCAGTTCTTGGCCGCCGCGGTCAGCTCCGCGCGGTGATCCGGGTGCGCCACCTGGATCATCGCGACGGCCCGCTCGCGGATCGTCTTGCCCTTAAGACTCGCGATGCCGTACTCGGTCACCACGAAATCGATGTCCGCGCGCGTGGTGACGACGCCCGTCCCCTCGGGCAGCGCGGCCACGATGCGCGAGACCGTGCCCTTCTTCCCGGTCGAGGGCAGCGCGATGATCGAGCGGCCGTTCTTCGAGGCCGAGGCGCCGCGGATGAAGTCGAGCTGGCCGCCCGCGCCGCTGTAGAAGCGCGTCCCGATCGAGTCGGCGCCCACCTGCCCGGTCAGGTCGACCTGCAGGGCGGAGTTGATGGCCACCATCCGCTCGTTCCGCGCGATGACGGAGGGGTCGTTGACGTAGTCCGTCGGCGCGAAATAAAAGAGCTCGTTGCGGTTGACGGCGTCGTAGAGCGCTCGGCTGCCGATGGCGAAGCCGGCGACGATCCGGCCGGGGTGGAGCGTCTTGCGCTTGCACGTGATCACGCCTTTGTTCACCAGGTTCAGGACGCCGTCGGAGATCATCTCGGAGTGGATGCCGAGGTCGCGCTTGCCCTCCAGGCAGGAGAGAACGGCGTCGGGGATGGCGCCGATGCCCAGCTGCAAGGTCGACCCGTCCTCGACGAGCTGGGCGACGTAGCGGCCGATCCACAGGGCCGCGGCCTCGGGCTCCTCCTTCGCGAGCTCCAGGATCGGCTCGTCGTGCTCGACGAAGGCGTCGATGTCCTCGACGTCGATGAGGGAGTCGCCGTGCGTCCAGGGCATCCGCGGGTTGACCTGGGCGACGACGTAGCGGGCCGTTTCGATGCCGGCGCGCAGGATGTCCACCGAGACGCCGAGCGATACCTTGCCGTTCTCCGGGGGGGTCACCTCGATCAGAGCGGCGTCGAGCGGGATGCGGCCGGAACGGAACAACGCCGGGATCTCGTGAAGCAAGCAGGGGGTATAATCGGCGGCCCCGGACCTGACGGCCTCGCGGACGTTCTGTCCGATGAAGAGGGCGTTATGGCGCAGATGCCCCGTGTACTGGGGGCCGACGTATGGCGCCGTTCCGAGCGTCACGATATGGGTGACTTCGGTGTCCGCCAGCTCGGGCGCGCGGCGCGCCAACGCCTTGATCAAGAATTGCGGCTCGGCCGCGCCGGAGCCTACCAGCACCTTGGTGCCGCTCTTGAGGGGCGCCACGGCTTCGCCGGCTGTCTTCAGTCTTCCGAGATAGGGGTCGTTGGCCATACGGCCTCCCGCTTCTTAGTCAAATGCAACGAACATACCGCCGTTCCACGGAATTTACACATCTATTTCAATCGAGATAATGGCATCTGATCGGCGGCCGGGCTCAGCGCCGCTTCAACCCCTTGAAGAGCCCTGCCGCAGCCAGCAGGATGCCGCCAACCGCTGCCAGGGCCTTGGCGGCCGAGCCCACATGCCGGCCCGGCGGGGGCCGTTGCCCGGCTTCCAGGACCTGGACGCGCTCGGCGTCTTCCCCGGCCCCTTTTGCGTCGCCGAGCATCTTCCGGGCCAGCGTACGTTGACGGTAGGCCTCGAGCCGGTCCGGGTCGAGGCGGAGCACGGCGGACGCGTCGGCCTCGGCGCGGCGCCAGTCTTTGAGCCGGAGGAAGGACAGCGAGCGCGTCAGGAGCGCCTCCGCCGCCAGCGGACGCAGCCACAGGGCGCGCGTGGCGTCGCGGACGGCCTTATCGAAGCGTCCCATGAGCCTGAAAGCAGCGGCGCGGACGATGTAGGCGAGGTAGTTCTTCTGGTCGAGTTGCAGCGCGGAATTCGCCAAGCGGACCGCTTCGGCCGCGTCGCCGAGCGCGAGCCGGGCCTGGGCCGCGCGCACCAGCTCCAACGACCGCGAATCGATGCCGTCGGTGAAATCCGGCACCGAAGGAAGGGTCCCCTTGCCCGCCTCGGCGGAATCGGCCTCCTGAGGCCGGTCCGCGGCTTCGAGCGCCCGGCGGGCCGCGGGCGATTCGGGAGCGATCCGCAGGGCCGCTTCCGCGTCTTTGCGTGCCTCGGCTCCACGCTTCATCCCGGAGTGGGCCCAGGCCCGCTGGACCAGCGCTTGCAGAGAGGCGTCCAGCTCCCTCTCCAGCGCCTTGGTCTCGTCTTGCGCCGCCTCGGCGGACTTTCCCAACGCGAGGTTCGCTTTGCCCAGGGCCACATACGGCGCCGGGCCAGGCGCGCCGCTTCGAACAGCGGCATCGGCGTATCTGGCCGCCGCGTCGTAGTCCCCCATCGTCAGTCTGCTCTCGGCGTCGGCGACCAAAGCGGCGGACTCGCGATGGTTCGCGGGGGCGAAGGCGGCGGCGCGGGGAGCCGGTGCGGGCTTTTTCCCCTCGCTCTGAGGAGGTCGTCTGACCGACGACGCGGGCGCCGGCATCTCGCCGGGATCCTTGGCCTTGTCGAAACCGGGGCGCCAGACTGGCGCCGTTCGGGGAATATCTTTGGAGGAGAGGAGCTTGACGAGCCCGCCGGCAAGCTTGTCGTTCGGCTTGAGGGCGAGAGCCTGCTTCGCGTCCGCCAGCGCGCCCGACCGGTCTCCCAGGCCGTCTTTGGCCACGGACCGCAGGCCCAATGCCCTGGTGTCGCCCGGGTTGCGCTTGAGCGCGGCGTCGGCATGCTTGACGGCCGCGGCGTTGTCGCCCGCGTCCAGCGCCTTCTTTGCGGCCAGGCTGTTCGCGGTCGCGTTGCCGGGATCCAGCGCCAACGACCGCTGGAGATACCGATCTGCCGCCGCGGGGTTGCCCGCCCTCTCCGCAGCCTCCGCGCCCAGTGCCTGGGCGTTCGCGGAGCGCGGCAGGGTCCTCTCCTCTTCGCGTCGCGCCATCTCGTCGAGGTACCGCTCGAGCCTCTGGGCCACTTCGCCCTTCGCCTCCTCGCTTGGGGCCTTCTCGTAGCTGTCGAACAGGTGGTCCACGTAGGCGTCAAGCTGGTTGTCGTCCAGGGTCGCGGGATGGTTGATGTCGGCCTCGGGAGTTTGGCCGGCATGGGTTTGCTCGTGGGTGTCGTCACCCTGGCGAACGTCATTGTCGGCGGCGGCCGGCGCGAAGGCAAGGGGGAGGAGGGCCGCCAACACGAGGAAACGAGCGCTTGCGCCGGCCATCTGGTTGCCGGTATTATATCGCTTCCATGATGTCCGGGCTGCTGCTGGCGCTGCTTCTTTCCGGCCTCGGATATTGCCAGCCCGTCCCGACGCTTCCCGTCGCGGCCGAGGCGACGTCGGATGTCCCCCAGGCCTCCGACGCGCGCCTACGCTGGTACCAGAAAAAGGTCGCGAAAGACCTCGACCCGTACGCCGCCGAGCTTCTGCTCGGCGACTCGGTTTTTTTGGCCGAATCGAAGAGCGACCGGACGGGGCCCTGGACCGCGCTCTTCGCCCGCGCGGCCGGGCTGAAGGATCTCAAGGACACCGTGCTCTCGCACGCCGACTCGGGGTCTTTGCGCGAGGCCGTCGCCGCCCGCCTCGAGGACAAGGCAGGGGCGGAGCCTCCGTTGGGACAGGGAGCCAGGCCTTTCGTGGACTGGACCAAGAGATACCTCGGCCCGGAGGCCGAGCAGCGGACGGCGGAGGCGGTATGGGAATGGAACGCCCTCGCGGCTCCGCTGCGCGATTGGCTTCACTCCCAGGGCGCGGACCGGTCTTCTTGGGACAGGCTGCCGTTCGTCCAACGGCAGAAGCTGCTCGCCAAGCGCGGCGAGGCGGTCGCCAAGCAGGCGCTGGCCGCCGCGCCGAAGACGCGCAGCGAGCTGGACGCGCTTTGGGCGCGCGTGAACCCGATCCTCGGGACCCTTGACTCCGAGAAAAGGAGCGCGGTCCAGGAGCACATGGAGAAAGCCGAGGTGTCGGTGGAGAGCATGCAGTCCCTGTTCTCCCAGCACGCTTCGGTGCTCCAAGATCCGAAGTTAAAAGCACTCGTGGCCGGCGCGAAGAACGCGCGGAGCCTGGACGACAGGCTTGCGCGCTTGGCCCAGCTTTTCGACGGCGCGGGCATCCGCTCGGAGGAGCTGACGCGGTTCAGACCCGAGAAGCCCGATGAGAAGCTCTCGGGGCTGGGCGCGACGCAGAAAAAGGCGCTGGAGGAGAGGCTGCGCAAAGCCCTGCTGGACGAGGTGACCGGCACCACCCCCGGCGACGCGCTCCAAGCCTTCTATTCCACGCACGCGCTGAAGCTGAAGATCAAGGATTTCGGCACCGGCACCGCCATCGCGCAGTACGACCCCTCCGACGACGTGATGTCCTTCAATTCCAAGTTCATACAGGAATGGCTGAAGACGACGGGGCGCAAGACCGGCGACTTGATGAACGCCGCCAACCCCGCGGCCTTCCGCGAGCTCGTGATGCTGATGTCTTCGACTTTCGTCCACGAGGCGACCCATCACCGGCAGAAGGCATGGCATGAGGAGAAGAACGTGCCCAGCTGGTACAGCCACCACATGGAGATAGAGGCGATGTTCACGGAGAGCCTCTATGTGCGCCAGAAGGCCGCAAAGTCGAAGGAGTACCGTGAGTTCCTGCAGAAGGCGCAAGACCAGGGCACTCCGTCCCTCGCCAAGGGCGACTATCAACGGGCCCAGGAGCTGTTCGAGAGCCCGGAGGCGTTGCGGGTCAAGATAGCGACTCAGCACTATCCGAACCTTCTCTCGCTGGAGGGCTGCGCGGCGCAGGAGGCGGCTCCGCACGCCCGCGAGATGAAGGCGATCGAGGACCAGCTGGCGGGTCGAGCGCCTCGGAAAGCCGGGCGGGCGAAGCTGCAAAAGCGGCTCGATGAGCTGAAGCACGCCCAGGCGCAGGTCCTGGAGCATTACCGGAGCATCCGTGACCGCCATGAGCAGCTTGTCGGCGAGGTCACGGGCTCTCTCGCCTCCGGCGAGGAGGAGACGCTATGAATATCCGAATGCTCCTAGCGCCGGCCGCGGCCTTCGTGCTCCTGCAGCCAGGCCCCGCCTGCGCAAAGGGCGCGGCCGCGAAGGAGGGGGGGATGGCCTCTTATAAAGAGTATCGCTTGAAGGAGGGCTTTTTCGCCTGCCAGGTGCCCGCGGACTGGGCGGCCTATCGCGACGAAACCGGGGACCGGAGGCAGAACGCCTATGTGCTGGCCCTGACCGGACCGAAAGACCAGGGGATCGCGGCGCAGATCATCGTCACGTACTATCCTTCCGGCAATAAGCTCTTCCCGAGCGCGGACGCCTACCTGGCGCGTCAGTTCGCCAAGGGCCCGGTCAAGATCAAGGGCGAGACGACGAGCGCGGTGAGCACGTTCCCGCTGGGCGGCTCGACGGCCAAGGGCTTCACCCGCGACACCTTCGACTACACGCCCCCGCATTCGATGCTGACCCGCGAAGTGCCGGTGCGTCAGGAGCGCGCCGTCCTGCAAAGCGAGAAGGGATTATTCGTTCTCGGCTTCAGCGCCTCGCGCGAGTCTTTCGCGCGCCATCGCGCCGCGTATCAGAAGATGCTGGACACCTTCAGGCCGTTCCCGCCGCCACAGGCAGGCAACTGACCTGGATTCGTCCTCGCCACTCCTCGGTTTTCGCAACGCAACGACCTCAAGAGCGCGTTCTGAGCCGAAATGTTGCGCCAACAAAAAAAAGAGGACGCATGCTACGCGATCGCGAGGAGGCGGGGGCCGCGCTTGCCCGGCGGCTCCAGGCCTACCGGGGCGCGAAGGACACTCTGGTGCTCGGGCTGCCGCGCGGCGGCGTCATCGTCGCCTCGGCCATCGCCAGGGCGCTGAGCCTTCCCCTGGACGCTTTCATCTCCAAGAAGCTCCGCAGTTCGGCCGACCCGGAGCTGGCTTACGGCGCCGTGACCGAGGCCGGCAACGGGTTCGTGGACGCGAAGCTCTTGGCGCGCGTCGACATGAAGCCTTGGGAGCATGAGCGCGAGCTGGCCTTCGAGCGCAAGGAGGTGGCGTGGCGCAAGCGCCTCTATCGCGGCTCGCGCGACCTGCCGAGCGTCGAAGGCCGCCGGCTTATCCTCGTCGACGACGGCATCGCGACGGGCGCGACCTTCATCGCGGCTCTCGAAGGGCTGCGCAAGCTCGCCCCCGCGCGCATCGTCGCCGCGGTGCCGGTGGGGCCGGCCGATGCGCTCGCGGCGATCGAGCCGCTGGTCGACGAGTTCCACGTGCTCGAGCGCCGCGCCGGCTTCGTCTCGGTGGGCGCCTGCTACGAGACGTTCGCGCCGGTGCACGACTGGGAGGTCGTCGCCCGCCTGTCCGCCGGCCACGCCCGCCGGGTCCATAACCTCAAGGCATAAAAAACAGGATGGGGAGGGCCTTTTGAGCCCCTCCCCATCCCGCTTTCACGCCGCGCTAGATGCGGCGACGCCGATTACCGCGTGAGCGCGTCGAGAACGCTTGCGTTATTCGGCGGTGAACTTGCGGATCTTGGAGACGTCCGTCTGTCCCTTGATGCGCGCGCGCGCGACGAGCTGGTACGTGCCCGCCGTGAAGTTCGCCCAGTCGTACCACCAATAACCGGAGGAGTGGCGGCAGGGGATCCACTCGCCCTGGTTGATGCTGATGTCGACCGTTTCGGCATCCAGCGCGCCGACGCGGATGCTGTAATACGGACCCGAGATCTTGGAGTCTTCGCGGGGGAAATCCACGACTACGCGGTTCGATTTCTGGATGTTGACGTCGGTCGTTTGCGGCGTTCCCTTCCTCAACAAGAGTCTTGCCATTTGTCCTAGAACCCCCTACGGGAATTTCCTATCACAATCAACCGGCTAACTTTAACAGCTTCCTGCCATGTATTAAAGCATAATTTGGAGGCGAAGCGCGTGAATTTTAGGTGACGCGCGCGATTTTTAGCCGGCGGGTACGCTCCGCCGCGCTCGACAGCCTCGCGGGCGGCACGGCGATCATCAGCCCCGGCCAGCGGCGCAGGACCTGCTCCGCGGTCGTTCCCAAAATGGCGTCGCGCAAGGCGCCGTGGCGGTGGACGGCGAGCACGACGGCGTCGTTCTCGGAGGCGGCCCGCGCGATCACGGCGGCCGGCCGCTCCTCCGCGATGACCCGAGCCCGGCAGGCGTGCTTGAGGCCGCGCGGAAGGCTCTTGAGCCAGGAGCGCATGCGCCGCCCGACCGAGGCCGGCGTCTCGCCCTTGGAGACCACATGCAGGGCCGTCAGCCGGGCGTCGAGCTTCTTGGCGAGCTTGCCGGCGTAGCGGAAGGCATCGAGCGCGTAGGGGCTGAAGCTGAACGGCGCCAGGATCGAGTGGATCGTTCCCGGCACGCCGCGCACGACCATCACCGGCACCGGGGAGCTGCGGACGACCGCCTCCGCCGTCGAGCCGAACAGGACGCGGCCCCAGCCGCTGCGCCCGTGCGAGCCCATCACGATCATGCCGGCGCGCCGCAGGTAGGCCGCGTGCAGGATGGCGGAGACTGGGTCCCCTTCGAGGACGTCGATCAGGGCGTCCGTCGGGAGCCGCCGGCGTATCGCCGCGACCGCCTCGCGGCGGCGCTTGTGGTCCGGGGTCTGGTCCCAATAATAGGGCGCGCTCCCCGCGGGCGCGGGCAGGACGTGGAGGATCTCGACCTGGGCTCCGAAAGCCTCGGCGAGCAAGGAGGCTTGCGACAGGGCCTTGAAGGAGGGGTCCAGCAGATCCATCGGGACGAGGATGATCTTGGGGGGGAAGTGAATCATGATCGGTCCGCTATTATACTCGCAACGGCTCGGCCTGTCAGCGCCGAGTTGATGCCCGGTCGCAACGCCTCGCGCCGCATGCGCTATCGAGGGGCCAGCAACTCGGCAATCTGCTGGAGCATCAGCTTCCAGTCGATCGGCTTCGAATGACAGCGGCGCCCGGGGGTCTCCGGGAACCATTGCTTGAGCTTGGACTCGGGCATCCCGCTGATGAAGATGATGGGGATCTCCGCCAGCTCCGGCTGGCCCTCGAGGCTCTTGAGGAGCATAGGCGCGCCGCCGGCGGGCATCTGCACGTCCAGGAGGATGAGGTCCGGCGGCTGGGAACGCGCTTGCAGGCCGCCGCTATGCGCGTCGTCCGCTTCGACAGGCTGATGCCCTTGCGAGGCGAGCATCATCGCCGCCGCTTGTCGAAACCTCCCGTCGTCGTCTATGATGAGTATGCGGGCCATCCGACGATCAATCTTACGCGATGGCCGCTCGCCGTGTAAAGGGAGGGGGCCCTATGGCGTGCGCCGCTTTCCCCTGCTAATATCGGCGATTGGGGCCCCGGGGCCCCCCGATGGGAAACGCCGCCTCGCGCCGCCGATCCACTATTCCGACCTCCGGCCCGCCCGCCGCGTCGCCGGCCGGCGCCTCCCCAAAGCCGGGCCTTGAATCGGCGTGGTGGCCGTGGGTCCTTCTTTTGGCCCTGGTCACGCTCAGCGCGTATGTTCCCGCGATCAGGGGCGGCTATATCTGGGACGACGACTACTACGCCGACAATCCGCTGCTGGACCGGCCCGGCGCACTCGCCACGATCTGGAGCTTCCAGCAGCCGGCCGGGAACTTTTACCGCGACTTTCCCATGACCTATACCTCTTTCTGGGTGGAACGCCATCTGTGGGGGAAGCGGCCCCTGGGCTATCACCTGGACAACGTCTTCCTCCATATCGCCAACGCGATCTTGGTCTGGCTCATCCTGAAGCGCTGCGGCGTGCGCGGCGCGGGGCTCGCGGGGGCGATCTTCGCCCTGCACCCGGTGCACGTCGAGTCGGTCGCGTGGGTCGCCGAACGCAAGAACGTGCTGTCGGGATTCTTCTTCCTTTCGGCGTTCTACGGCTATCTCGCTTTCGAGGAGGGCGAAGGGCGCCGATGGTACTGGGGCGCGCTCGTCGCGTTTCTGTTCGCGCTCTTGAGCAAGGCCGTCACCGCCACCCTGCCGGTCGTCCTGCCGCTGGCCCACTGGCACCGGACGGGCAAGCTCGAGCGGAAGGACGCGGCGCGGCTCCTCCCTTTTTTCGCCGTCGCATTCGCCGTGGGGCTGTTCACCTTATGGGTGGAGACGCATACGCTGCGCGAAAGCGCCGAGTTCCACCTTTCGATGTGGCAGCGCGCGCTGCTGGCGGGCCGCGCCTTCTGGTTCTATCCGCTGAAGCTGCTCTATCCCGCGGGGCTCACGTTCAGCTACGAGCGCTGGGCGCTCGATCCTCGAGACTGGACTCAATGGCTTTGGCCCGCGACGGCGCTGCTTGGCTGCGGTTGGCTCTTTCGCAAATACCGCATGCGGGGGAGCGCGGCGGCCGTCGGATTCTACGTCGTCACCATCCTCCCGCTCTTGGGATTCGTGAACGTCTACACCTACCGTTATGCGTTCGTCGCGGATCATTACCAATATCTGGCGAGCCTCGGCCTCATCCCGCTGTTCGCGGCGGCGCTGGAGGCGCCGGTCGAATCCCAGCGCCGGCGAGCCGCGATGCGGGCCGCGGCTCTCGCGACCCTGCTCGTCCTGGGCTTCCTCACGTGGCGGCGGTGCGCGATCTACCAGAACGACGAGCGGATCTGGCTCGATACGCTCTCGAAGAACCCCTCCTCCCCCCTAGCGCACAACAATCTGGGCGTCCTCTTGCTCGGGCGAGGCCGGGCCGAGGACGCGGTTCCGCATTTCCGCGAGGCGCTGAGGTTCAAGCCCGATTACCCCGAAGCGGAGTACAACCTCGGCTTCAGCTTGGCATTGCGGGGGCGGCTAGATGAGGCGATCGCGCATTACCAGGAAGCCGTGCGGCTGAAGCCGGACTACGAGGTCGCTCACTACAACATGGCCGTCGTTCTCGCGGCGCGCGGCCGGCTGGAGGAGGCGGCCGCGCATTACGGAGAGACGGTGAAGATCAATCCGAACTCCTCGCAAGCCCATCATCATCTGGGCGTCGCCCTGGGGCAGCTGGGCCGGCTCGAGGAAGCGCAGGCGCATCTTCGCGAAGCCGTCAGGATCAAGCCGGATTATCTGGAGGCTCACTTCGATCTCGCCGTCGCTCTCGCGCGGCAGCGCCGATTCGCGGACGCGGCAAAGGAATTCCAAGAGGTGCTTCGCATCGATCCGGGCTATGAGCCCGCTCGCCGGAATCTGGACGTCCTGCTCCGGCGCTGATCAGTTGCTCGGAGGCAGCGCCGGAGGCTCGG
>JAPLKK010000263.1 GCA_026388115.1 Elusimicrobiota bacterium | reverse complement strand
CGAGTGCTGGCCGGCGTTGGCGCCCCGCGTTCCGCAGGGGACGATGTAGGTGACCGGGATCTTGCCCTGCCCCCCCATCATGTAGCGCAGCTTCTGCGCCTGGTCCACCAGCTGGTCGAAAGCGACGTAGACGAGCGCGCTGATCTGCAGCTCGACGACGGGGCGCAGGCCGGCCAGCGCCGCGCCGGTCGCCAGCCCGGTGAAGGCCGCCTCGGAGATCGGCGTGTCGAAGATCCGGTTCGGACCGAACTTGTCGAGGACGCCCTTGGTGAAGCCGCGCATGCCCCAGCGGACGTCTTCGCCCAGGACGACGATCTTGGGATCGCGCTCCATCTCCTCGCGCAGGGCCTCGTTGCAGGCGTCGAGAAAGCGCAGCTCGCGGGTCATGAGCCTCGCGCCGGAAGACCGGGATAAGTCGTCACGTACATGCCGTCGAGCGCCTCGTCGGGCAAGGGCTGCGGGCTCTCGCGGGCGAACGCGACCGCCTGCTGGAGGCTAGCGTCCACTTCTGCGTCCACCGCGGCCGGGTCGCCGACGCCTTGCTGCTTCAGCCACGCGGGATACGTCGCGAGCGGATCGCGCTTGCGCCAGGCGGCGATCTCCTCCTCGGTGCGGTACTTGAAGCCCCGATACTTCTCGGCGGTGAAATGGCCGACGAACCGGTAGGTCTCGCACTCCAGGAACGCGGGGCCGCCCCCGGAGCGGGCCCGCTCGACGGCCTGCGAGGCCGCCTCGCGGACCGCCAGCACGTCCATGCCGTCCACCGTCGCGCCCGGCATGCCGAAGCCGGCCGCGCGCTCCGACAGCTTCTCGATCGTCGAGGCCTCGCGGATCGGCAGGGTCGCGCCGTAGAGGTTGTTCTCGCAGACGAAGAGGACGGGGAGCTTCCAGACGGACGCCAGGTTCATCGCCTCCAGGACGACGCCCTGGTTGATCGCTCCGTCGCCGAAAAACGCCGCGGCGACGCGCTTGGTCCCTTCGAGTTTCGAGGCGAAGGCGGCGCCGCAGGCGATCGGAACGCCGGCGCCCACGATGCCGTTGGCGCCGAAGATGCCCAAGGAGAGGTCGGCCACGTGCATGGAGCCGCCGCGGCCGCGGTTGCAGCCGGTGGACTTGCCCATCAGCTCCGCCAGGACGCGCCGCGGGTCGGCGCCCTTGGCGAGGACGTGACCGTGGCCGCGGTGGGTGCTGGTGATCACGTCGTCGGGGCGCAGGGCGTCGCATACGCCGGTCGCGACGGCTTCTTGTCCGACGTACTCGTGGGTGTTGCCGCGGATCTCGTTGCGGTTGACGAGGTCGACGATCTGTTCCTCGAAGCGGCGGATGAGCCGCATCGTGCGGTACAGCTTGATCAGGCGGTCCTTGTCCATGTCCTGCGGCATACTCTACAGAATTCGAAGATACTCCTCCACGGCGGCCTGCCAGGGGCGCATGTCGTCGGCGCCGAGCCGGCGCAGCGCCCCGTTGGCCAAGGCGGCGTACGGCAACCGGGCCGCTTTCGGCTTGAGCTCGGCCGTCGTGACCGGCACGAGCTTCGCCTTGACGCCCGCCTTGTCGAAGATGGCGCGGGCGAACTCGTACCAGGAGCATTCGCCGGCGTTGGCGACATGGTACGTTCCGGGCCGAGCGGCCTCGACGATCCAGGCGATCTTCTCGGCGGCGTCCCGCGTGTAGGTCGGGGAGACGACCTGATCGGTCACGACCCGCACCTCTTTCCCCTCCCTGGCCTGGCGCAAGATCAGCAGCACGAAATTGTTCGCCGGCCCCGCGGCGGACCCTTCGCCGAAGAGCGCGGAGGTCCGGACGATGAAATGCTTCGGCGCGAGGGTCCTGACGAACGTTTCGCCCGCCAGCTTCGATCTCCCGTAGGCGTTGATCGGGCGGGTCGGGTCCTTTGATGCCGACGTGGGGCGACAAGGCGCTCACGGTCTCGCTCACGCGGGCCTCGTCGGTGATGTCGAGCTGGCCGTGGCCGAGCGCCGTCACGTCATGGCCCGCAAAGACCCGCCCGAGGCTCGTCGCGAGCTGCCCGTGCGCGCCGACGAGCAGTATCTTCAATGCAGGCGGACCGCCTGCATCGTCTTGATGTTGAAGTAGCGGACCGCGTCCAGCGAGTCGGGCAGCCGGCCTCCCTTGAAGGCGGCGATCAGGTCCTCGACCGCGTCGGCGATCGTGCGCTTGGGGACGTAGCCCAGCTCGCGGCGGATCTTCTCGGAGCAGATGTGATAGGAGCGGTTGTCGTCCGACGGCGTGGTCACGATCTCGAGCTTCTCGCGCCCGGGCACGCGCCGGCGCACGATCTCGGCCACTTGCTTCGCGATGTCCGAGACGGTGTGGTTCTCGGCGCCGACGTTGAAGGTCTTGCCGGCGATCTTGGCGGCCGGAAGCTCGAGCAGCAGCTCGTAGAGCTCCGCCATGTCCTCGATGTGGAGGTTCGAGCGCATCTGCGTCCCGCCGAAGACGGTGATCTTGCCCGCGTTGACCGCGTGGTTGGTCAGGATGTTCACGGTGAGGTCGAGCCGCTGGCGCGGCGAGTAGCCGCAGAGAGTGGCCGGACGGATGATGACGGTCGTGAAATCGTCCTCCTGGCTCTCCAGTAGCAGCGGCTCGCACAGCGCCTTGTACTTGCTGTAGTCGGTCAAGGCCTTGAGCGGATGCTCCTCGGTGACCTCGGGCGCCTCGCTGACGCCGTAGACGCTCGAGGTCGAGGCGTAGATGAAGCGCTTGGCCCCCGCCTCCCGGCTGAGCTCCACCAGCGGGGCGAAGGCGTCGAAATTGATGGAGCGGCCGAGCTCCGGGTCGAGCTCGAAGCTCGGGTCGTTGGAGATGCAAGCGAGGTGGATGACGGCATCCACTCCCGCGAGCGACTCGCGGAGGAGCTTCTGGTCGCGGATGTCGCCGCGGATCTCCTCGAGGCTCGGCCCGCGCGCCGGCTTCAGCACGTCGTCGCCGTAAAGGTAGAGGTCCAGGACTTTCACGCGGTAGCCGGCCTTGACCAGGAGCGGGACGAGCACGGCGCCCACGTAGCCGGCGCCTCCGGTGATGAGGACGGTCTTGAACTGTCTCATTTGAGCAGGGTCTCGATGTGCTTGAACAGCGGCGTGCGCTGCAGGAAGGTGCGGTGGCCGACGGTCGCCACCGCCTCGGCGCCCGCGACGTTGCCGATGAAGCCCACCACGTCCATCGGCGCGCCCTGAGCGACGCACGGCGCGGTCACCGCGAAGAAGGTGTCGCCCGCGCCCATGCGGTCCACCACGTCGTGCGCCACCGCCGGCACCTCGGTGTAGCCGTGGCGGGCCGAGTAGGTCAGGCAGCCGAACTTCCCGCCCGTCAGGATCGCGGACGGGCAATGGAGCTTCTTCGCCACGGCGCGGACGATGTCGCGGATATTGGAGTGAAGGTCGCGCTCCTCGAGCCGGAACTCGTTCTCGGCCATGCACAGGAAATCGGCGCGGCGGTACCGCGAGGCGGCGTGGTAGCCGAGGTTGCCGGCGTTGGATTGGGTGTTGACCGCCAGGAACTTCGCCTTCGAGCACAGGATCTCGATCGCCTCGTCGGAGAGCATCCCGTGGCCGAAATCGAGGACCACGACCCCGTCGTACTGAGGCACGAGCTTGCGGAGCAGGCCGCACAGCCGGCGATTGTCCGGCACGATCAGCGGCGTGTCGTTCATCTCGTAGATGGCGAGGAGCTTCGTGAAGAAATACCGGTCGATGTAGCGCCGCTTGACGATCGTGGGCGAGTCGGTCTTGGGCAGACAGCGCAGCCGGACGTTCTCGCAGCAGCGGTCGCGGAAGAAGGCCTCGTGCGGCTCGCGGTCGCCGAGCAGGGTCACGACGTCGGCCTGCTTCAGGATGCTCGCGGCGTTGTTGGCGGCGGCGACGATGCCGCCCGCGAAGCGCTCGGTCTCGAGGTGCTTGATCGCCAGCATCGGCTCCTTCGACGACTTGCCGATCGCCACGCAGTACCGGTACTCGTCGATGATCGCCTCGCCCACGAAGAGGAAGCGCAGCTTCGACGCGCCGCGCAGGTAGCCCAGCACCTCGTCGAGCGGATGCCGCTTGTGGAAGCGCGCCAGGAAATCCATCGTCTTCGGCGGCAGCCCGCCGAGGTGCCGGTTGATGAGCGAGGAGGAGCTGAACGTGAGGTCGTCGGTGATGACGAGCTTGCCGCCGACGGCCTCGACGGCCTCGCGCTCGCGGCGGATGCCGCCGGTCAGGTCCTTGCCCGCGTCCTTGTAGTCGGGCCCCTTGACGTAGAAATGCGGCCGCAGCAACTGGATGGCGCCGACGGCCAAGGGCGTGTCGTTGATCGCCACGAAGTTCACGCAATTGAGGGCCGCGATCGCCTCGGCCCGGTGCTCCTGCGTGAAGACGGGGCGGCCCGGGCCGCGGTTGACCCAGCGGTCCTGCGTGAGCGTGACGACGAGCACGTCGCCGAGCTTCTTCGCCTGTTGGAAATGGCGGATGTGGCCCAGATGCATCAGGTCGAACACGCCGTGGCAGTGGACGATGCGCTTGCCCTGCTCGCGCAGGCGGCGCAGGATCGGCGAGAGCTGGGCGAGCGTCTTGATCTTGGCAAGGGTCTCAGGCACGGACGCCTCCCAGGTGCTGGAACCAGCCGCGCGTCGCCTTGTGGATGGACTTCTTATCCCATACCGGCGCCTCGCTCCAGTCGTCGATGCGCTCCAGGACCCGCTGCACGCCTTCTTTGAAAGAGATCTTCGGCCGCCAGCCGAGGCGCTTGCGGATCTTCCGGGTATCGGCGAAGGTGCAGTCCGGCTCGCCGGGGCGCTTGGGCACGTGCGTCACCGGCCCGCCGAGCAATCGCACGAGCTCGTTGATGCTGTAGGTCCCGCCGGAGCCCACGTTGAAGCACTCGCCCATCACGTCGGATTCAGCCGCGGTGACGAAAGCGTCGGCCACGTCGGTGACATACGTGAAGTCCCGCGTTTGACGGCCGTCGCCCACCACCGTGAACGGCAGCCCGGCCAGCTTTTGAGCCAGAAAGACGCCCATGACCGCCCCGTAGGTCCCGGCCGTGCGCGAGCGCGGGCCGTAGACATTGAACAGGCGCAAGGAGACGCAGGGCAGGCGGTACGTCTTCGCCCAGTGCATCGCGTACTGCTCGCCAAGATATTTGGTGAGCGCGTAAGGATACATCGGCTTGGCCGGAGCGGTCTCAGGCGTCGGGAAGGCGTCGGGGATGCCGTAGCATGAGGAGGAAGCGGTGTACACCAGCCGGCGCACGCCGGCGCGGCGAGCGGCTTCCAGGACGGCGACCGTCCCGTCCACGTTCGCCTGGTGATAGCGCAAAGGCTCCTCGATGGAGGGGACGATGTCGGCCAGCGCGGCAAGGTGGAATACCCAGTCCGCGCCATTGATGAAGGGCGCGATCCGCGCAAGGCGCGAGATGTCGACTCGATGGAACGAGAGCCGCGGCCCGCGAATATGGGCCAGATTGGCCAGCCGGCCGGTGGCGAGATTGTCCAGGACCCGGACTCGGTGACCGTCCTTAAGAAGGCGCTCGGCCAGGTGGCTGCCGATGAAGCCCGCGCCGCCCGTGACCACCGCGAGTTTCGAGTTCCGAGACATGCGTTTTTCCGTAACGGGATAATACAAAAAAAGACAACGGCCGCTGTCAGCGGGCGGCGACCTTCCGCAACACCGTCAGCATCTCCGGGTGGATGCGACCATTGGAGGCGAGCGTCTGTCTTCCCCAGGTATCCACTGTTCCCCAAGGCTTTCCGCTGAAATCGGTGATCTTTCCCCCCGCCTCGGTGACCAGCAGGCGTCCCGCGGCGACGTCCCAGGGGGCGAGGCAAAACTCCCAGAAGCCGTCGTAACGCCCTGCCGCGGTCCAGGCGAGGTCCAGCGCCGCCGAACCGGAGCGGCGCAAGTCTTGTCCCCGTTCGAGGAACTGCCGGACGATGCCGGCGTAAAGCCCCGCGCGCTTGTCGCGGTCATACGGGAAGCCGGTGACAAGCAGCGATTTGTCGAGCCCTGGCGCACGCGATACGGAGATCGGCTTCCCGTTGAGAAAAGCGCCTCGCCCAGCCTCTGCCAGGAAAAGCTCTTCACGGAAAGGATCGTACACCCCCCCGACCACGGTGCGCCCGCGTTCGACCGCCGCGACCGAGACGCAGCAGACCGGCATGCCGTGGGAAAAATTGAGCGTCCCATCCAGCGGGTCGATGACCCAGAGATAGTCCGACCCCGTGCTGGTGCGCGCCTTCTCCTCTGCGAAGAAGTCGTGGGTCGGGAACCGGCGCCGGATCACGCCCACCACCGCCCGCTCGCTCGCCAAGTCCACCTGCGTGACGACGTTGGCGCGCCCCGCCTTGTAGCTGATGCGCGCGCGCCCGAGGCCGCGCCGCAGGCACGCCCCCCCCTTCCGCAGCGCCTGGACCAGCGTCCGTCGAAGCGGCGCCCGATCCGTCATCTCCGTTCCCTCGCCGTTCTCCCGCTCCCGCCGAACAATGGCTTCATCGCCCGCGCCAACCCCTCGACGGTATAGGGTTTCCCCTCCACCGCCGGCCGTATGCCATGAGCGCGCAGCTCGCGCGACGTGATGGGCCCGATGGAGGCCGCCGCCGCCGTCCGAAAGAACTTGCGGGCCGCGCGCTCCCCCACCGCCGCCATGAACTGCCGCACCGTCGAGGGCGAGGTGAACGTCACGACCGGCGAGCCGCCCGCCCGAACGAAGGCCTTGATCCGCTCGCGCCCGCGCGCGTCCGCCAGCGTGCGGTACGCTTCGACGACATCCGCCTCCGCTCCCGCTTTCCGCAGCAGTCGCGGCAGGACATCTCTCGCCGCCAGCGCGCGCGGTATGAGGATGCGCAGCCCGCGTACCGGGCCCGATCGCCGCAGAAGATGCTTCGCGAGCGCTTCGCCTTCGAAGCGGTCCGGCAGGCTTGCTCCGGCGAAGCCGCGGCGACGGAGAGCGCTCGCGGTGGCGGGTCCGATGGCGAAGAGCTTGTCCGGCAGCCGCGGTTTGCGCTTGAGCACGCGCCCGGCCCGCTTGAAGAAGAAATCCACCCCGTTGGCGCTGGTGAACACGGCCGCGTCGTAGCCCTTGAGCGCGCGCAGAGCCTTGTCGAGCGGCCCCCACGAGGTCGGCGGCGCGATCCGTATCGCCGGGGCGAGCACGGGGCGGCCGCCGATGCGCCGCACCGCCCGCGCCAGCGTCGCCGCCTGCGCACGAGGCCGCGTGATCAGAACGAGTCGTGCCACGCCATGATTATGCCAAATCTCCGTATCCCTCCCGCGCCTTTGGCGGGAGAGCGAGAATCGAATTCGCTACAAATCGTCCCTGCTCTCAGCGATCGCAGCCGTCTTTCTCGTCGCCTCTCCAACCCGCGCGGCCAAGCAGCAGCGCGCCGATTCCGAGGTCGACCGGTCGGTGGTGCGCATCTTCACCGTCTTTCGCAAGCCCGACTACTATCAGCCCTGGCAGATGACGGCGCAGGACAGCCTGTCGGGCGCGGGCTGCATCATCAAGGGCCGCCGCATCCTCACCAACGCCCACGTGGTCAGCGACCAGGTCTTCGTGCAGGTGCGTCGCGCCGGCGACGCCAACCGCTACACGGCCCGCGTCCAGTTCGTCGCCCACGACAGCGAGCTGGCGCTGCTCACCGTCGACGAGCCGGCGTTCTTCGAGGGCTCCAAGGAGCTGGAGCTGGGCGAGCTTCCCGACCAGCGCGACGCCGTCGAGGTGTACGGCTTCCCCGAGGGCGGCGACGACCTCTCCGTCACCAAGGGCGTCGTCAGCCGCATCGAGGTCACGCCTTACACGCACTCGGACCGGGATCTCTTGACCATCCAGACCGACGCCGCCATCAACCCCGGCAACAGCGGCGGACCGATGATCCAGGACGGCAAGCTGGTCGGCGTCTCTTTCCAGATGGACGCCGAGGCTGAGGGCGTGGGCTATGCGGTGCCGGCGCCCGTGGTCCAGCGCTTCTTGAAGGACGTGGACAACGGCCGCTACGCGGGCATCCCGGACCTCGGCATCCGCTGGCAGGCGGTCGAGAACCGGGCCCTGCGCGAGTGGCTCGGCATGGAGCCGGGCGAGACCGGCGTGCGTGTGTCGACGGTCGTCCACGGCGGCTCGGCGGACGGCGTGCTGCAGGCCGACGACGTGCTGACCTCCATCGACGGCACCAGGATCTTCGACGACGGCACCGTCCCCTTCCGCCGCAGCGAACGCGTGCTCTTCTCCCACCTGATCGTCATGCATCAGACCGGGGAGAAGGCCCGCCTCGGCGTCGTGCGCGCGGGCAAGGCCCGGCAGGTGGAGGTGACGCTCAAGCCCACCGAGGCGCTCGTCCCGGGTCCGGCCTACGGCTCGCGCCCGCGCTACTTCGTGTACGCCGGGCTGGTCTTCACGCCGCTGACCCGCAATTTCCTGACCAACTGGGAATGGAACGACGTGCCGGACTCCTTCAGGACCTATCTCGACTTCGGCGTGCCCACCGCCGGCCGCCGCGAGGTCGTCGTGCTCGCGCATGTGCTGCCGCACGCCGTGAACGCGGGTTACCATGACTTCCGCGGGATCGTCGTCGACCGGGTCAACGGCCGGGTGATCGGGAGGCTCGACGACCTGCTCGAGGCGTTCCGGCACCCTCAGGGCCGCTTCCACGTGATCGAGACCGATCCCGTCACGGACTTCGGCGGCCGCATCGTCTTGGACGCCGCCGCGGCGGAGAAGGCGTCGCCCGAGATCCTCGCGACCTTCGGCATCCCGAACGACCGCTACCTCGTCTCACCCCCTGAGCGCTGAGCGTCGGACGTGCTCTTCCGTCGGCTCGCTGCGATTCTCATCCTGCCCATCAACGTCCTTCTTCTCATTCCCGGTGGCCTGCTCTACCTTTTCCGTGCCGGTCCCTACACACACGACTTGGCGCCCATCGGCAGCTTCCGTTGCCTCTTCGCCGCGCTCATCGCCCTGCTCGGGCTGATG
>JAPLKK010000057.1 GCA_026388115.1 Elusimicrobiota bacterium | reverse complement strand
GACGAGAGCGTGCCTGCCTCCGAAGGGAAGGCGATCATGGACCTCGTGAGCAGCGTTCTGGGCCTCAGGCCCGAGCGGGACACGCTGACGCTGGTACGGCTGCGCTTCTCCACTCCCTGGCAGACGGTGTGGCAGTCGCCGGACTCCGCCTGGCTCATCGTCCGATACGCCATCTTCATCTCGCTGACGCTCGTCACGCTCCTGGTCGTCGGCCTCTGCCTGGTGCGCCTCGCCTCGGCGATGAGCCGGATGGCGGAGGCGCAGCTGCACCAGATCCAGATGGACCTCCCCAAGCCGCGGGAACTGCCCGGCCCGCTCGCAGCGCCCGGGCGGACCGCCGACAAGGCGGCCGGCGCCGACGGCGGCCAGGTGATCGACGCGCAGGCCGACATCGAGCTGAGCCCCGAGCATGTCGAGGACCTGCCGGTCTTCCTGCGCGCGCCCGAGAACGCCGAGTGGGCTCTGCCCATCATGTTCCTGCTCAAGCCCGAGCAGGCCGCCAAGGTGCTCACGAGCTTCCCCGACGCGATGCGGCGCGACCTGGCCACGCGCATCTCGGAGACGGTGCAGGTGGAGCCCGAGGTATTGGCGGCGGCGCGCGAGAGGCTCAAGGTCTTCGTCGAGTCGCACGTCGCGGGCCAGAAGATGCTCAAGGCGACGCTCGCCCTGCTTCCCGACGACCAGCAGGGAAGCCTGCGCGCGCATTTCCGGACGTCGAAGCCGAAGCTCGCCCGCGAGCTCGAGACGTCTCTGTTGCGCTTCGAGGACCTGGCGCAGCTGGAGCCCGAGGCGCTCTCGAACGTGCTCACCGAGGCGCCGGTGGAGCGGCTCGCGCTGGCCATGCGGGGGACCGAGCCGGAGCTTCAGCAGGCTCTGCTCGCCGTCCTGCCGGAGCGCATGCGCGCGGCGGTGACGGAGTACCTTCAGCTCACGCCGCCTCAGCGCCTGTCGACGATACGCCAAGCGCGCAAGGAGGTCGTGGACCTCTGGAAGAGGCTCGCGGCGGAGGGACGCGTGATGAGCGCCGAGGTGATGCCGGAGCCGATGGCATGAGCGGGCTCCTCGGATAGGAACACACCATGGACACCACGACGATATTCGGCTTGCTGGCCTTCGCGGCCCTCGCGTGGTCGGTCTCGCGCGGCGGGCAGCTGTTCGCGCTCCTGATGAACTGGCACGCGCTCGCCATCGTGTTCGGGGGGACCTTCGCGGCGACGCTCATCAACACGCCCGCCCGGTTCCTCGGCGACGTCCTCCGGGCTTTCGCGAGCCTGCTCGCGCGGCCCGCGTTCGAAGCGACCGACGAGATCGTCGCGGCGATGGTCGCGATGTCCGAGCAGGCCCGCATCCGCGGGCTGTCGGTCCTGCGGGACCCGGACCCGGCGTTGGTCCGAGGCTTCCTAGCCAGATCCTGCCAAGTCTGCCTCGAGAAGAACGACCCGCGCTTCGTCCGCCGCGTGCTCGAAGACCAGATCAACCGCGATTTCGATCACCAGAACGAGATCACGAACGTCATCCGCGCCATGAGCGTGCTCGCGCCCATGTTCGGCTTGGTCGGCACGCTCATCGGCATCGTCGAGGTGCTCCGGCAGTTGAGCGATCCCCAACAGGCCGGCATGGCCATGGGCGTGGCGATCACCTCGGCGCTGTACGGCATCCTGCTCGCGAACGTCCTCCTCGTCCCGGCCGCCGGCAAGCTGCGCATCCGCGCGTGGCAGGAGCTGTTGTGCAAGTCGCTCGTCATGGAGGGGCTTCTCGAGATCATGGAGGGAACCATCCCGATGCAGGTAGAGCGCAGGCTGAAGGCGCTGGCACGGGAGAGGGAGACCGCCGTCGCGCAATAACATGGCCGTCAGACGACTGGGCAGACAAGAATTGGAAGCGGAGCTCAACCGGAGCGCGCTGTGGGCCGTCACCTACGGCAGCCTGATGAGCTATCTGATGATCCTGTTCCTCGCGCTGTTCTGCTTCGGCTTGGTGCGGCAGGCGGAGTCCGGGACCCTCGACGAGGCGGTCGCGCAGATCCAGCGCGCCTTCGGCGCCGCCATCGGACCGGGGCGGCTCGAGCGCATCGAGGACCGGAAGAAGCAGGAGCAGGCGCCCGAGAAGCTTTGGAACCTTGTCGCCGAGCGGCAGCTCGCGGGACAGGTGGAGGTCGTCAACACCGGGCAGAGGATCACGCTGGTGTTCAGCGCCGCGGCGCTCTTCGACCTCGGCAAAGGCGACCTCAAGCCCGAGGCCGAGCCCGTCCTGGCGGCGCTCGCGGGACCTCTGCGCGAGCTGCGGAACGACATCGTCGTCGAAGGCTATACCGACCCGTCGCCGGTCGCGGGAGGGCATTACCGCACCAACTGGGAACTCTCGATGGCGAGGGCGCACGCGGTCATCGAGTTCTTGGCGAACCTAGGCATCGAGCCGAACCGCCTGTCGGGCGCCGGCTTCGGCCCCGCGCATCCCGCCGCCTCGAACGCGACGGCCGAGGGCCAGGCCAAGAACCGCCGCATCGAGATCAGCTTGGTCAAGAGATGAGAGCATGAAGCCCGTGATGAGGCGTCGGCTGGCCGCGCTGGCGTTAGCGCTCGGCCTCCCTGCGCTCGCGCAGGCCGCGCACACGCGCCGAACCGAGAGGCTGCCGGGACGCCACGGCGCCGCGGGGGCCGAGGTGGCGGCCGAGGAGGCGCTCGTCCGCTTCGACGAGAAGGTCGATGAAGCCTCTCGGACGGTTGCGCTCGAGAGAGCCGGGCTCCGTTCCCACCATCGCATCGGCAAGAGCCGCTGGCACCTCGTACGCATGCGTTCCGGCATGAAGGTCGCCGACGGCCTCGCGGTCCTCAAGTCCTTGCCCGGCGTCGTCGAGAGCGCGCCCAACCATCTCCTGCACCCGCTCACGATCCCGAACGATCCTCTCGTCGCCCAGCAGTGGTACCTGAGCCACACGAGCGCCTTCGCGGGCTGGAGCCATGAAACGGGCGCCAGCAACAGCGTGGTGATCGCAGTCATCGACGAGGGCATCCAAGCCGATCACGAGGACCTCGCGGACAAGCGGCTGACGGCTTACGACCAAGACTGCTCAGCCGGCGCTTGCATCGCGGAGACCGAGACGCCGTGCGGCAGCCACGGCACCCTCGTCGCCGGAGTCGCGGCCGCCGCGACGAACAACAGCGCCGGCATCGCCGGGACGTCCTGGGGGGCGAAGCTGGTCTCGCTGCGCATATTCAGCGGCACGGATTGCTCGGGCGGAGGTACGGACGCCGATGTCATCGCGGCGCTGGACTACGCCGCCACGACGCTCACGGCGGCCAGCCTGGGACCGGTCGTCGTCAATATGAGCATCGGCGGGTCGAACGCATGCTCCCCGGCCATGCAGGACGCCGTCACCGCCGCCGTGACCGCGGGCGTGACGCTCGTCGCGGCCGCGGGCAACGAGCAGCAGACGGCCTGCATCAGCGGCGGGGGCTCCCAGGACGTGGAAGAGCCTGCCAGCTGCTCCGGCGTCATCCCGGTCGGCGCAACCGACCTCAACGACACAGTCACCGCCTACTCCTGCCAGGGTCCGACCCTAGCGCAGAACGGACTCGTCGCGCCCGGAGGGAGCAATGCCCCCGGCGGCGGCATCGAGACGACCGACCTCGGCGGCGGCTACACAACGATCAGCGGAGGGGGGACCTCCCTCTCGTGCGCTCTTGTGTCCGGTTTGGCCGCGTTGGTGCTTTCAGCGAACCCCTCCCTGACGCCGGCGCAAGTCCAAACGACGCTGCGGAACTCGGCTTCGAACATCGGCGCTGCTGCCGACGCCGGCGGAGCCGGCCTCGCCAACGTCTACAGCGCCCTGAACCTCACGCTCAACGGCACCGCGGCGACGGACCTGGGGAACCTGACGCCCTCCTACCCGGCCAACGGCGCCTACGTCGACGTCCAACCCAATCTCACCTGGCTTGGGCCAAGCCCCACGACCGTGTCCGGTCTGCCCGCGGGCGCGCTGTACTACCTCCAAGTATCCAACAACGATCCCGCGTTCGCGTCCGGCAATCTCGTCCTCACTGCCTCCATCCCGCCGGTCATCGCCGGCCCCAGCATTCTCCGCGTCGTCGGCGCGTATACTCCCAGCGTCACGCTCGTGAACAACGCCACTTACTACTGGCGCGTAGCGCTCACCGACGCGCAGTCGGAGACGCTCGGGCCTTGGTCGCGGACCTTCAGCTTCGTGACGGACCTCGCCGCTCCGGCGCAGACCGCAAGCTTCGCAAGTCTGAATTCCGCAGCCAACCCGCTGGCAGAGTCTCAGATCAACGATCGAGCCGCTGGCGTTACGGCGCGCCTCGAGATCCAGGACACGCTGAGCGGCCTGGGTGTCTCGAGCGGCTTCGGCGTCCTGTACTCCACCGACGCCGGTCAGACCTGGACCGACGGCGCAAACGTCATCTCGAATGTCGGGACGTCGTTGCACTCCCTTGCGGCCTTCGGGGGCGCGCTCTACGCCACCGGCGACGGCAGCGTTTATTCAAGCGCCAATGGGACCTCCTGGAGCGGCACGACGGTCGGGACCAACCCGCTGCCCCTGGTCGTCTTCAACGGCGCCCTCTACACCGGCGATTCGGGCGGCAACGTATACTCCACGACGGACGGGACGACCTGGAACCCGGCGGTCAATGTAGGCGCCAACGGCATCTTGAGCCTGGCGGTCTTCAACGGCTATCTCTACGCCGGCGACAGCGCCGGCTCCCGCCGACGGCGCCTCCTGGGACGGCGGGACGCAGGTCGGAACGAGCATCGGCGCCCTGGCCGTCTACAACGGCAAGGTCTATGCAGGAGCCGCCAACGGCAAGGTCTATGTCACCGCCGACGGCACCTCCTGGGATGGGGGGACGCAGGTCGGAACGAACATCGCCGCCTTGGCCGTCTTCACCGGCAAGCTCTACGCCGGCGACGGCAACGGGAACCTCTTCCTAACGGCGGGCGGCAGCAATTGGATCCAAGCGAACAACGGCGCGCCCCTCGGCGTGAGCATCGCCGGCTTGGCGGCGTTCAACGGCATGCTCTACGCCGCCGACAGCGGCAATGGCAAGGTCTGCCAGATCACTCCCATCGCCGCGAGCCTGGGAGGGACAGACGGCACGACCGCTCCCCAGACCCTCTCCGCGACGGGGCTGACGCTCGCCGCTTCGACCAACGCCCTCACCTGCGCCGGCGTCTGGCCGTGCGGTGCGACCAACCAAGTCATCTTCACCGCGAGCGACCTCGCCGGTAATGCAACGACGCTAGGACCCTTCGCCGTGAAGGTGGACACGCTTACGGCCATCGCCATCCCGGCACCGAGCTATCCGGCCAACGGCGCCTATGTGACCGTCCAGCCGAACTTCGACTGGATCGGGCCAAGCAACAACATCATCGCCGGTCTGCCCGCCGGCTCCTCGTACTACCTGCAGGTCTCGAGCAACGACAACTCCTTTGCGGATGCGAATATCGTCATCAACATCGCGACGCCGGCCGTCGCTAACGCCAGCTTACTCACAGCAAACGCCGCGTACATCTCGACCTTCACCCTGGGGACCGGCGTGACCTACTACTGGCGCGTCGCGACCGCGAATGGAGCGTTCGGCACGTTGGGCCCCTGGTCGCCGACCTTCAGCTTCGTGACGGACCTCGCCGCCCCGGCGAAGACCGAGGACTTCGCGAGCCTCAATTCTGTCCCCAACGCGCTTGGCGAGTCGCAGATCAACGATCTGGCCACGGGCGTGGCCGCACGCATCGGCGTCCAGGACCTTGTCAGCGGCCTCGCTGTTTCGGGCGGCTTCGGCGCCCTGTACTCCACCGACGCCGGTCAGACCTGGACCGACGGCGCAAACGTCATCTCCAATGTCGGGACGTCGTTGCACTCCCTTGCGGTCTTCGGGGGCGCGCTGTATGCCACCGGCGACGGCAGCGTCTATTCGAGCGCCGACTCTTGGAGCGGCACGCCGGTCGGGACCGACCCGCTGCCCCTGGCCGTCTTCGGCAGGGCCGTCTTCGGCAGCGTCCTCTACACCGGCGATTCGGGCGGCAACGTATACTCCACGACGGACGGAACGACCTGGAACCCGGCGGTCAATGTAAGCGCCAACGGCATCTTGAGCCTGGCAGTCTTCAACGGCTATCTCTACGCCGGCGACAGCGGCGGCTCGATCCATGTCAGCGCCGACGGAATCGCGTGGAGCGGCGCGACGGTCGGCAGCGCGATCTCGTCGCTCGTTGCGTTCAACGGCAAGCTCTATGCCGGCGACGCCAACGGCAAGGTCTACGCCACCGCCGACGGCGCCTCCTGGGACGGCGGGACGCAGGTCGGAACGAGCATTGGCGCCTTGGCCGCGTACAACGGCAAGCTCTATGCCGGAGACTCCGGCAGCGGCAAGGTGTTCGCGAGCGCCGACGGCGCCTCCTGGGACCAGGGAACCGGCGTCGGCTCGAGCATCGACGCCTTGGCGGCCTTCAACGGCAAGCTCTACGCCGGCGACGGCAACGGGAACCTTTTCCTGACGATGGATGGGAGCGATTGGATCCAAGCGAACAACGGCGCGCCGCTCGGCGTGAGCATCGCGGGCTTTGCGGCGTTCAACGGCATGCTCTACGCCGCCGACAGCGGCAACGGCAAGGTCTATCAGATTACGCCGGTCGCCGCGAGCCTGGGAGGAACAGACGGCACGACCGATCCCCAGACCCTCTCCGCGACGGGGCTGACGCTCGCCGCTTCGACGAATACGCTCGTGTGCGGCGGCGTCTGGCCGTGCGGAGCGACCAATCAAGTCATCTTCACCGTGAGCAACCTCGCCGGCAATGTGACGACGCTCGGGCCCTTCGCCGTGAAGGTGGACGCGCTCACCGCCATCGCCATCCCAGCACCCAGCTATCCGGCCAACGGCGCCTATGTGACCGTCCAGCCGAACTTCGACTGGATCGGGCCGAGCCGCAGCATCATCGCCGGTCTGCCCGCCGGCTCCTCATACTACCTGCAGGTCTCGAGCAATGACGACTCCTTTGCGGATGCGAACATCGTCATCAACATCGCGACGCCGGCCGTCGCTAACGCCAGCTTACTCACAGCAAACGCCGCGTACATCTCGACCTTCACCCTAGGGAACGGCGCGACGTACTACTGGCGCGTCGCGACTGCGAATAACGCGTTCGGCACCTTGGGCCCGTGGTCGCCGACCTTCAGCTTCGTGACGGACCTCGCCGCGCCGGCGCAGGCCGCGAGCTTCGCAAGCCTCAACTCCGGCGGCAGCCCGCTCGGAGAATCGCAGATCAACGATCTAGCCGCCGGCGTTACGGCACGGCTCGCGGTCCAGGACACGCTCAGCGGCCTCGCCGTTTCAGGAGGCTTCGGCGTCCTGTACTCCACCGACGCGGGTCAGACCTGGACGGACGGTGTGAACGTCACGCCCTCAAATGTCGGAACGTCGTTGTACAGTCTCGCCGTCTTCGGCGGCACGCTCTACGCCACCGACTCAGGCGGCAACAGCGTCTACTCCAACAACGGAACGGGCTGGGGCAGCGGCGTTACGGTCGGCGCCGGCCCGAAGCCGTTGGCCGTCTTCAAAGGGAGCCTCTACACCGGCGACTCCAGCGGCAAGGTGTATTCCACGGCGAACGGGACCGGCTGGGGGACGGGCGTCAGCGTCGGCGCCGGCGCCATCGCGACCCTTGCTGTCTTCAACGGCAATCTCTACGCCGGCGGCAGCGCCGGCTCGATCTATGTTAGCGCCGACGGGAGCGCCTGGAGCGGCGCGGCGGTCGGGAGCGCGATCTCGTCGCTCGTTGCGTTCAACGGCAAGCTCTATGCCGGAGCCGCCAACGGCAAGGTCTACGCCACCGCCGACGGCGCCTCCTGGAACAGCGGGACGCCGGTCGGAACGAGCATCGGCGCCTTGGCCGTCTACAACGGCAAGCTCTATGCGGGCACCGCCGCCGGCGGCAAGGTATACGCCACCGTGGATGGGGTCACATGGAACCCCACGAACGGCGGTTCGGCAGTGAGCCCCGCTTTCATCCAGGCGCTGGCGGTCTTCAACGGAAAGCTCTACGCCGGGGACAGCAACGGGAACCTGTTCGTGAAAGCCGACGGCGGCAATTGGATCCAAGCGAACAACGGCGCGCCGCTCGGCACGAGCATCGCCGGCTTGGCGGCATTCAACGGCATGCTCTACGCCGCCGACAGCGGCAACGGCAGCGCGTATCAGATAGCGCCGGTTGCGGCGAGTGTTGAGGGGGGAGCGGACGGCACGACCGCGGCTCAAACCCTTACCGCGACCAGCTTGAAGCTTGCCGCTTCGACCAACGCCCTGACCTGTGGCGGCGTCTGGCCGTGCGGCGCGACCAATCAAGTCCTTTTCACCGCAAGCGACCTCGCCGGAAACGTGGTAAGGCTCGGGCCGTTCGCCGTGGAGGTGGACACGCTCACGGCCATCGCCATCTCGGCGCCCAGCTATCCGGCCAACGGCGCCTATGTGACCGTCCAGCCGAACCTCGACTGGATCGGCCCCGCCAACAACATCATCGCCGGACTGCCGCCCGGGTCCTCGTACTACCTGCAGGTCTCGAGCAACGACGACTCCTTTGCGGATGGGAACATCGTCATCAACATCGCGACGCCGGCCGTCGCTAATGCCGGCTTACCCACAGCAAACGCCGCGTACGTCTCCACCTTCACCCTAGGGAACGGCGCGACCTACTACTGGCGCGTAGCGACCGCGAATGGAGCGTTCGGCACCTTGGGCTCCTGGTCGCCGACCTTCAGCTTCGTGACGGACCTTGCCGCCCCGGCGCAGACAGAAAGCTTCGTGAGCCTCAATTCCGCCGCCAGCCCAGTCGGTGAATCGCAGATCAACGATCTAGCCGCCGGCGTCACGGCGCGGGTCACGGTCCAGGACACGCTCAGCGGCCTCGCCGTTTCGGGCGGCTTCGGCGTCCTGTACTCCACCGACGCCGGCCAGACTTGGACGGACGGCGTGAATGGCACGCCCTCGAACGTCGGAACGTCGCTTCACACGCTCGCGGTCTTCAAGGGCGCTCTTTATGCCACCGGCGACAACAGCGTTTATTCCAGCGCCAATCGGAACCAACCCGCTGCCCCTGGTCGTCTTCAACGGCGCCCTCTACACCGGCGATTCGGGCGGCAAGGTGTACTCCACGGCGAACGGGACCAGCTGGGGGGCGGGCGTCAGCGTCGGCGCCGGCGCCATCTTGAGCCTGGCCGTATTCAATGGGAATCTCTACGCCGGCGACAACGCCGGTTCGATCCATGCCAGCGCCAGCGGAAGCACGTGGAGCGGCGCGACGATCGGGAGCGCGATCTCGTCGCTCGTTGCGTTCAACGGCAAGCTCTATGCCGGAGCCGCCAACGGCAAGGTCTACGTCAGCGCCGACGGCGCCTCCTGGGACGGTGGGACGCCGGTCGGAACGAGCATCGGCGCCTTGGCCGTCTACAACGGCAAGCTCTATGCGGGCACCGCCGCCGGCAAGGTCTACGTCGCTGCCGATGGGATCACATGGAGCCCGACGAACGGCGGCTCGGCGGTGAGCCCGGCTCTCATCCAGGCGTTGGCGGTCTCCAACGGAAAGCTCTACGCCGGCGACAGCAGCGGGAACCTGTTCGCGACAGCTGACGGCGGCAATTGGATCCAAGCGAACAACGGCGCGCCGCTAGGCACGAGCATCGCCGGTTTGGCAGCCTTCAACAGCGCCCTCTACGCCGCTGACAGCGGCAACGGCAAAGTCTACCGAGTCACTCCCGTCGCTTCCGCTTTGGCGGGAACAGACGGCACGACCGCGGCCCAGACCCTTACCGCGACCGGCTTGAATCTCGCCTCTTCGACCAACGCCTTCACATGCGCCGGTGCCAGCCCCTGCGGAGCGACCAACCAGGTCCTCTTCACCTTCTCCGACATGGCCGGAAACATAAGAGCCGCAGGGCCCTATGCCATTCAGGTCGATGCGCTCACGGCCATCGCGATCCCGGCGCCGACCTATCCAGCCAACGGGACTCACCTCGACTTCCAGCCCAACTTTGACTGGATCGGGCCGAGCACCAACACGATCGCGGGCCTGCCCACGGGCACCTCATACTACCTGCAGGTTTCCAACAACGACCAGGACTTCGCGTCCGGGAACATCGTGATCAGCATCTCGGTGCCCGCCATCGTGGCGAGCACCCATGTACCGACCGCCGACGCGGCGTACGTCTCGACGTTCACATTGGCCGCGAACGCCACCTACTATTGGCGGATCAGGACCGTCAACGGCCTCTCAGGCGCCTCGGGCCCCTGGTCGCAGACCTCCAGCTTCGTGACGGACTTCGCCGGGCCCGCGCAGTCCGCGAGCTTCGCCAGCATCGGCCTCAACAGCCAGTCCTTCGGCGAGTCGCAGGTCAACTCCTTGGCGACGGGAGTTGGGGCACGGATCGGCATCCAAGACCTTCTCAGCGGCCTTGCGGTCTCGGGGAACACCTTCGGCGTGATGTACTCGACCGACGCCGCGGCCAGCTGGATAGACGCGGCTTCGATCAGCAAGCCGCTGGTCGGCGGCCAGCCCTCCAGCCTGGCCGTTTACAACGGCAAGCTCTACGCCGGGATCGCGAATGGAAAGGTTTACGTGAGCCCCGATGGGAACGCGTGGAGCGCCACCAACAGCGGCGGAGCCGTCGGCACCGGCATCACCGCCCTGGCCGTTCACAAGGGCAAGCTTTACGCCGGGGATGCGGGAGGGAAGATCTACGTGAGCGCGGATGGAGACGCCTGGAGCCCGGCCAACGGCAACGCAGCCGTCGGCTCGGCCATCACCGCCCTGGCCGTCCACAACGGCAAGCTCTACGCCGGCGACTACTCGAGCGGGAAGGTCTACGTCAGCGCGGATGGGAGCGCGTGGAGCGGCACCAACGGCGGCGCACCCGTCGGCGCAGGCGCTTACGTCCAAAGCCTTGCCGTGTTCAACGGC
>JAPLKK010000257.1:5936-8822 GCA_026388115.1 Elusimicrobiota bacterium | reverse complement strand
TAGCCGCGCCGCCGCTGCCGCGCCAGGGCGGGCAGCTCGTCGGCGTAGCGCACCTCGCGAAAGCCGTAGGTGCGGGCCGCCTCGGCGGGGCCGGGCACGTGCCCGAGCCAGACGCGGTGATGCGCGTCCACGCGGGGGATGAAGAGGACGGAGCTCTTGCGGCGCGGGTCGAGCAGGAGGAAGTAGCCGGGCTCGGGCACGCCCGTCAGATAAAGGAAGTTCGACCGCTGCCGGAAGACGTAGGAAACGTCGTTGTTCCGGATGGCCTCGATGCCTCCTGCCAGGAGGATCAAGCCGTCCGGAAGCTTCTCCATAAGTCGGCGGCGGTTGTCCGCGCGTTGTCGGATGAGGTTCATAGGCGTTTCTATCAGGTGCGGGCCAGGCCCCAACGACCGCTCCGTGGCCTGGCGCGCTGCCTCTTCCCGGATTATATCGAAAAAGCGCAATTATGATACGATTTTCACGCTGATGAGACTCTGGGGCGTAGTGAAGGCCGGGGCCGTGGCCCTCGCGCTCTGCTATGTCGCCGTGATCGGCAGCCGATTCGGCCTGTGGGGGCGGCTCTTGCAGCTCGCGCATCCCGCGGGGCCCCCGCCCCGCACCATGCCGCTTCCCTACGGCGCCGAGATCCTGCAGAAGCGCGAGACGGAGATGGTCCAGCGCGTCACGCAGGAGTACGCGCGGGTGAAGGCGCTGGTGGACGAGGCGCGCCGCCAGGGGCTCAACGTGGCGGACCTCGACCGCAACCTCTTGGTCTCGCTGTCGATGGCGCGCCGCAAGCAGTACGACCGCGCTCTGACGATGCTGAACAAGATCGAGATCGGCCTGCCGCGCAAAGGCGAAGGGGTCGTGGCGGCGCGCATCGACGATCCCTTGCCGGGCGGTCCCGAGATACGAACGAAGCCGGCCCAGGAGCCGGCCCGGAGGCAGAGAAAACGGGATTAAGAAAAGCGGCGATCGCGATGCTGGCGGCGGTGGCCTGCGCCGCCGCCGCGACGACCGAAACGGCGGAGACCTACCGCGGCGCCCTCGGTGCCTTCCTCGCCGGGCGCCTCGCCGAGGCCGAGTCGGCGTACAGCTATCTCGTCAAGCTGGGCGTCGACGGCTCCCGCCCGACCGCCAACCTCGCGGTGCTCGCCCGCGACCAGGGCCGAGCCGACGAGGCGGCTGCCCAATGGCTGAAAGCCACGCTCATCAACGGCTACGACGCCATGGCCTGGAACCAGCGAGGCTGGAGCCTGCTCGCCATCGGCTCGCTGAAGGAGGCCCGCGAGGCCTTCCGCAAGGCGGTCGACGTCTCCTCGGGACCCGCCCACATGGGCGAGGCCGGCTTCGGCCTGGGCATGGTCGAGCAGATGGACGGCAACCCCAAGGCGGCGATCACGGCGTACCAGGTGGCCTACACGCGCAGCCCCTACCTGCTGCCGGCCGTGGCCGTCCAGCTCGCGCGGCTCGCCGTCGAGCTGAAGAAGTGGCCGCAGGCCGAGACTTATTTCAAGCAATCGCTCGAGCAGGACCAGCGGCAGCCCGATGTCATCATGGAGCTGGCCCGCGTGCTCGAGAAGGAAGGGACGCTCAAGGGCGCCTGGCAGGCCTACAAGTACGTGCTCGACATGGACCCGGGCGCCGAGGAGGCCAAGCGCGGCATGAGCCGCGTGGCGCGGCAGTTCGTCGAGAAGCCCGAGCGGTATCTGCCCGTGCGCCGCTTGGTGCGGCCGCTGCTCCAGAAGCCGGACTCCACGCCGCCCTCTCCTCCCTTGCGCGTCGGCCTTTATGCCGACCCCGACGGCGAGCCCGGGCACGTGACGCACATGTACTTCGTCTCGGGGTCGAGCTTCAGTGTGACCGACATCCGCTTGGGCGAGGTGACGCGCGGCGACCCTCTCGACCAATGGGAGCTGCTCTACCGCGACGAGACGCGCGTCCTCGAGCTGAGAGACCCCCAGAAGAACGTCAAGTTCACGACGAAGCAAGGCTTCCAGATCACCCCGCTGACCCCCGGCTTCACCGTGCTCGTCAAGAGCGTGGTCCTCGACAGCGTCAAGGGCGTCGACGTCGGCGACCGCGAGGTGCACGGGCTCATCGAGATCCAGCCGGCCCCGCACGGCTGGGCGATCATCAACGAGGTGCCTCTCGAGGACTATGTCGCGAGCGCGGTCACGGGCGCGATGCCGCAGGACAGCCCCCGCGAGGCCCTGCGCGCCCTGGCCGTCCTCGTGCGCACGCGCGCCGCCGCCGTCCCCCGCGGCAAGCATCACCCCTTCTTCAACCTCGACCTGTGCGACTCCTCGCATTGCCAGGTGTATGCCGGCGTGCCGGGCGAGAGCGCCTCCGGGCGCGAGGCGGAGCTGAGCACCGCGGGGGGCCAGCTCTTCAAGGGCGGCGCCCCCCTCTCCGCCCCGTTCCATGCCTCGTGCGGCTGGGCGACCGAGGAGCGCGGCGAGGACGCCGAGAAGCCCGTGGGCTTGGTCGCCTCCGCCTGGGACCTCGAGCGGCTCCTGCACGGCTTTCCGCCGACCTCGCTCTACTGCGAGATGTCGTCGCTCGCCCCCGCGGCTTGGTCGCGCTGGGTGCGCGTGCTTGACGGCAAGGTCCTTCGCGCGCGCATCGAGCGCTCGAAGTTCATCGGCCGGCTGCACGACGTGCGCGTCGTCGCCCGCACGCCGACGGGGCGCGCCACCGCCCTCGACGTCGTGGGCTCGCGCGAGACGGTGCGCGTCGAGGGCCGCGAGGCCATCGAGGCCTTCCTGGCGCCGCGCGGCCTGCGCTCGACCTTATTCACGCTCCAGCCGCTCTATCGCGGCAAAGTGCTCCAGCGGCTCATCGTCTGGGGAGCGGGGACGGGCGACGGGCACGGCGCCTGCCTGGCGGGGGCGATGGACCAGG
>JAPLKK010000257.1:3114-5911 GCA_026388115.1 Elusimicrobiota bacterium | reverse complement strand
GGCGATGGGCCAGGCCCACCTGCAGCGCACCTACCGCGAGATCCTCTCTACGTACTTCCCGGGCTCCGAGGTGCGCGGGGCGCCGCAGGAGCCTCCGGGCCCGCCCGTCTACAAGGCCGTCGTCATGACGGCGACCGGCGGCGTGACGCCGGCGGAGAAGAGGCGCGCCTTGGCGAAGAAGAAGGCGCGCATGCGCCAGGCGGAAAGGGACCTCACCAAGAGGCTCGAGGCCGAAGCGGCCGCCAAAGCCGTGAGGGCGAGCACCGCGGCGGTCAAGGGAAGCGCGGCGCCGCCTCCGGTCGTCCCGTGATCCGGGTCGTCCATCTCGTCACGCGCCTGGATCTCGGAGGCGCGCAGCAGAACACGCTGTACACCGCGGGCCATCTCGATCCCGCGCGCTTCGATGTGGCGGTGGGCTGCGGCCCCGGCGGGCTCCTCGACGATGAAGCCCGGCGCCTCTGCGCCCTACCGGCGCGCCCGTTCCGGCTGCGGTTCTTCCCGACGCTCGTGCGCAGGGTCTCCCCGCTCGACGATCTTCGCGCCCTGTTCCACCTGGCCGCCTGGCTGCGCGAGGAGCGTCCGGACGTCGTCCATACCCATTCCTCGAAGGCGGGGATCCTCGGGCGGCTCGCGGCCCGCCTGGCAGGCGTTTCCAAGGTCGTCCACACTTATCACGGCTTTGGATTCCATGAGCGCCAGAATCGCCTCGTCCGCGGCTTCTACGTCGCGCTGGAGCGGCTGTGCGTCGCGCTCAGCGACTGGACCTTGTTCGTCTCGGAGGACAACCGCCGGTGGGGCGAGCGCCTGGGCCTGGCGCAGTTGGTCTCGCGGAGCGGCGGGCGGCTCGCGGAGCTCCCGGCCGAGGTGGACCGCGGACGCAAGAGGGCGGAGCTGGGATGCACCGGGGGCGGCCCGCTGGTCGTCAGCGTGGGCAATCTCAAGCCGCAGAAGGATCCCGAGGCGTTCGTCCGCGTGGCGGCACGCTGCGTCGAGGCCGAGCCCGAGGCGCGCTTCCTCCTCATCGGGGACGGCGAGCTCCGAGCGCGGGTGGAGGGGCAACTGGCCGCGCGCGGCCTGCAGGGCAAGGTGCTCCTGCCGGGCTGGCGCAGGGACACCGCCGAGATCCTCGCCGCGGCCGACCTGTTCGTGCTCACCTCTCTGTGGGAAGGCCTGCCGCGCGCCCTGGTGGAGGCGATGAAGACAGGCCTGCCCTGCGTCTGCTACGCCGCCGGCGGCGTGCGCGACATCCTGCGCGACGACGAGAACGGCTGCCTCGTCGAGCCGGGCGACGAGGAAGGGATGGCCCGGCGCATCCTCGCCCTGCTGCGCGAGCCCGAGCGGGCCCGCGCGCTCGGCCGCAAGGCCGCCGCCTCCATCGGACAGGAATTCGACATCGACGGGATGGTCCGTTCGCAAGAGTCGCTGTATGCCTCGCTGGCCGGCAGCCGAAAGTCCATATAGGACCTTCGGGCAGCGATCCGTAGGTCCTCCGGCTCCCGGCGACTGGGCCCATGGCCCCAGGTTGTCAGACGGTCTTCCCCTAATAATAGGGCCATGAACAGGATCCTCGCCGCCGCCCTCATTTTCGCCATCCCCGCCGCCGCTTCGGCCTCGCGCACCACGTCGGGCGCGGCCACCGCCGGCGCGCTCCAGACCGGCTCTCCGGGCGTGGCCGCCATCGTGGTCGCTTGGACCGGCGCCGCGGCCATCGACAAGGACGAGACGAACGCGCGGATGTTCGCGCACGGCGACACCGTCGCCGACAGGGTCCGCCAGGCGTTCGGCGGCAAGCGCGCCATCGCCGGAAGGACGTTCGGCCCCGTGACGATCGAAGCCCCGGCTCAATGCGACCTCGGCGCCTTGTTCGCGAGCGCCGTCAAGGCCTCCGGCGCCGACCTCACCGGCTATTCCGCGGCGGTCATCGTCGGGCCGGATACGTCGTGCGATTTCTCAAAGACGGCGACGGGAGAGCACGGCATCGTCGTCGCCGGAGCCTTCGGGACCGGCTGGGTCGCCTCCGCTGCCACGGCGCTCCAGGCGGCGATGACGCCGCCGGCGGCCCCGATCCAGGGCTCGGCGATCGCGAGCAGCATCACCCCGACTCACCGCAAGATCGCGCGCAAGCCGAAGAGCGAACTGCTGACTTTGGCCTCGGTGGACCGTTTCCTGGACGCGCCGGAGGCTGCCGGGGAAATGGCCGAGATGCGCGACGCGCCCGCGCCGGTGGCCCGCCCCATGCCCATCCCCGCCGCCGCCATCGGCTGGCGCGCGGGAGCCTCGGCCCGGACCGAGGAAGCGATCACCCCTCCGTCCGACGATTCCAACCGGTCTTCGTACGTGTCCGTGCTCGAGATCGCCGGTCGCAGCGGCGAGCGACCCGGCTACCGGCTCGACGCCGACGCCTGCTTCTCCGGAGCGCGCAATCTCCGCCAGGCGGCGAAGGCCTCCTCCGGTCTGCTGTCCGACGACCGCGCCGAAGCGGCCGCCGCGCGCCGTGGCTTGGCCGCCGCCGTGCGACGCGAGCTGGGCTCCATGCGCGCCCACGACCTGCCGGAGGATGCCGATGTCTCGCTGCTCACGACCAGCGCCGAGACCGAGCTCGACGCCGCGCTGATGCGCCTGGAAGACTTCCGCCGGAGCCCGGGCGGCCTGCGCGCCTCGGTAGCCGCGAGCGTGACCCAGGCGGCGAAGGACCTCGAGCTGGCCGGCCGAAGGCTTTCGCGGCAACCCTAAGCTCCTCATAGGCTCCACACAGCCCGGTCCGCGCGAAGCGCGGGCGGCGAATAATCTATAATCG
>JAPLKK010000257.1:0-3065 GCA_026388115.1 Elusimicrobiota bacterium | reverse complement strand
TCTATAATCGGCGCGTGCCGGCGACGAACAGCGGCTATTACGACGTCATCGTCCTAGGAACGGGCCCCGGCGGCGAGGGCGCGGCCATGAAGGCGGCCAAGTCCGGCCGGCGCGTCGCCGTCGTCGAGCGGCACGGCGAGGTCGGAGGCGGCTGCACCCATTGGGCCACCATCCCCTCGAAGACCCTGCGCCGCGCCACCCAGCAGCTCGCCGACCTGCGCAACGACCCGCTGCGCGAAGAGCTCGCCGCCGACCTGACGATGGATTTCCCGAAGCTGCTTTCCGCGGCCTCCGGAGTGATCTCCAAGCAGGTGAAGCTCCGGCGCAGCTTCTACGAGCGCAACGGCGTCGACATCCTGCAGGGGCGCGCGCGCTTCATCGGTCCCGAAGAGGTCGAAGTGACCGATCCGGACGGCGCCGTCACGCGCGCCCATGCCCCGCACTTCGTGATCGCGACCGGCTCGAGGCCGTACCACCCCCCGGACGTCGATTTCGGCCACCGGCGGGTGCTCGATTCCGACAAGGTGCTCCAGCTTGATTGGACGCCGAGGAGCATCACGATCTACGGCGCGGGCGTCGTGGGCTGCGAGTACGCTTCGATCCTGCGCAACCTCGACATCAAGGTGAACCTCGTCAACATGCGCGACAAGCTGCTCACCTTCCTCGACGACGAGATCATCGACGCCTTGAGCTACCACCTGCGCGATCAGGGGGTGCTGATCCGGCACGGCGAGGAGTACGCGCGCGTCGAGGCGACGGCCGACCACATCGTCCTGCACCTGAAATCCGGCAAGAAGCTGCAGACCGACGCGCTGCTGTGGGCGAACGGCCGCACCGGGAACTCCGACGACATCGGGCTGGAGACCCTCGGGGTCAAGGTCGACAGCCGCGGCAACATCGTGGTCAACGAGAACTATCAGACGACCGCGCCTCACGTTTACGCCGTCGGCGACGTCATCGGCTGGCCGTCGTTGGCGAGCTCCGCCTACGACCAGGGGCGGCTCGCCGCGGCGCACATGGTCGAGGGCTCGCTTCCGTATCCCCTGCGCCTGGTGCCCACGGGCATCTACACCAGCCCGGAGATCAGCTCGGTCGGCAAGACGGAGCGGGAGCTGACAGAGGCCAAGGTGCCGTATGAGGTCGGCCACTCGCTGTTCCGCAGCCTCGCGCGGGCCCAGATCGAGGGGCGCGCGGTCGGGATGCTGAAGCTTCTGTTCCATCGCGAGTCGCTTGAGATCCTCGGCGTCCATTGCTTCGGCAACCAAGCCGCCGAGATCATCCATATCGGCCAAGCGATCATGTCGCAGGCGGGCCCCGCGAACACGCTGATGTACTTCATCAACACCACCTTCAACTACCCCACCATGGCCGAGGCTTACCGGGTCGCGGCGCTCAACGGGTGGAACCGCCTCAAGGGCATTCCCCCGAGGGCGTAACGCGTTCCTGCGACACCGTCTTTCCAAAAAAGAGCATTGCCTGATGAGGACTCTTATCTCTGGCAAATCCAAGGGACGTGTTATCCTAGTTTCACTCACTCATACGTCCGACTGACCGGGGCAAAATCGCCCAGCATCCCCTTGATTTCAGGTATAGAAAAGGTATAATTATGGTGTATCATGGAGTTTGAGTTCGACGAGGCCAAATCAAAGTCCAACAAGGCCAAGCACGGCATCGACTTCGTCGAGGCCCAAGCTCTATGGGACGATCCCGAGCTCCTGGAAGTCCCGCTGAAGTCAGAGGATGAGCCTCGAGTGATGATGATCGGGAGGATTGGAGACAATCATTGGTCCGCGATCATTACCCATCGTCAGGAACGCGTGAGGATCATCTCCGTACGACGCTCTCGAACCGAGGAGAGGGAACTTTATGAAAGCTAAGGACCTCGACAAGCTGTTCGACGCCGGAAAGGACATCTCGAAGTTCTTCGATCTTTCCCGCGCGAAGCGAACCAATGAGACGCCCAAGCGCGTCAATGTCGATTTCCCAGCCTGGATGATCCACTCCTTGGACAAGGAGGCCGGTCGGCTCGGCGTTACGCGACAGTCCATCATCAAGGTGTGGATCTCCGAGAGACTCGGGCATAGGGCGCCGTAGCAGTCGAACATCCGTTTGAGCAGGCCGCGGCTTGAAAGCTTGCGGGAACTTTTCGCGCTCCTGCGCAGGGCGAGGCCGGGTTCCTGCGTCCGATCGCGAGCGGACGCGCTAACCCGGGAGGTCAGGCGAGCGGATAGGACTCGCGGTCGGAGGGGCGGACGACGAGCTTGCGGGCGCCCTCCAGCTCGGCGGGGTCCAGGCGGCCGCCGGCCACCTGCTCGCCGTAGGGCGAGAAGACGTACTCGGCGCCGTCGTATTCGAAGAAGGGATCCTTTCCCGCGCGGTTGACGGCGGCCAAGAAGCTCTGCGTCAAGATCGCGTGGGCGCTGGTGATCGTGCGGTACTGGTAGCTCTTGTGCGGGCCGCCGATCCAGCAGGAGGAGACGAGCAGCAGGTCCACGCCCTCCTTGGCGTAGCGGTGGAACAGAGGGGGGAACCGGATGTCGAAGCAGACGGCGAGCCCCAGCTTCCAGCCGCGGTAGGGGAAGACCACGGCACCGTGGCCGGCCGAGTAGCCGGCGGACTCCGCGTTCTTGCCCCACGTGAACAGGTGCATCTTGCGGTAGCGCCCCACGAGCTTGCCGTCGGGCCCGAACAGCGCCAGCGCGTTGAAGGGCTTGCCCTTCGCATTGACCTCGGGAAAACCGAAGGCCACGGCGACCTTGCGGGAGGAGGCGAGCGCACAGACGCGCCGGATCTCGGGGGCGTCGAAGCCGAAGGCGGGGGGGTCCTTGGTCACGAAACCCGTGAGGGTCAGCTCGGGAAAGAGGAACAGATGCTCCTCGGGCCGCGCCTTCGACTCGCGCAGCCGCTCGTCGACCGCCCGCTCCATCGCGGCCAAGTTCGCCTCGGGGTCGTTCCAGGCGAGGTCCAAAGCGATCGGGCAGACCAGGAGAGGCTGCCTCATGCCGCCGCCTCTAGAGGCGCGTAGTCGGGCTTGAGGCGCGAGAGGCCTTCCTCGAAGCGGCGCT
>JAPLKK010000168.1 GCA_026388115.1 Elusimicrobiota bacterium | reverse complement strand
TAGACCGTCTTGCGCGTTGCGGCGGCGACAGGACGAGGGCTATACTCCTCCTACCGTGGGAAGCTGGCTTGGGCGGTTGTATGGCGACGGCACGCAGCGGCAGGAACCGGCCGTCAGCGGCTCCAAGACCCCGAGCCGGCCCGCTCGGACGGGAGCGCATATCACGCTCGCGCTCCTCGCAGGCGCGGCGGCGTTGGTGGTCGGTTGGATCGTCGCCGCGCCCCGCGATGCTCCTCCTCGGGCGCTTGTCCCGCCGCGGGGCCCTTCCACGGCGAGCGAAGCAGTTGCTGAGGCGGCCCTGCCTGCGCCGTGGCGCAAGGCCGCTGCGACGCGAAAGAACAAGGTCAGCGCGAAAAAGAAGTCCAAAGCACGGAATCAGGTTGCTCCTCAGCCGCGACAAGAAGCCCCGCCGCCCGTGGCGCTCCAGGCCGGGGCCGTCGCCGGGCGGGCGCGGGTGGCGAAAGCCGCGGCGCTCGCGTTGGTGGATATCCTGCGCCGAGAGGGACTCGCGTTCCGCCTCAAGCTCGGCGCTGTGCTGGGTGCGGTCCTGATGCTGGTGGGGTTCGTCCTATCGGGCGTGTGGCGCGGCTTGCGCAAGCCGGACATCAGCCATATCACCGACAAGGACCGGTCCTCGCGATACCGACGCGACTGAAGCGGTCTGACGGCGGCGGCGAGGAGGCGCTCTTAGGCAGGTTCTCGTCGAGAAAACGTGCGCCCTGCAGGAATCGAACCTGCACTTGCAGCTTCGGAGGCTGCCGTGATATCCATTTCACTAAGGGCGCGAATTGGCGCTGACGGTGCCTGCACCGGAATATACCTCTTTAGGAGCCGCCGTCGTGCCGGACGGTCGCGCGGATGGTCGAGGTGACCTTGTTGACCAGCGTGTCCCAGTCGTAGTCCGGCCCTCCGCCTTGGGCGAAATCGGCGCGGCCGCCGGCCTTGCCGCCCATCATCTGGGCGACCGTCTTGGCCAGCTCGCCGGCATTCAGCGTCTTGCCCGCAAGGTCCTGCGTGACGCCGACGACGAAGGACAGCCTCTCGTCCTCGGTGCTGCCGAGGAACACCACCCCGGTCCCCAGCTCGCGCCTGATCTCGTCCGACATCGAGCGCAGCGTGGCGAGCTCGGCCTCGCGGAACTTCTGCAGGCACACCTTCACGTTGCCGATGTCGAGGGTGATGCGGCCCACGTGGGCCTGCCGGGCGAGCGTTTGGGCCTTGAGGTTCTGCAGCTCGGCCTTGAGCATCTTCTCCAGCTCGCGCAGAGCCTCGAGCGAGCGCTTGATCTCCGGCAGGGGATCGGTCTCGGGGTTCGGCAGGCGGCGCGGGATGGCCTTGAAGGGCTTGCCGGTCAGCTCTTGGATCTCGGCGGTGAGGCGGAGGTAGCGCTCCAGCATCTCCTGAAGCTGCTTGCGCTGGCCTTCCTCCATCATCCGCTGGTGCTCCTCGAGCGCCGGGCCGGCCACCGCCTCGATGCGGCGGATGCCGGCCGCCACCGCGGACTCCTTGACGATCTTCATGTGGCGGATCTCGCCGGTCCGGTGGACGTGCGTTCCGCCGCACAGCGCGAGGCTGTAGCGCTGGTGCGGGTCCTTCCAGCCCGACGGGCCGATGAGGACGAAGCGGGGCTTCTCGCCGTAGTTCTCGCCGAGCAGGACGGTCGCTCCCAGCGGCTCGACGTCCGCCACCGGCCGCTCCTGGCACTCGACCGGCATGTCGGCGGCGATGGCGGCGTTGACGGAGTCCTCGACGGCCTTGATCTGCTCCTCCGTCAACGACTTGGGGTGGGTGAAATCGAACCGCAGCCGGTCGGGCGCCACCAGCGAGCCCGCTTGGCGGATCATGGGGCCGAGCACCTGGCGCAAGGCCGCGTTCAGCAGATGGGTGGCCGTATGGTGGTAGCGCACCGTCTCGCGATGGTGCTTGTCCACCTCGGCGCGGACCTTGAGGCCCGGGCGGATGAGGCGCAAGGCGGTCACATGGTGGACGATGATGTCGGGGTGCGGCCGCTGGACGTCGTGCACCTCGGCCACCTTGTTGCCCACGTCGTCGAACAGCACGCCCTTGTCGCCGACCTGGCCGCCGCTCTCGGCGTAGAACGGCGTCTTGTGCAAGACGACCTCGCCCTCGTCGCCGGGCAAGAGTTCCTTTTCCGCCTTCGTCTCCTCGACGGCCGTCTTCTTGTTGTAGCGGAAGACGCCGATGACCCTCGTCTCGAGGTTCATCGTCTGGTAGCCGTGGAACTCGCAGTGCAGGCCGACGTTCTCCTTGGCGAAGGCGTCGTAATTGAGGGTCGCCTTCTCGCCTGAGCCGCGCCAGCCCGCCCGCGCCACCTGCACGGCCTCCTGCTGGGCGCGCGCGAAGCCCTGGTCGTCCACGGAGACGCCGGCGGCGACGCAGATCTCCTTGGTCAGCTCGAAGGGGAAGCCGAAGGTGTCGTAGAGCTTGAAGGCCACCTCGCCCGGGATCGCCTGCGGCTTGGTCTCCAGGATCTGCCTCAGCTCGCGCTCGCCTTTCTCGAGCGTCTCCAGGAAGCGGTCCTCCTCGGCGCGCAGGGTGTTCTCGATCTGCGAGCGGGCCTTGGCCAGTTCGGGGTACTGCTCGCCCAGGATCTTCAGCGTGGGCTCGACCAGCTGGTGAAGGAACGGCCCCTTGTGCCCGAGCAATTGGCCGTAGCGCACGGCGCGGCGGATGAGGCGCCGCAGGACGTAGCCGCGCTCGACGTTGGAGGGGATGATCCCCTCGGCCGCCAAGACGCTGGCCGCCCGGGCATGGTCGGCGATGATGCGGAAGGCGAGCTTGTTCTGGTCGGGCGGCGCCTTCAGCAGGTCGGCGGCGGCTTCCACGATCGGCAAGAAGAGCTCCGTCTCGAACGGGCTCTTCTTGCCGCTCACCGCGAGGGTGAGGCGCTCTAGGCCCATGCCGGTGTCGATGTTCTTCTGGGGCAGGGGCCTGAGGCTGCCGTCCTCCTGCCGCGCGAACTGCATGAAGACGAGGTTCCAGATCTCAAGATAGCGGTCGCAGTCGCAGCCCGGCGCGCACGAGGGCTGGCCGCAGGAAAGCTCCGCTCCCAGGTCGAGGTAGATCTCCGAGCAGGGGCCGCACGGTCCCGTCGGCCCGACCGCCCAGAAATTGGTGTCTTCGCCCAGGCGGATGACGGGGTTCACGATGGGCTGCTTCGACCAGAGCCGGAGAGCCTCGTCGTCGTCTTTGAACACCGTAGGCGTCAGGCGCTTGGGGTCCAGACCCGCCTCTTTCGTCAGGAACTCCCAGGCCCAAGCGATCGCTTCGGCCTTGAAATAGTCGCCGAAGGAGAAGTTGCCGAGCATCTCGAAGAAGGTCAGATGGCGGATCGTGGTGCCGACGCGGTCGATATCGGTGGTGCGGAAGCATCGCTGGCAGCTGGCCGCGCGCGAGAGGCCGGACTTCAAGCCCAGGAAATAGGGTTTGAACGGGACCATGCCCGCGGAGGTGAACAGGAGCGTCGGGTCGCCTTGAGGGACGATCGCGGTCGAGGCGACGACGTTATGGGCGCGCCGGTCGAAAAAGGATAGGAAACGGCTTCGCAACTGGCTCATCGCGTTCCCTAATGTTAGCACTTTCGCGCGCGGGCTTTCGCGCGATCACCGGAGGGCCGCGGCGAGCCGTTCGAGGCGCGCGCGCTGGGCCGGGGTGGGCGAGCGCAGGAAGGCGGCCGCATAGGCGGCGCCTCCGCGGCGGGCGGCTTCGTCGAGGAAGGGAGCCATGCCTTCGAAGAGGAGGCGGGCGCCGAAATTGGAGGTCCGCAACAGCGAGGCGGTCGCGCTCCGCTGGCCCTTCGAAGCCGCGGCGGCGGAGCGCTCGAAGAGGGCCAGCGCCTCATCGGCGCGCGCCGTGTCCGCCGCGTCGAGCGCGTTGAAGGCGAGGCCCGCGAGGAAGGGCTCGACCGGCTGAACCGGCCGGAACAGGTACAGGCGCAGCCGGTCGTCGTAGGCGGCGACGGGCAGGAAGGTCCCCGGCCCGAAGCAGGCGCGGACCTCGTCGGGCGTGACGCCCCAGAGGCGCCGGATTTCGCCCAGGACCTTCGCGTCGTCGACGAGATCGCTGGTCGCGTAGACCGGCAGGCCGTGGGCGAGAGCGGAGCGCGTGAAATCGCCGAAGCGCGCGAGCCCCTGCGCCTTGCCTCCGGGGTTCACGTAATACTCGAGGACCTGGCTCGAGCGGTGGGCGAACTCGGTGATATAGACCTTCGAGTTGCCGAAGCCCAGGCCTGAGGTGAGCACCCAGCCGGTCGGGAAGGTATGCTCTTTGATGAAGATCGCCCGGCGGTAGCCGTCGTTGTTCTCGATGCGGCTTTGAGGTGCCAGGCCGGCGCCGATGTTCCAAGCGCCCAGCGCGAGTATCCCGGCCGAGACGGCCGTGAGGGCGGCGGAGCGGCGTGCCGAGCCCGACGGGACGAGGCGCGCGCCGGCGATCGCCGCCAAGGCGAGCAAGGCCGCGAACGGCGGGGGGCCGAAGAAGATCCCGCCGCCCCAAAGATTGTTCAGCGCGGCGAAGCCGAGCCAGAGCGCGGCGGCGATGAGCCCCGCCTTGCGCTCGCGCGCCTCCAGCCGCTCCCAGGTCAGGCGCCAAGCCAGGGCGACGCCGGCCAGCATCGCCGTTCCGATGACGGCGGCCGCCGTCGGGGCGTCGTTGAGGGCCGCGAGCGACTGTCCGGTCTCTCTCAGCGAGGACGCCAAACGCGAGCCGAGGCCGCTTCCGCCGTGAGCGAAGAGGTCGCCTGTAAGCTCCCACCAGCCCCCGCCGGCCTTTGGAGTGAACTCCGTCGCCTTCCACAAGAACGCGAGCAGCGACGCCGGGCCGCGGACGCCGAACGCCCAGGCGAACGCCGCGCCGACGAGCGCGGCGGCCGCGAGCAGGGCGCCGGCGCGGCGCAAGCGGAGAGCCGGCGGCGCGGCGGCCCCGAGCCCTGGGTCAGGGCCCCCGACCCGGGGCGCGGCGAGCCACAGCGCGACGGCCCCCATCGGCAGCAAGGCGATATTCGCCGCGTGGAACAAGAGCGCGCAGGCCAGGGCCGCGGCCAAGACGGCGACGGGCCCGGGCCCTTCGTCATCGAGCAGGCGCCAGGCGGCGGAAAGCGAGGCGAGCGCTCCCAGGCTCATCAGCATGTACACCTGCCCCTCCGTCGCGCGGCTCGCGTAGGCGTAGGAAAGGCCGAGGATGGCCGCGCCGAGCAGCGAGACGGTCTTGTCGGCGGTGCGCCTGAGCGACATGCGGTAAAAGAGCCACACGCCGAGCGCCCCGGCGCAGGCGTTCACCTTCTGCACCAGGGGATAGGCGGCCGTCGGCAGCCCCAGCGCGGCCAACCCGTCGCGCAGGCACATCATGGACGGGATGAATAGAAGGTGGCGCCGGTTGAAGAGCATCGCCCCGAGGTCCACGACGCGGCGCTCGATGATGTAGGAGAACATCACCCCGTCGAAGACGTAGACCTTGTCGGGCAGGAGGAGGTACAGCAGGAGCAACGCCGCCGCGGCGAGGACAGCCAGGGCGTCGATGACGGCTATTTGAGTCGGTGTTTTCGGCCTCACAACGCGCCGCGGCGCTTTAGCGGGGGACCTTGATCAGCTTGCGCGCGCCCGCGTCCTCTTGCTCGCCGATGTCCGGCAGGAGCTTGGGCGTCTGCTCGCGCGAGCTCCGGTTGGCCTCCCGGCTGACGTTCTTCTTCACGTAGGCGTACTCCTCGGCCGTGGTGACGAAGCCGTCGCTGTCGGCATCGGCGTCGCCGCGCAGCCCGCGGAGGAAATAATAGGTGAACAGCCCGTGCTTCTGCGGCTCGTAGCTGCCGGTGATCTCCTCGCCCGCGGCCGCCGCGAACACGGTCAGCTTGCCGGTGCGCTTCACCTTGCCGGTGTCCAGCCGGGTCATCAGCGGGCGGGCGCCCTGCGCGATGACGGAGCGGCCGCCTCCGCCCGAGAAGCAGCTGTCGAGGGCGACGGTGATATCCTTGGAGGGGAGCGCGGCCAGCTTGTCGTAGAGCCGCTGGAGCGGATAGGCGGTCATCTCGAGAGCCTTCGGGTCGCCGTCGTAAGGCACGAGGTACGCCTCCTGGCTCTTCGGGTCCGGCGCGCCGTGCCCCGAGTAGTAGAAGAAGACGTGCGATTCGGGCGTGACCTGCAGCGGGAGCCAGAGCTCGATCATCTTGGCGAAGTCCGAGTGGGTGGCGCGGTCGCCCGTGAGCAGCTTGATGTTCTGCTCTGGATAGCCGAGGGTGTCGCGCAGATACAACGCGACGGTGCGGGCGTCCCTTTCCGCGAACTGGGCCGGGATCTCGATGTCGCGGTACTTCTCGACGCCGATGACGATGGCGAAATTCTCCTCGTTGGCGGGGGCTCCCTTGGGCGGCGTGTCGATGTCGTCCGACACGACCGCCGGGACCACCGGGGCCGCCGTGAGCTTGGCCTCCCGAGCCTTGAGATCGGCCTCGCGTCGCTCCAGCTCGGC
>JAPLKK010000016.1 GCA_026388115.1 Elusimicrobiota bacterium | reverse complement strand
GATGCTGCTGCACTCTCCCGAGGGCTCGACCTTCACCCAGACGGATTACACCCGCTGGTTCGAGGAGGCCGGCTTCAAGAAGGTGGATGCGGTGGACATCCGGTCCCACTCCCCCGCCATCATCGCGTCGAAGTAATCACTTGCCAAACACCTCCCGGGCGCGCGCTTGACTGCGGTTGAAATACAGCGTAAAATAACCGCGTGCTTAACAGGGCTCTGGCACCTATTCTCGCCTCCTCGAAAAAGAGCGTCCTGGTTCTTGGTCCGCGCCAAACCGGGAAATCGACGCTGATCGCTGGGTTGGCGCCGGATATCACGATCAATTTGGCGCACGAGCCGACCTTCCTGGAGTTCTTGAGCAACCCTTCCGAGCTTGAGCAGCGTCTGGGCGCGCGCCGGGAGGCGGCGACAGTGTTTATCGATGAGGTTCAGAGGCTTCCGAGCCTCTTGAACACCGTGCAAGTCCTGCTGGATCGCAAGCCCAATCTCATTAGGTTCTATCTGACGGGATCGAGCGCCCGCAAGCTGAAGAGGGGGCAAGCGAACCTCCTTCCCGGCCGCATCCACTCCTACCGCCTCGGTCCACTGACCTGCGCGGAGTTGGGTGAAGCGTTCGACTTGCGGAAGGCTCTCGCTTTCGGGACCCTGCCCGGGATTTGGACCGAGGAGGATGACGGGACGCGTGAAAAGACGCTGCGCTCGTACGCGGCCACCTATTTGAAGGAAGAGGTCCAGGGCGAAAATCTCGCGCGCAACCTCGAGGGCTTTGCGCGCTTCCTGCGCGTCGCCGGGGAATGGTCCGGGGAGTTCCTTGACCTGGCGAAGCTCGCCTCAACGTCGCAGGTGCCGCGCCAGACGGCCGTGCGCTTCTTCGAGGTATTGGAGGACTGCCTGATTGTCCGCCGTGCCGAGCCCTTCGGAAGCAGCGCGCGCCGCCGGCTAGTCCAGCATCCGCGATACTGTTTCTTCGACGGCGGAGTTCTCAACGGGCTCTTGGGGAATTTCCAGGTGTCCGCGGACCGTCTCGGCCGCGCTTTCGAGCATTTCATCTTCAATCAGATCCATGACCTGGCTGCGGCAAAGGATGAGGATATCCGCCTGACGACCTACCGGACGGAGCACGGGGCGGAAGTCGATTTCATCCTGGAGCGCGGCTCCGAAGTCTGGGCCATCGAGATCAAGGTCTCCCGGACGCTTAGGAGCGGCGATCTCGCCGGCCTGCGAAGCTTCCGCGAGTTCTACGGCAAGAGGCATCGGTCGTGGGTCTTATATCTGGGAGACTCCCGAAAGATGCTCGACGGCGTCGAGCTTTGGCCCTGGAGGGACGGCCTGCGAGAGCTGTTCCCTCTCTGACTCTGATCAGCGGCTCTCGCTCGCCGCGGGAGCGCCGCGGCCGAGCAGGTCGCCCGCTCCGGTGTCTACGACCCGCGCGGCGCCCGTTCCCGCCACGGCCTTGATGGTGTAGCGGTAGGCCCCGCCGGGCTCGAGGATGAAGAAGCCGACGTGGCTGACGCCGCCGTCGAACTTTTCTGACGCCGGCCCCGGCGCATCCTTGTCCTGACGGAGCACCGGCGGCGCCCCTCCTGGGCTTATCTCGAACTCCCGGATGCCTCGCGTTTCGGCAACGGTCCTGCCCTCCGGGTCCATGGGGGCAAACCGCTCGTAGACGTGGTTGTGCCCGGCCATCACCAGGGCGGGACCATGAGCGTAGAGCGCCTCCCAGAAGGGCTTCATGCGAGGCTGGCCCCGGTGCTTGGCTCGCGAGAAGAAGGGGTAATGCCAATAGGCCAGGACCGGCGCCTTGGGGTGGGCCGCCAGATCCGTTTTGAGCCAGCCGAGCTGCGCCTGCGCCGCCGGCCCTCCCTTCTCGAAGGTCACGCTGTCGAGGCTGATGATGTGCCAGCCACCGAGGTCGAAGCTGTAGTACATCTCGGGAGCGTGCGCGGCTTCGCCCCAGAAGGCCTGGTAGCCGCTGAACCGCGGGATCGAGGACCGGTCGTGGTTGCCGGGGCAGGGGTGGATCTTGGATAGGAACCGGCCGAAGGTGTCTTTGTACAGCTTCTGGAAGCTGCCGAGCGGCGTGGTCTTCTCGTTGTCCGTATCTCCGGCCAATAGGACCGCCTCCACGGCCGGCTCGGCGAGGATGGCGTCCGAGACGGCCCCGGCGTCGGGACCCGCCACGTCGCCCGTGACGGCGAGCGTGAGCGCCCAAGCGGCGTGAAGCGCGACCGACAGCAGCACGGCCGAGAGTGCCAGGGACCGGAACGCCTGTTTCATGGCGCTAGTGGCGGCCGGCCAGAACCTTCAGCGCCGCGGCGGCCACCTCGGCGGGAGTGGTGAAGGCCTTCTGCTTCTTGTCTTCGGGCAGGACGAGCGCGCGCAGGAGCACGCCGCCCATCTCTGTTTCCACCATGTTCAACTGGAACGCGCTCCAGCCCGGCGCCATGCTGCCCAGGACGATGGCGTCGGCGGCCGTGTCGCGCCGGATGAGCTCCAGAGCCTCAAGCCCGACGCCGTTGTCTTTCGACGGGGGGTGATCCTCCAGGATCTTCTGCAGGGCCTTCGCGTCGACCTGCTCGAACATCAGCGGGGGAAGGTCGGCGTTGATGGCGTCGGAGATCTGCTTTCCCTTCCCGCTCGGATCGGTGAAGGGGATGGCGCCCACGCGGTGTATATGGGAAAAGTCCATGCTGTCGTCCCACTCCACGCGGTTGCGCGAATGAGCGCAGCCCACACACAGTCCGGCAGCCAGCAGCAACAGCGACAAGCGCATGACGCGCCACCACTATAACAGTCCACCGGGGCGCTTTCAATCGCCCCGTGCGGCGGCTACTCGCCGTTGACGATGGAGGCCAGCCCCCGCGCGGTCTTGCGCATCGCGTCGGCGTGGGCGTCGAGCTCGTCGCAGAGGATGCGCATCGTGGTGAGGTCACGGGCGCCGTCCTGGCTGAAGGCGGCGAGCTTGCGCACGCTGCGGTCGAGCACGTCCGCGCCCGGCGTTAGGAGCCCGGAGAGGCGGTCGAGAGGACGGATCAGGCTGGCCGTGATCCGGTAGGCCAGCAGGCAGGCCAACAGCAGGGCCAAGCCGGAGAGCGCGAGGGCCGTCGCCCGGCGTCTTTCGTAATAGCGGATGCGGGCCGCGATGAGCTTGTCGAGCTCGTCGACCGACGTCTCCCAGAGCCGGAAGCTCGCGTCGCGGGCTTTGGTTCCCGCCGACAGGTAGTCGTCGAGCGCGGCCCCGGCGCCGGGCCCGCGAGCCAACCGCCGGGTCATGGCGATGAAGCGGTCCACCGATCCGGCGTACTCGGCGTAGGCCACGGGCACGTCCCTCTGGAAGGAGTCGAGCACCTCGTGGAACTGGTTCTTGTTCTCGCTCAAGGCCGTATCGAGGTGGAACTTGATCTGGTCGCGCTCCGCCTCCTCTAAGAAAGCGGCCTGCGTCGCCAAGGCCGTCCGGTCGGACACCGCCTCCCGCATCACGCGGGCGATGCGCTCCTCGGTCTTGGGCAGGAGCATCGTGGCGGCGATGACGAGGTGATAGGTGTCCAGCTCGGGGTCGAGGATCAGGTTCGAGGTGTCGTTGACGTGCGTGATCATCGTCTGGATGATCGCGACGAGGCCGTCGAATGCCGCGTCCCGCTCCGCCGCCGGCACGGGCGACCCGATTCCCGGCAGGGAGGCGAGCCTTTCGAAGCCTCGGGCAACGTTGAGGGGGGTCGCGAGCTGGCGGCCTCTCTTGGCCAGGCCCTCCGCGGTGAACTGGAGCTGGCGGCCGTAGCGCTCGTCGACTGCCCGCAGCGCGGCCAGCTCGCCGCGGATGGAGTCCTCGAGAGCCGCCTTGGCGCGCGCGCAGCCGCCGGGGTCGGCGCAGCGCGAGGAGAGCCGCTGCTGGTCCTGGATGTCGCGCAACAAGGCGACGAGGGGGCGCTGATAGGCGGTGCCGGCCAATTCGTACCGGGCGAAGGTGATGTGCTCGTTGATGTTGCGCACCACGAGGTAGCCCAGCACGATGATGGGCAAAGCGAAGCTGGCGGCGACGCAGAAGATCTTGCGCGCGATGCTCACGCGGAGATGATCCCCTCGCGGATGGAGTAGCGGGTCAGGCCCGCGATGCTGTGGACGTCGAGCTTGTCCATGATGTGCATGCGATGGGTCTCGACCGTCTTGACGCTGACCTCGAGGCGCGCCGCGATCTGCTTGGCGGAAGATCCCTCGGCCAACAACTGCAGCACCTCACGCTCGCGCGGGGTCAGGGCGGCGGCCGGCGGCTCCTCCGCCTCCGGTCCGGCCCGGCGCACGCAGCCCTCCACGACGATGTGGGCGATGGAGGGGCTGAGGTAGGTCTTGCCTTCCCGCACCGCGCAGACGGCGGCGAAGAGCTCGTCGAAGGCGGCGTCTTTGACCAGGTAGCCCGAGGCGCCTGCCTTGAGCGTCTCGGTCACGAACCGCCGGTCGGAATGCATCGAGAGCACGATGATCTTGATCGCGCGGCGCAAGGCGACGATCTTGCGGGTGGCCTCGATGCCGTTGAGGCCGGGCAGCGTGAGGTCCATGATGACGATGTCCGGAGCCGCCTCATCGGCCAGCCGCACCGCGCTCGCGCCGTCGTCGGCCTGCCCCACGACCCGCAGCCCGGGCTTCTTCTCAAGCATCGTCTTGAGCCCTTCGCGGAATATCCGATGGTCGTCGCAGAGGATCAGGCGCAGGTCGTGGCTCATGGCCGGGCCTCCGGTTTGAGGGGGGCCTTCAACTCGGCCACGGTCCCCCGACCGGGGCTGGAGCGTATCTCCAAACCGCCTCCGCAGTGGCGCATGCCCTCGCGGATGCTGAAGAGGCCGAAGCCGCAGAGCCTGCCCGGCGCGGGGGCGGCCCGCGAGACGTCGAAGCCGGCCCCGTCGTCCTCGACGCGGACCTTGAGGAAGCGGCCGGCCTTGCGGATCGCGACTCGGGCGCGCCGCGCGCGGGCGTGCTTGATCACGTTCGTCAGCAGCTCGCGGATCGCCTTGAACACGATGACCTTCGTCTCGTCCGCCAGGCCTTTGGCCCCGTCGCCGGCTTCGACCTCGATGCGCAGGCCGTGCTTGTCCTGGAGCCGCTCCGCCAGGGCTTCCACCGCCGGCTCCAGGCCGAGCTCGTAGAGCAAGGGCGAGCTGAGCTCGAAGGTCAACGAGCGCGTGTACTCCAGGGCGGACTCGACGAAGCCTTCCAGCTCCGCCAGCTCCTTGGCCCGGCTCTCGGGTGAGCCGGCGAGGCTGCGGACCTTCATCTTCGCCATGGCCAGCGTCTGGCCGAGCGTGTCGTGAAGGTTGGCGGCGATGACCCGGCGCTCCCGCTCCTCCGTCAACGAGAGCTGCGACGCGAGCGAGCGAAGCTGCTCCTGATAGGAGCGGATGTCCAGCTCGGTGCGCTTGCGCTCCGCAATCTCCGCCGCGAGGGCGGCGTTGAGAGCCTCCAGCTCCGCGGTCCTCTCCTTGACCCTGGCCTCCAGGCGGTCGCGGTCGTCGATCAGCGCCTGCCGGGCGAGCTTGCGCCCCATGAAGCCGTGGAACATGTCGGCTAAGAAATCGATGAGCTTCCTCTCTTCGGCTAGAAAGGGGCCCTCCGCCTCGGGCGGGAACTCATCAAGGTAAGCCACCTCGATGAGCCCGCGCATCCCGTCTCCGGTGACGAAGGGCGCCGTCAGCCGCCAGCGGGTGACCCGGAAATTGGCGGTGGAGAACTGCCGCTCGCCGAGGATGATCCGGGCCGCCGCCGCCTCCGGATGCTTCCAGGCTGAGGGCAGGATGGCGACGACCTGATTCATCAGCGCGGCCAGGTCCTGGGCGTCGTCCTGCAGCATCCGCGCGACGCGCTCCTTGACCCTCTCCTGGAACAGGCGCAGGATCCAGCCGCTGGCCCGTTTCCGGTCGTCGAGGTCGGCGGGGAGGCGGCCGGCGGCGGGCGTGCTCATGACGGGAAACCTCATTCTAGTAAGGGCGTCAGGCTTTTGGAAGGCCTCTTCTCATCCGGACCCTGACGCGCTCCATGAGGCGAACTAGATTTCATTTTCTGCGCGCGGCCGACGGCCGCGCCGCACCCTCAGGAGGGCAGACTATGTTCGACACCGGAAACACCGGCTTCATGCTCGTGGCCACCAGTCTGGTCATGCTGATGACGCCGGGCCTCGCGTTCTTCTACGGCGGGCTCGTGGGCCGCAAGAGCGTCCTGGCCATCATGATCCAAAGCTTCGTCTCGATGGGCGTCACCACCGTCCTCTGGTACATCTGCGGCTACTCGCTGTGCTTCAGCGGCGGAGAGGGAGCCATCATCGGCAATCTCGACCACGCCTTCATGCGCGGGATGGACCTGAACACCGCCTTCTCGGGCGTGACGAGCATCCCGGTGTTCGTGTTCTTCGCCTACCAGATGATGTTCGCCCAGATCACCCCGGCGCTCATCACCGGCGCCTTCACCAACCGGGTCAACTTCAAGGCCTACCTGGTGTTCCTGGTGGCGTGGCTGTTGTGCGTGTACTTCCCGCTGGCGCACATGGTGTGGGGCGGCGGCCTCCTGGCCAAGCACGGCGTCCTCGACTTCGCGGGCGGCATCGTGGTCCACGCCTCGGCGGGCTTCGCGGCCCTGGCCTCGGTCTTCTTCGTGGGCCGGCGCAAGACCGCCGACTCGGGCGCGCACAGCATCCCGCTGGTGGCGCTCGGCACGGGCCTGTTGTGGTTCGGCTGGTACGGCTTCAACGCGGGCAGCGAACTGAAGGTAGACGCGGTGACCGCGCAGGCCTTCGTCAATACCGACGTGGCCGCCTCCTTCGCCGCCGTCACTTGGCTGGCCCTGGCCTGGATCATCGAGAAGAAGCCGAAGTTCGTGGGGCTCCTGACCGGCTCCATCGCGGGCCTGGCGACCATCACCCCCGCGGCGGGCTACGTGACGGTCAAGAGCGCGGTCCTCATCGGCATCGCCTCCAGCGTCGTCTGCTACATCGCGGTCAACATCAAGAACAAGCTGAATTGGGACGACGCGCTCGATGTCTGGGGCGTGCACGGCGTGGGCGGCGTGCTGGGCGTGATCTCGCTCGGCGTCTTCGGCACCCGCTTCGTCAACGCGGCCGGCGCGGACGGGCTGATCCACGGCGGCGTGAACTTCTTCCTCAAGCAGACGATCGCGGTGGCGGGCGCGGCCCTGTACGCGTTCCTGTTCACCTATGTCATGCTCTTCCTCATCGACATGATCACCCCGGTGCGGACGACCCCGGCCGACGAGGAAGCAGGCCTCGACGAGGCCATGCACGGCGAGCAGGCCTACCTGCAAGTCTGACAACTTCTGCTCGAGCGGCCGCGGGTCTTGCGCCCGCGGCCGCCGGGCAGTGTAAAATCAAAGAGCCAACATGAAAAACAAGGCGCTTCTAGGCGTTCTATTGGTCGTTTCCGCTTCCCGGGCTTGGGCGACTCCCTCCACCACCTACTGGACGCCCGCCACCATCGACTTCCAGCCGTTCAAGGTGGGGCACGTCACCTACGACAACTACACGACCGTGGGCAAGGGAGGGACGAGCCGCAAGGGCGCGGCTTTCCCGAACGACCTCGGCCTGACGGGGGGCGGCCTGCCTTACGGGAAGTTCCAGATGGAGGCGGGCTTCGACTACCTCGAGCCTTCCGACTATCCCTGGTTCTTCAACGCCAAGATCGGAAGCCCCGAGGGCGCCTGGTTCAAGGGCGCGCCCGCCCTGGAGGCCGGAGTCTTCAACGTCGGCACCAAGAAGGGCGTCACCGACCAGGACATCGGCTACGTGGTGACGGGCCGCTCCTTGCCGGCGAACCTGGGCCGGCTCCACTTGGCCGCCTACATGGGCAACGCCGCGGTGATGCGCAGCACCCAGGGCGGCCGGCAGAACGTCGGCTTCATGGCCGCCTACGACCACGGCTTCTGGCCGGTGAAATCCTCGGAAGGGGAGTACAATCGCCTCGTCCTGGCCGGCGATTTCGCCTCGGGCCGCAATCCCATCGGCGGCGGCGGCGCCGGGCTCTACTACTATTTCAGCAAGAACGCGAGCATCCTCGCGGGCCCGGTCTGGTACAACGACCGCGGCCTCAATGGGGACTGGAAGTGGACGACCCAGCTCGACGTCAACTTCTGACGGCTTTCAGACGCCTGGACGCGAGTCTCCCGGCGTGCGGCAAACTGGTACACTGAACCGGTCTGGGAGGCAGATATGGCAAGAGTGAGCGTCGCCCGAGGGCCGCACGAGCGCATCGTCGTGGGGCTGCCGGACATCCAGGACCAGATTCGCATGGTCCATCGCCTCTGCTCATCCGCGGAGGAGCCGGAGCTGGAACGGTGGCACACCCTCGGGAACCTCCTCTACGAACTCTATACCCAGCTCCAGCACCAGCGGCAGGTCACGATATACCGATACGCGAACAAGAGTTCGTCCGGCCCGAAAAGCGGGAAACGCCGCTGAAGTGCGGTCCCGGCCTATAGCTCGCCGAGCATGTAGGCGATCGCTTCTTGCGTCGAGTACTCTATCCGGTGCAAGCGCCGCTGCAGCTCGCGCACCGGGCCGATGTCGCCGAGGGTGACGAGCGCTTGCTCGCAGGGCTGGCCCACGCCGCAGGTCGCCAAGAGGCCGTTGCACAGGCATATCGCCCCTTCGATCCTCCACGTCGCGCCCCCCATCTTCTTGTAAAGCTCGGGGTCGCTGGCCGGGCATAGGCCCGTCGCGACCCCTTTCTGGGGTCGCCAGCCGCGCAGATGGCCGACGTTGCACAGCCTAGGCCGCTCGGCGTAGACGGCGGGGTCGGCGATCGTTCCGGGGACGAGCGCGACCTTGAAGGGGAAGGTGCTGGGAGAGGCGCGGACGTCCGTCACCACTTCGAGCTTCTGCTGCCAGATCAGCTGCAGCACGCGCCGGCGTATCTCCGCCACCATCCCGGATTCCGCCGCGAGACCGAACAGCGTGCCGACCTGTCTTCGGCGGGGCGGCACATCCGGGGCTGCGGGCTTTTCCGGGTAGCCGCAGCCCCCGGCCGACCAGTAAGGCAGGCCGAGCTTGGCGATGGCGGCCACGTCCGCCTCGTCTTCCGGGCCGTAGACGTAATAGCCGCGCTTGTCGCGGGCCTTCTTTTTTGGGGGGGCGTTGTGTCCGCCCGCCAGGGGCCCCTCGACCACGAAGCCGTCCGGCCTCGTCACGTCGGAGGAGGCCAGCGCGGCCGCCTGCTCAGAGGAGCTGATGATGGCGATGAACGAGGGCCGCCGCAGGGGAGCGAGCTTGCCGCCCGTCAGCTCCTTCGGATCGAAGACGATCTTGTGCGTGCCGGCGGGAACGGTCGCCACGCGCGGCGACAGCTCCACCGGCTCGTGACGGGCCAGGCGGTCCAGCCAGCCGGGAGCCTCGCTCGGATCGCCCGCCCCCATCACCACCCAGTCCGCCTCGGCCAGCGCCGCGCCGTAGAGGCCGTGGAGCAGGGGGCGCTCGATCTTGCGCAGGAAGTTGATGCCGACAGGGCGCCCCGGAGCCGCCTGCTTGGCGCGCCAGACGTGCGCGAAGGTGGCCGCCGCGGTGAGGATCTGCACGTCGCGCGGCGGGGTCATGCCCGCCATCGAGAGCCCCCTGAAGAGCGCGTCGGGAGCCTTGCCGCCGGGGATGTGATGGGCGGCGTAGAGGTGGTCGATGTCGCCGGCCAGGGTCGGCACGAGGCGGCTGAAGGCGTCGAATGCCTTGCGGATCTCGCCGCCGGGGTCTCCGAGCTGCAGCCGGCGGGCATAGATATCGGCCAGCGCCGTCCCCGACAAGCTGCCGGAGAGGCGCTTCGACGGGTGGTTGGCGGCGGCCGAAACGAGCCCGACGGAGGAGATGTCAGCGCCCATCCCCCCGACGAGGACGTCAAGATTTCGCAGTGATTCTATCAAGCGGCCGGTATATTATAAGTAACGTTGTTTGTGGAAACTAGTCCCAGGGCGATCCGTGCGGGCCGAAGGCGCTCCAGGGCGCCCCGAAAATCCTAAAATGAGCGTGATGGATCCGAGCACCCCGGCCACCGTCCGCGTCCTCATCACCGACGACGACGCCAACATCCGCGCGCTCTTGCAGGACGTGCTTGAGACGGTCGGCTACATGGTGGACACGGCCTGCGACGGCCAGGAGGCGCTCGAGAAGATCACGCGCCAGCCTCCGGACCTGGTGCTCCTCGACGTGGAGATGCCCGTCATGACCGGCTGGGAGGTCGTGACCAAGCTGAAGGCCGACGCGCTCTTGCAGCACGTGCCCGTGCTGATGCTCACGTCGCTCTCGCGCGCGGAGGACAAGATCCAGGGCCTCGACCTCGGCGCCGACGACTACCTCACCAAGCCTTTCAACGCCGGCGAGCTGCTCGCCCGCGTGCGCAGCTCGCTCAAGCGCAAGCGCGGCGACCTGGAGGCCAACCCCCTGAGCCGGCTGCCGGGCAACATCGCCATCGAGCGCGAGATCAACGCGCGCATCGCCTCGGGAGCCAAGTTCGCGGTGCTGTACGCCGACCTCAACAACTTCAAGGCGTTCAACGACCGCTACGGCTTCAAGCGCGGCGACGAGGTGATCCAGAAGACCGCCCAGATCCTGCTCGCCGCGCGCGCGATCGGCGATTTCGTCGGCCACGTCGGCGGCGACGACTTCATCCTGGTCACTACCCTCGAGCACGCCGAGCCCGCCTGCGGCAAGGTCGTCGCCGACTTCGAGGCGATGGCGCCGAGCCTCTACGACCCGGAGGATAAGGCGCGCGGCTTCATCGAAGTGACCGACCGCAAGGGGGTCCTGTCGACGTTCCCGTTCGTCGGCGTGGCCATCGGCGCGGTGACCAACGAGCGGCGGCCGCTCACCGCCATCGGCCAGATCAGCGCGCTGGGCGCGGAGATGAAGAAGGTCGCCAAACGCACCGTGCGCTCCTCTTACGCCTTCGACAAAAGGACCTATTGAAGACCTCCCGCTTCCTCGCCGCCTGCCGTCGTCAACGCACCGACGCCACGCCCATCTGGCTGATGCGTCAGGCGGGCCGCTACCTGCCGGAATACCGCAAGATCCGCGAGAAGGCGACGCTGTTGGAGATGTGCGAGCGCCCGGAGTGGGCCGCCGAGGTGACGCTGCAGCCCTTGAGGCGCTTCGACCTGGACGCGGCCATCCTCTTCGCCGACATCCTGCTCGTGCCGCGGGCGATGGGCCTCAAGCTGGAGTTCGTCAAAGGCGAGGGGCCGTCCTTGTCGCCGGCCGTGCGCACGCTGAAAGACGTCGCGCGCCTGCGGGAGACCGCGCCCGAGGACTCGCTCGCCTTCGTCCTCGACGCCGTGCGCCTGGTGCGCCGGGCCCTGCCGGAGGGCAAGGCGCTGATCGGTTTCGCCGGCGCGCCCTTCACCGTCGCCTCGTACGTCATCGAGGGAGGGCCCTCGGACCATTATCTGCGGACCAAGGCCATGATGCACGGCGAGCCGAGGACCTGGGACGCGCTCATGGGCAAGCTCGCGCGCATGACCGCGGCTTATCTGCGCGCGCAGGTCGCCGCGGGGGCGCAGGTCATCCAGCTTTTCGATTCATGGGTCGGCAATCTCAGCGCGCCGGACTACGAGCGGTTCGCGCTGCCTTACTCGCGGGAGGTGATCCGCGCGGTGGCGAAGACCGGCGTGCCGGTGATCCACTTCGGCACGGGCACGGGGGGATTCCTCGAGCGGTTGGCCGCCGCCGGAGGCGACGTCGTGGGAGTGGACTGGGCGACGCCTTTGGACGAGGCGTGGAAGCGGGTGGGTTACACGCGGGCGGTGCAGGGCAACCTCGACCCGGTGCTGCTGGCGGCGGCGCCCACGAAAGCCTTGCTGGCCGCTGCCAAGGACGTCTTGCGCCGGGCGGGAGGCCGCCGCGGCCACATCTTCAATCTCGGCCATGGCGTCTTGCCGATGACGCCGCCCGAGCAGGTGCGGAGGCTCGTGGATTTTGTCCACGAGGAGAGCGCGAGGTGACAGGCGTCCTGCTCATGGCCTACGGCGCGGCCGCGAGCCCGGACGATATCCCGCAGTACCTGGCCGACATCCGGCGCGGCCGGCCGGCCGACCCCGCGCTCATCGAGGATGTCCGGCGGCGCTACGAGCGGATCGGCGGCCGCTCGCCTTTGCCGGAGATCACCGCCGCTCAGGCGCGCGCCCTGCAGGCGGCGCTCGGCCCCGGCTTTCGCGTCGGCTTCGGCATGCGCCACTCCGCCCCGCGCATCGCCGACGCGCTCGGGTCTCTGGCGTCCGGCTGCGAGACGCTGGTGGGGCTGCCGCTCACCCCGTTCGCCTCGCGTTTGTCCACGGGCGCCTATTTCGACGCGATGGCCGAGGCGGCGAGGGCGCATCCGGCGCTGAAGGTGGCGCGGGCCGCGTCGTTCCATGACCATCCCCGGCTCGTCGCCGCCTTGGCCGAGCGGGCGCAGGACGCGCTTTCCCGCGCGGGCGAAGGGGCGGCCCTGTTGTTGACCGCCCATAGCCTTCCCTCGCGCATCGAGGCGGAGGGCGACCCTTATGCGCGCCAGCTGCGCGAGACCGCGGCGCTGGTCGCGGGCAAGCTCGGGCTTTCGCGCTGGCATTTCGCCTATCAGAGCCGCGGGCGCACGGGCGAGGAGTGGCTCGGCCCCGAGGCGGGCGACGTCATCGCGCGGCTGGCGGCGGAGGGAACGAAGGCGCTCGCCCTCGCGCCCATCGGCTTCGTCAGCGAGCACCTGGAGACGCTCTACGACGACGACGTGCAGTATCGCGAGCAGGCGCAGCGCCTCGGCTTGCGCTTCTCGCGCGCGGCGGCGCTCAACGACCACCCCGGCTTCATCGACGCCCTGGCCGACGCGGCTCGCAAGGCCATCGGAACTTTGACCCCCCCTCATTCGTACTAGTGTATGGGGGGAGCCAATGACCACGCGCTGCGACGCCTGCCGGGAACGCCGCGTCACCGGCGTCGTCCAGGGAAAGCGTCTCTGCCTGCCCTGCCGCTTGCGGTCCTGATTCTCCCTCCCCCGCGGTGGGGCAAGTTGTCCTTGTTTCTCCCTCCCCCCTTGTGGGGGAGGGTTGGGGTGGGGGGATGAAACACGTCGTCGTCGCCGGCGGCGGCATCGCGGGCTTGGCCTGCGCCTATTGCCTGCTGCGCCTGCGCGAGAAGCGCGGCCTCGAATTCGAGCTGACGCTGCTGGAAGCCTCGGATAGGCTCGGCGGGAAGATCAAGACGGACCGCTCGGCCGGCTTCGTCGTCGAGGCCGGCCCGGATTCCTTCCTGACCATCAAGCCCGAGGCGGTGGCCTTGGCGCGGGAGCTTGGGATCGGCGACCGCGTCCTTCCCACGGCGCCCGGCAGCCGCGACGTGTACGTCTACGTGCGCGGCCGCCTGCGCCGCATGCCCGAGGGGCTCTTGCTCATGGCGCCGAGCAAGCCGTTGCCTTTCCTGCTGTCGGACATCATGAGCTGGCGAGGCAAGTTGCGCATGGGCCTGGAGCTCCTGGTGCCGCGCGGCGGCCCCGACCCGGGGCGCGGCGGCTCCGCCGCCGACGAGTCTCTCGCCGAGTTCACCCGGCGCAGGCTGGGCCAGGAAGCCCTCGATACCATCGTCGATCCGCTGATGGCCGGCATCTACGCCGCCGACTCGGAGACGTTGAGCCTCGCGAGCACCTTCCCGCAGTTCGTCGAGATGGAGAAGCGCTACGGCAGCGTCATCCGCGGCATGCGGACATCGCCCAGGCTCGCCAAGGGCCCGAAGGCGGAAGCCCTCTCCGCTTTCGCAAGCTTCGCGGGAGGGCTCGAAGAGCTGGTGGACGCCCTTCGGAACGTGCTGGGCCCGGTCGTGCGCACCGGCGTGCGCGCGCGCCGCGCCGTCCGCGAGGGGACGCGCTGGCGCGTCGAGACCGGCGGCGAGAGCCTTCTTGCCGACGCGCTCGTGCTCGCCCTGCCCTCGCCCGACGCCGCCGCCGCCTTGGAGGAGGCCGATGCGGCGCTGGCCGGCGTGCTGCGCGAGATCGCCAACGTCACGACGGCGACGCTGACGCTGGGCTTCAAGCCGTCCGACGTCGCGGACCTGCCCAAGGGCTACGGCTTCGTGGTCGCCAAGGGCGCCGGGCTCTCGATCAACGCGGCCACCTTCACTTCGCACAAGTTCGCCCAGCGCGGCTACGGCATGGCCGTCATCCGGTGCTTTCTGGGGGGCGCGGGCAAGGAGGAATGGGCCGAGGCTTCCGAGGAGCGGATGCTCGAGGGGGCGCTGGCCGACCTGCGGCGCACCATCGGGATCGAGGCGCGGCCGCAGGTGGTGCGCGCCTTCCGGTGGGACAAGGCGAATCCGCAGTACACGGTGGGCCATGGCGCGCGCCTGGCGCGCATCGAGCGGCGCTTGGCCGGCCTCCCGAACCTTTGGCTGACGGGCGGGTCGTATTACGGGGTAGGCATCCCCGACTGCATCCGCTCCGGCCGCGCGGCCGCGGAAAAGGCCTGCAAGGCGCTGTCCTCTTGATTGTTTCCGTATTTGTCCTATACTAAGCAACGTCATGGACCTGCGAGAGATGGAGATCAAGTGTCCGTATTGCGGCGAGACGATCGGCATCATGGTCGATCCGGTTTCGGGTGAGGAGTCGTACACTGAGGATTGCTCGGCCTGCTGCCGGCCGATGGTCCTCTCGGTGGAAGCGGACGACGACGGCGAGCCGATCGTGCACGCGAAGCGCGAAGAAGAGTGATACGGAGTCCCGAATCCGTTAGCTGATGGAAGCCCTGCAGACGTTGCACAGCGAGATGGGGCGCCTCCTGCTCGCCTTCGCGCTCGGCACGCTCATCGGGCTGGAGCGCGAGATCAGCGACAAGCCCGCCGGCTTGCGCACCAACGTGCTGATCTGCCTCGGCTCGGCGCTTTTCACCATGCTCTCGAAGGCGTGGCCCGGGGCCGGGGGCGTGTCAGACGCGCACATCGCCGCGCAGATCGTCACCGGCATCGGATTCTTGGGCGCCGGGGCGATCCTGCGCGAAGGGGAGCACGTGGTCGGGCTGACGACGGCGGCCACCATCTGGGTCGTCGCCGCCATCGGCATGGCGGTCGGCCTCGGACACTTCGCGCTGGCGGGGGTGGCTACGGCGGCGACGCTCATCGTCCAGGTGCTCTTGGCGCGCATGGACGAGCTGATCGATCGTATGCGCCGGCGCTACGTTTTCCGCGTCGTGTCCAGCCCCGACGACGGGGCCATCCATGCGATCGAGAGGATCCTGCGCTCCAACGGCGTGGTCGTGATGCATCAGAAGGTGATGAAGCGCGGCAAGCTGTATCACAGCGAGTGGGACACCACCGGGCCCACGGACCGCCAAGCGGCCGTCGCCCACCAACTGCTCCAGTCCGACCGGGTGATGGAAGTCACCTACTAGTGGATCCCTTGAAGCTCGCACACGCCCTGAGCTCGCGCGGAGAGCCGGGCTACCGGCTCGGCCAGATCCTGGAGGCCGTCTACAAGCGCGGCGCCGCCTCCTACGCCGAGATCAAGGTCCTGCCCGCGCCCTTGCGCGAGGCCCTGGCCCCCCAGGCTCCGATCCTTTCCTTGACGGAGCGGCGGCTCCTCGTTTCTAAAGACGGCCGCTCGCGCAAAGCGGCGCTCGCCTTGGCCGACGGCCTGGCGATCGAGACGGTGCTGCTTAAGCCCAAGCCAGGACCGGACTGGACGACGTGCATCTCCTGCCAGGCCGGCTGCGCCGTCGGCTGCACCTTCTGCGCCACGGGGCTGATGGGGCTCAAACGGAGCCTGACCCCCGAGGAGATCGTGGACCAGGTGCTGTTCTGGGTCCAGCATCTCAAGCGCGAGAACATGCCCGGCCGAGTGACGAACGTGGTCTTTATGGGCATGGGAGAGCCTTTTCATTGCTATGAGATCGCGGCCGAGAGCATCCGCCAGCTGACCGACCCCGTGCGGCTCGGCTTGGCCCAGCGGCACATCGCCGTCTCGACCGCGGGCCTGGCGCCCGGCATCGAGCGCTTCGCGACGGATTTCCCGCAGGTGAGCCTCGCCCTGTCGCTGCACGCGGCCAACGACCGGCTTCGCTCCAAGCTCGTCCCCGTCAATAAGGTCTATCCGCTGGCGCGCCTCGCGGAGAGCCTGCGGGTCTATCTGGCCAAGACGAACCGGCGGGTCTTCTTGGAATACGTGCTGTTGGCCGGAGAGAACGACACGCCGGGGCACGCGGGCGAGCTGGCGGCTTTTGTCCGCAAGACCGGCCCTGTCCATCGGTTCCACGTCAACCTCATCGCCTGGAACCCGACGCGGACATCCCACGCCGCGCCCGCCGCGGCCCAGGCGCGAGCCTTCAAAGCCGAGTTGGAGAAGGCCGGCTTGTCGGTCACGATACGCAAGAACCTCGGCCAGGACATACAAGGAGCCTGCGGACAGCTGATCCAATGAACGAACCTAACCCGAACGTGCCCCCCGACCGGCCCCGCCGCCACGGCTACGAAAAAGTCCTGCAGGCGGTGGAAAACCGCTGGAAAAGGCGCGTCGTCGACAGGGTCAGGCTGATGCAGCAGATCGTGGACCTGCTCTGGGAGGCCTTCGGCGGGGGGGCCTATTCGTGGTGCGGCTTCTATCTGCCCGGCCCGTCCGGGGGGGACTTGGTCCTGGGGGCCTGCCGCGACAAGCCCGCCTGTTCCCCTATCGCGTCGCACGGGGTCTGCGGCCGGGCGTTGGGCATGGCGGCCACGCAGATCGTGCCGGACGTCCAAGCGCTGGGCGAGGCGCACATCGAGTGCGACCCGAAGAACCGTTCCGAGATCGCCGTTCCCGTCTTCGGGCCCGACGGCAAGCCGTTCGCCGTCCTCGACGTGGATTCGTACGCCCCGGCCGCCTTCGACGAGGTGGACCAGCGCTGGCTCGAGCGCATCGTGAGGGTGCTGGAGGGCTCGGCCGGGCCCAAGGCGGACGCCTAAAAGTCAGCCCGCCCGGCTAGACGCGCCTCACGCCGAGAGAAGCGCGTCGAGCCGAGCGGGCTGGGATGTCTATCAGTTGCCGTACTGGGAGCGCCTAGCTGTTGTCCTGCTACCTAAAGTCTAGCTCCAGGCTGTAAAATCTTTATTTCACGGCTGTTAAGATTTTGTTAACATAATCCTGCGGAAAGAGAGAACCAAGGCCAAAAAACAGGTTGGCGAAGGGAACTTTTTTGCCGCTCATTCGTACTAGTAAGTAGGGGGGGTCCATGGGCCCCCATACTTAAGTATCGGAGGTCACACATGTCCAAGACGTTAATGCTCACCGCGCTTCTTGCCATTTGCGGGTCCTTGGTGTACGCGCAGGCCCCGGCGGCGACGCCGGCGCAGCCGGCCGCGCGCGCCGCGGATACGAAGACCGACAAGAAGGTCGAGAAGAAGGCCAAGAAGGCGAAGAAGGCCAAGAAGGCGAAGAAGGCCGAGAAGACCGAGAAGGCCCCAGAGGCCGCCCCGGCGACTCCGGCGAAGTAAATCGTCCTTCGCACCGTGCCGGCCCCCTGCATTAGCGGGGGGCCGGCTTATTTTTTAACATGACCGGATGACCGCAGGGTGGCAGCTCGGCCTCCTCTACTGCGCGGCCGTTTGGGGCGCGACCTTCTACCTGATCAAGGACGCGCTCCACGGCGTCCACCCCGTCGTGCTGGTCGGCTACCGGTTCGGCCTCTGCGCGATCCTTCTGGGCCCCGTGCACGCATTGCGCGTTCGGGGAGCCCCCCTCGCGTCCGGCCCGCTCAAGGACGGGGCCGTATTGGCGGCGCTGCTGTCTCTCCTTTATGTCACGCAGACGGCGGGTTTGGCGTGGACGACGGCCTCCAATTCCGGATTCATCACGGGGCTCTTCGTCGTTTTCGTGCCCGCCCTCCTATACATCGCTCGCCGACAGGCTCCCGCTCCGTCCGAAGGCCTGGCCGTCGCGCTCGCGGTGGCGGGCCTGTGGCTGTTGACCGGCGGGCCGCGCGGCATCAACCGCGGCGATGCGGTCACCCTCGCCTCCGCCTTGGCCTACGCGGCTCATCTGCTCTACACCGACCGCTGCGTCCGGGCCGGCCGCGACCTTGTCGCCCTGGCCTTCCACCAATTCTGGATGACGGGCGCGGCTTGCTTATTGATGGCGGGGGCGATGAAATGTCCTTTGGGGGTCGCCGACGGCAAGACGGCGGGGGTGATCGCTTTCCTCGTGTTGGTCCCTACCCTTTCCGCATTCTTCATCCAGATGGCGGCCCAGCGTTGCGTGGAGCCTATGCTTGTGTCTCTGACATTCTCGACCGAGCCGGTGTTCGCCGCGCTCTTCGCCTGGACCCTGGGCGGCGAGCCCTTTAAGGCTCTCAGCGCGGCCGGCGGGGCGCTCATCGTCTTGGCGATGGCGGTCTCGGGGCTCTCGTCCAAGGCCCAGGTCGCGGCCTGCCGGGGAGCGCGCTTGGCGGCCGAGGCGGACGCGTGAGGACGGCGCTTCAGGCGGCCCTGTTTCCCTGCTAAGCCCTTCGACAAGCTCGGGGCAGACAACAATCTGGGACCTGCGACCCATCTCCGGGTGAGGCTTCCGACACGGGCAACCGGTCCCCCGGGCCCGTAAACTCTTATCTTCAGAGGTGCATGCCATGGCCCGACTGTTCCTAGCCGCGCTCGTCTTGATCCCGCTGCGCGCGTTCGCCGCGCCGTCCGCCGAAACGGCGGCCGCCGGAGCGACACAAGCCTTTCTAGAAGCGCAAGGCGTCCCCGCCCTCCGGCTCGCGCTCCATGACGAGCATCGAGCGCGCGCGCTGGCGGCCGCGCGGTTCCAGCCGGCCGGCTACCCATACCCCGCGCCGCCTTACCCCGGCCAGCCCTTCTGCACCCAGCCCGTCGTCTGGATCGACCAGAGCGGCTCCATCTACAAGGACAATCAGCGGCTGGGCAACTACGCGCGCGATTTCCGCTCCTCCTGCACGGGCGACGTGGCGTGGATCGACACCAGCGGCGAGATCTACAAGAACGACCGCCGTCTGGGCAACTACGCGTCGCAATACACGATCGCCCTGCGCACCGGCGACGTGGCCTGGAAGGATACCAGCGGCACGATGTACAAGAACGATCAGCGTCTCGGCACCTACGCGGCTCGCTTCGAGCAGTCCGACTGGACGGGGGACATCGTCTGGCAGGACACGAGCAACTACCTGTTCAAGAACGACGAGCGCCTCGGCACTTACGTCTCCTCCTTCAAGCTCGCCCGCTTCACCGGCGACGTCGCATGGAGGGACCAGGGCGGGACGATGTACCGCAACGCCGACCGGATCGGCAGCGGCGCCCAGTCTTTCCAGATCAACGACTATAACGGCGCGGTCGTCTGGCAGGATTCGGGCCGCGAGCTCTACAAGAACGACCGGCGCCTGGGCTTCGGCGTTTCGCGCTACCAGGTGGCGGCATACTCGGGCGACGTCGTCTGGATCGATGACGGCCGCACGATCTACAAGAACGACCAGCGCATCGGCAGCGGTGCCGTCAGCTTCAGCATCCAGCCCGATGGGCGCGGTGAGTGGACCGATTCCTCGGGCTACCACCACATGCTCTAGACCGGCCCTGCACCGAGCCTTCAAGCGCGTTGTTGTAGAATCTCTCAATGCTCGTCACGCTGACGCGCGTCCTGTTGCTCTGCGCGCTAGGGATCGCCATGGAGGTGCTGTTCACCGCCTTCATGGACTATCCCGACAACCGCGACCCGCGCTTGCGCGGCTACAGCTACGCCTGGATGGCGCCCATCTACGCGCTGGTCTACCCCGCCTGCGCCGTCCTCTATCCCCGGCTGTCGGTCTATCCCATGCTTGTGCGGGGCTTCGCCTACATGATCCTTATCTACGCCGTCGAGTACGGCTCGGGGTGGGCGCTCAGGCGCCTCGTCGGCGAATGCCCATGGGAAAGCGGGTATCGCAAGACGCGCTGGAACGTCCACGGGCTCATCCGGCTCGATTTCGCCCCCGCGTGGATGGCGGCGGCGCTCGTCTTCGAGTGGGCCTACCGCGTCCTGCGCGGCGTCGGCTGAGGGGCCGGCGGCGGGGCCTCTTTCTTGACCCATTCTCCCGGCGCGCGCGTCAGCTCGAAGGCCGAGACGCCCGAAAGCTCGAAGACGCCGGTCTGCCCCGCGACCCGTACGAAGGCGCTCGGGTAATCCGGCCCGTCCCTTCCGACGTAGAACTCCAGCGCCGCAGCTGCCTTGGCCGAGTCGATCTTGACGCGCGTCGCGCTGGAGGCGGCAAAGCCAAAGAGGCCGTAGCGCTCCGGGTCCTCCGTCACGGGGCCCGATAGCGTCGCCTTGGAGAGCTTGCCCAGCACATCCTGCACCAAGCTGCCGTCGGCCGCTTGGGTCGAGCCGACCATGGTCCAACCGGACTTTTGGCGCTCGAGCGTCACTTTGCCCGCCGGCCCATCGAGCGCCAGGCGGACCGCGTCGTCGGCGAGCGTTGCCGGCACGAGGGCCGCGGGCTTGGAAGGGCGCGTCCACAGCGCCGCGGCGAGGGTCAGCGCGACGAGCACGGCCAGGACGGCGGCCAGCCGGGCGAGGGTGTCGGGGCGCATGAGACCCTAGGCCTGTGGCGGCGCGCCGACCGTTTCCGGCGCGTCGGGCTCGGCAGGCGCCGGGGCCGGAGGAGCCGCCGAAGGCTCGCCGAACTCGGCCACCCGCCGCGCGCACGCCTTGCGGCGCGCCCGCCAGCGCAAGAGCCCCAGGCCGACGGCGAGCATCGGCGGCACGAAGATGAGCGCGTAGCGCACCAGGGCCTTGCCTCCCGCCGGGATCTCCGCCAGCGGCCGGAAGCCGACGGCCTTGCTCCGGATGGCGATGAGGTCGGCGTCCAGCGCGAGCCAATCCATCATGTTCAGCAGGAACACGTAGTTCGTCGACGGCACTCGGAAAGACTCCGAGACGATCTTGGAGGTGCCGACCACCGCCAAGCGGCCGGGGCGCGCCGCTTTCGCCAGCGCGTTCTTGGCCTTGACCGTTTTCGGCTGCGCCAGCACGGGGTCGAAGTCGTTCTCGACCGCCGCGGCGAGGCCGAAGGGTCCTTTGAGGTCCGCGGGGCCCGGGCCTGACAGTTGGAACGGATTCAAGATGATCGGCGCCGTCTTGTCGGGCTTGGCCCAGGAGTATTTCGTGGAGCGCACGAGGATCTCGGCCTTGGCCGAGGCGCCCTTGACCGCCAGCTCGAGCGGGCTGGCGAACGGCAGGACGACCGAGTTCAAGCCCTTGGTGATCGGGTTGCCGGCGCTCAGGTCGCTGGCGACGACGAAGGGCGGATACTGCACCACGTTCGTCATCATGAATAAGCCTTGCGACATGGAGACCTGGATGGGCTGGCACTGCCGGTCGAGGACGACCGTCGAGAGGACCTTGATGCCGTGCTTGGCGAGCCAGTCCGTCAGGCCCGTGTCGTTGTCCGTGGCGAAGAAGCTCCTGAGTTCGACCCGCTTGGCGTCGAAGGCGAGGCCCAGCGACCGGCCGGAGGCCAGGTATTGGTCCAATAGCCACAGCTCGCGCTCCGAGAACTTCTCCTGCGGACCGATGAGCATCATGGTCTGGATATCGGGAGGGATGCCGTCGTCGGGCACGGCCGCCAGGTCGAGCGGCTTGAGCTGGTAGCGGCTCTCGAGCTTCTCGCGCACCGCGCCGTCCAGAGTCCCGGGGCCCACGGAGCGGTGGCTCGTGATGAACGCCAAGGACGGCTTGACGGCCAGCGTCATCGTCTTGATCCGCGAGGTCAGGTCGTACTCGAGGCCGGACACGTCTTGGAGGAACGGAAAAGTCTCCTTCTTGTCGTGATACTGCAGGACGAGGCCGAAGTAGCCGTCCCGCTGCTCGTACTTGTCGCGGGCGATGATGTCGAAGCGGACGGGGGCGATGCCGTCTCTCATCGCCTCCTCCCTGTTGCTCGAGTCCACCTCGATGAGCCTCACCCGCATCTTGCGGCCCGCGGCCGAGCGGTACTCGTCGAGCAGGTCGCGCGCGTAGTCGCGGGTGGAAGCGACCTGGGGCGGAAGCTCTTTCGAGAAATACAGCCGCGCCTCGACCGGGTCCGGGAGGCCGCGCAGGACCCGGCGGCTCGCCGCGCTCATCGAATAGACGCGCCCCTGGCTGAGATCGAGGCGCGCGTGGACGAAATGGCCGAGGACGTTGATCATCATCGCGACGGCGAGCACAAGCGCCACGCCCGCCGAGGAGGTCTCGAGGAGCCTTCGCCGGTCCATCAGTCGGCCCTCGTCAGCCACAGCCGCGCCAGCGTCATGAAGAGGAAGCTCGCCGACATCGTCGCGAAATAGAGCAGGTCGCGCGTGTCCACCACGCCTTTCGCCATGTTGTGCATGTGGGCGTCGAGGCCGATGAAATCCGCCGCGCCCGAGAGAGCGGGGGGGATGAACGCGTCGAGCTTGCCGATAAGATACAGCGCGAAGGCGAGGACGAAGCCGATGATGAAGGCGATGACCTGGTTGCGCGTCAGCGCCGAGGCGAAGGCCCCGATGGCCGCGAGCATCGCGGCGGCCAGCGCCAAGCCGAGATACGCCGCCGCCGCCGCGCCCCAATCGAGCGGGCCGAGCAGGCCCACCGTGATCGGATACAGCGCGGTCAAGGCGATGACGGCCCACAGCAGGGTGACCGCGGCCAGGTACTTGGCCAGAAGGATGTGATGGTCCTCGACGGGAAGCGTCTGCAATAGCTCGAGCGTCCCCGACTTCTGCTCCTCGCTGAACAGCCGCATCGTGACCGCGGGGACGAAGAAGGTGAGGAGCAGCGGCGCCAGCTCCATGAGGCCGCCGATCGAGGCCTGGTTTACGAGGAACAGCGGCTGGGCGGTCAGGTAGCCGGTGATCAAGAGGAAGGCGACGGCGATGATGTAGGCCGCGGGCGTGTTGAAATAGGCCCGCGTCTCCTTGGCGTAAAGCGCGCCGAAAGCCGGGTTCCTCATACGGTCAGCTCCCGGAACACCTCTTCCAGGCTCGCCCCTTCCCCGTAGAGCTCCAGCAGGGGCCAGCGTTCGCGGGCGGCCAGCTCGAAGACGGCGGCGCGCAGGTCGGCCTCGCCGGCGGAGGCGCTGATGGTGAAGGCCCGCTCGCCGTCCACCGTCTCCTGGGCCACCGCCGACACGCCGGGCACGGCGCCAAGCGCTTGGGCAGCGGCGTCGGCCTCGGGACCTTCCCTCAAGATCAGCCGCACGCGCTGGCCGCGCGAGGCCCCGGCCTCGAGCTCCGCCAAAGTCCCCTGGGCCGCGATGCGGCCCTTGTGGATGATGATGACGCGGTCGCAGGAGGCCTTCACCTCGGAGAGGATGTGGCTCGAGAGGAGCACCGTCTTTTCCTTCCGGAGCTCCGCGATCAGCCCACGGACCTCGGCGGCCTGGTTCGGGTCGAGGCCCGAGGTGGGTTCGTCCAACCGCAGGATCGGCGGATCATGCAGGATCGCGGCGGCCAGGCCCACCCGCTGCCGGAATCCCTTCGAGAGCTGGCCGATCTCCCGGCCGACGACCGAGGCGAGGCCGCAGCGGCCGACCGCGGCCTTGACCGCGGCCGAGCGCCGGGTCGGGTCGACCCCGCGCACCCGCGCGCACCATTCGAGGTACTCGGCCGTCTCCATCTCCTCATATAGGGGATTGTTCTCGGGGAGGTAGCCGATGGCGCGGCGGCAATCGAGAGGGCGCTCCGAGATGTCCATGTCCGCCACGCTGACCTTGCCCGCGCTCGGATAAAGGCAGCCGGTCAGGACCTTGAGCGTCGTCGTCTTACCCGCGCCGTTGGGGCCGAGGAAGCCGACGACCTCGCGCGGCGATATCTCGAAGGAGATGCCGTCGACGGCGACGGTGTTCCCGTATCGGCGGACGAGGTTCTCTGTTCGGATCACTCTATCTATAAGTAGAAAACCGATATGCCGAGCGTCAAGTCCGGCTCACTCCGTTACCCTCAGCTCGAACCCCGCCGAGTGCGCCGCCATCTCCGGCGCGTACATGGACTGAAGCACCGCCGCGCCGACGCGGTAGCGGCCGGGCGTGGTGGGCCGGATGCGGTAGCGCAGGGTGTACTCGCCTTGCGGCAGCCAGCTCATGAAGAAGTTCGTCAGCGAGTCGCGCGGCTCCTCGTAGCGGCCGAGCTGGTCCCACTTCCAGCCGCTGGTCAGCTCCTCCGCCTCGAAGCCGGCGCCGCGCGGGTCTTTGAGGTGCACGTATTCGAACTGGCTGCGGGCGCTGACGACGAGGTGGACCTCGACCTGGTCGCCCACGGCGACCGGGTCGCCGGAGTTCAGCGCCGTGAGCTTGAAGGCTCCCGGCCCCGCCCCCTCCTTTCCCTCCCGCTTGAAGAAGCGCCGCTCCAGCTCGAGCATGCCCGGAGCCGATGCCTTGGGGAGCTTGTCGGTCGAATAGACCCACGTCAGCGAGGCGAAGGATAGCCCCGGGCCGTCCTTGTCGATGATGGCCTTTCCCGACCGCGGGGAGACGTCCGCTCCCAAGCGGACGTGACGGATGGGCTCGGCGAGCCAATCCATCGCGCCCACCTGGGCGGTCTGGACGTCGGAGCCCCAGCGGATCACGAAGCGCTCGCCTTGCTCGAGCGCCCCGCGCTGGCGCATGACGTCCAGCAGCGAGTAGATCGCCGCGGCCGAGGCCTTGGTCGATTTCCACTCGTTGCCTTTGCGGTTGAACAAGAGCCACTGGACCATGCCGGGGATGCGGCGGTCTTTCGGCCTCACCGCGAGCAAGGTCCTCAGGATGAAGGCGTGCGTCTCGACGTTGTCGTTGTACCAGAGCCACGAGAGCTTCTCGGGCTGCCAATAGACCCCGGCGATGGGGTCCTCGCGCGCGCCGTCCATCGCCCGGTCGAGGTACGCCTCGGCCTTGCCTCGCTCGCCGAGCCGGTTGTAGACCTGCGAGAGCGTGGCGCGCCCGATGGGCGTGAGCGCCGGGCCGTACTTGTCGGCGAAGTCCGCCCAGACCTTCGCTTGAACCCAGCCTCTCGCCGCCGCCGAGTAGTTCTTTGGGAAAGACGTGACGACCCAGGCGCCGTAGAGCGCCAATGAGAGCTCGCCGGTCTCTCCCTTGAGGTGCTTGGGGATCTCGTTATAGGCGTAGCTCAGCGCCCGCCGCGTCGAGTCCGCCGGGGCGTCCACGCCGTAGCGCAGCGCCTCGGCGTAGCCGCCGAGGACCAGCAGGGTCATGTAGGGGTCCGCCCGCCCGCCGGGGAACCAGGGGAAGCCGCCGTCGCCGAGCTGGTAGGACATCAGCGTTTGCAGCGCGTCGGCTTTCTGCTCGTCCACCAGCCGCGCGTCGAAGAGGTCGATGATCGGCAGGCCCGGCGTCACGCCCTTGGACTGCTCCTCCCATGGCGTCTCCATCAAGGACATCAGCCGCCGCGGGTCCTTGCGGTCCCAGGCCGGCGAGATCGTCTTGCGCTTCGGGATCTTGCGCACCGCGTCGGCGAGCTTGGGATTCTTGCGGTAGAAGGCGTTGACGATGGCCAGCGGCACGTAGCGATGGAGCACCTGCTCGGTGCATTCGTACGGATAACGCACCAAAAGAGGCAGGCTGTTGATGACCGACAGCGCGAGCTGCGGGTCCACCTGGAGCGTCATGGACTCGTTCTGCCGCGTGGGATCGGGCGCGGCGTAGCCGGCGAGCTCGATCGTCTTGCGCGTCTTGCCGTCCAAGGCCACCAGCGCGGATTCGATGAGCCGCTCGCGCGAGGGGAGCAGCGGCAGCTCGCGCTCCTCCGCGTCGACCAGCTGGCCCGAGCGCGCGATCGCCTTGACCACGAAGGTGCCGGTCCCGCGCGGCGCTTTGACCGGCCAGGAGAACGACGCGACGCCGTGCGCGGGAGCCTTGAACGCGCGCTCCGCGCCGGCGAGCCCGAAGCGCTCTCCCGCGGGCTTTCCGTCCTCCTCCAGCGACATCCAGACCTCTCCCGACAGGGGAGCGTCGGTTTCGTTGTGAACAACGGCGGTGAGCCGTCCTTCGTCGCCCTCGCGGTAGAAGCGCGGGATCTCGACGCGGACCATCAGCTCCTTGCGCGTGACGAAGGTCGTGGCGGAGGTCCCGCGCTTGACGTCGCGCGTGAGGACCGCCGCGTCGGCCCGCCAATCCGTCAACCGCTCGGGGGCCTTGAAGGAGAAGCGGCCCGCGCCGGAGCGCACCTTGAGCTGGGGCTCGAAGAAAGCCGTCTCCGAGAAGTCGGAGCGGGCCTGGACCGCGGGAGGGGCCGCGGCTTCCTTCTTGCGTTCCGACGGGGACTGCGGCATGGCCTTGTCTTCCGCATCCATCCGCGCGCCCGCGGGCGCGGCCAGCGAGGCCCCGCGCACGGCCGCCGCCATCGGCATGCCACCGCCTCCGGCCAAGCCGCCCGACTCTTCCATCATGTCGAATTTCGAGAACCGCCGGTGCACGCGCGCGCGGCTGAGCCGCAGGCCCGGCGGCTGCAGCCGGCGGGTGCTCACACGGAACGCCTCCATCATCTTCTCGATCCAGCCCTCGCGCACGCCGACCTGCATGGCATAGGGCGGCCAAAGGGAGCCCTGCGCTCCATTGGGGGCGGGCCGCGCCGGATAGAGCGAGCCGAGCCAGGACGCCGCGTTCTTCGCGTAGTACTCGAGGGAGCGGTCATAGACGCGGACCAGCGCCTCGCCCGCGACCGGCTTGCCGTCGGAGGACCGCACGTCGAGGACGCCGCGGGCGCGCTCGCCCCGCTTGACCGCCTTGGGGAGCTTGAGCGCCGCGCGCAGCTCCTTGTCCTTCCATGGCACCTCGACGCGCGCCTGCCCGCTGCGCACGCGGAAGTCGGAGGCGCCGAACCAGCGGACCGTGACCCCGCCCTTGTGGTCGGCGGTCACGGGGAGGCTGAAGACCTGCGGCCCGCCCTTCAAGACCTTACGATCGAGAAGGTACTGGCCTCCCCAGAGTTCGACATGGGTGATGCCCTTGAGCAGGCTCGAGCCGATGAGGAAGCGGGCGGTCTCTCCCGGCAGGTACGAGGCGTGCTCGGGCAGCGCGATGGCCGGCAACGGCAGGGAGACGCGGCCCTCGCCCACCGACAGCAGGACGATGGACTGCTCCACCGTCTTGCCCCACGGGTCGTCCGCGCTCACCTTGAGCCGGTACGCGCCTTCCGGCAGCTTCCCGAAAGCCGCTTCCGCCGGCGCGGCCTCGGTGAAGCGGAGGGTGCCCGAGCGGACGGCCTCGCCGTCCGCGACGGCCGGTACAGCTGCTCCAGGGAAGGAGTCTCCGGGAACTGCCCGCCCCAGAACGGCTCCGGCGCCTCCGCCGGCGGCGCGCCGGCCAGGCGGTAAAGCGTGAAGCGTCCCCGGCCGGCCACCGGGTGCTCGTTGAGGTTGCGCAGGCGGATGGGCACCGCGGCGGGCTTGGCCGCCCGGAAGAAGCCGGCGCCCGGCGTGATCTCGAAGAGGTAGGCTTTGGCTCCGGCGGTGAAGCCGCGCTCGCCCGTGATCGTGCGGCCTCCGGCGTCGCGGGCTTCGACCTTGACCTCGAAGCGCTCCGGGTACGCCGCGGCCGGCTCCTCGGCTTGCGGGATGAAGGCGAAGGAGAAGCGCCCCGAGCCGTCGGTCACGGCGGTGCCCGAGGACACCACGGCGGACCCGCCCCCGCGGCCCCGCCACCACCAGCAGAACCAGGGGATGTACCGCTCGCGGTTGACCACATAGGACACGTGTGCCTGCGGCACGGGGCCGCCGAAATAGTAGCGCGCCTCGCCCGTCACCACCGCGCGCTCGCCCAGCTTCCACGCGCCGGTGGACTCCTTCACCAGCACCTCGAACTCCGGGCGCTTGTACTCCTCGACCTGGAACTGCGCGCTGCCGCTGAAGCCGTAGCCGAAATCGCGGAGCTGGGCGCTGATCCAGTACGACCCCAGCAGCCGCCCGGTCGGGACGGTGAAGCGGGTCACCGCGCTGCCCATGTCGTTGAGCTTGAGGGTGGCGCGATGTAGCTCCTGGCCGTTGGGGTCGCGTACGCTGAGTTCCACCGGCTCGTTCCGGTCGTAGGTCTTGTAGCCGCGAGGCAGGCGCAGGAGCGCCGTGACCTTGACCTGCACCTGCTGCCCCGGCCGGTAGATCGGCCGGTCCAGCTCGAGGCCGACCTGGACGGGCGCTTCGGGGCTGTGGCTGAAATAGAGGGGCCCGGCCCAATAAGCGAGGCTTTCGCCGTGACGCGCCAACGGGTCGAGGCTGGCCGAGCGGCCGCGGGGGTAGGCGCGCTCCACCTGCATCGGCGAGTCCGCCACGCCGTTCTCGTCGGTCGAAAGCTCCAGGCGGTCCTCGCGTCGCTCCTCGCTGTGCCACGCCTCGATGCGGGCGTCCGCCCCCGGTTCGCCGGTGCCGGCGTCGAGCGCGTAGAGATGGAAGGTCGGAGCCTCGACCGGGGACGTCTCGCCCGGCTCGCCGATGAAGCGGTGCTCCGGGCCCGCCGGCCCGGCGGAGCCGATGAGGAGCAAGCGCGTCACGTTCACGATCGCCGCGGTGACGAGCTCGCGTCCGGGCTCGCAGCCGGCCGCGGAGCAGGCGGCTGCGACATACAAGCCCTCGTCCAAAGGCGGCGGGTCTGCGGCCGTGTCCGCGAACTCGTACGGCGCCTTCGGCTTCGGGTCGACGCTCCAGCGCTGTGCCGGGTCTCCTTGCAGGAGCGCGGCCAGCTCCTTCTCGTTGATCTGGCGCAAGTGATCCAGTCGCGCGTTGCGGTACCCCTCGAGAGCATGGAGCTCGCGCAGCCGTTCTTCGCTCACGCGATACACTCGCAGGTAGACGCTCTTCAGGTTGCGGCTGCGCAGCCGGAGGGAGCCTTTTCCCGGCGGCGGGGCGAAGCGCGCGGTCAGTTCGAGGCGCGGGAGCTCGATCTCGGAGCGCAACCGCGCGCACTCGCGCGTCGCGTCTTCCGACGGCCACCGGCTTTCCGCTCCCCGGCACAGTCCGCGTGGCGGCCGAGGGCTTCGGAGAAGCGTGCCGCTTGGAGGGCGGCCTCGGCGCGCGGGCGGGGCTGGGTGAAGGTATCACGCCAAGACTTGAGGGTCTCGATGGCCGACTTGCGCGCGGCGTCGAGGTCGCCGAGCTCGACGGCCTGGGAATGCTCGAAGGGGATGAGGAGGCGCGCAAGCTTCCAGAGCTCCCGCGCCGCCACGCGGTCGTCTCCTGCCGCGAGCGCCGCGTTCTCATAGAGCGCGGCCGCTTCGACCGCCGGAGGGTCCTGGTCCAGCACGTCCCGGTTGAAATCGCGGTCGAGGAACCGGGCCGCCGGCGGCCTCGGCGCCTGCTCGGGGAGTTGCGCTAGGAGGAAGTCGGCCCAGCGGTAGACCGCGAAATCCCAAAGCGTTGGCACGCGCTGGAGGTCGGAGTCCTTCAGCTCCACGAAATAGTCCTCGTCGCGGATGCTCCGGGCGAGCATGGCGTCGCGCAGGACCCAAAGGCCCCGGAAGGCCTCGGTGCGCCACTGCTCCTGTGTGCGGCGCGTCACGTCGTTCGCCTCGCCCTCGGGCCCGGCTTCCTCGTCCTCCGGCGCCGCGAAGCCGTACTGCTCGAGGTTCTCTCGAGCAAGCTCAGCTTTCAGGATCAGGAAACGCGCGCGCCAGAGCGGGTCGGAAGGGAGCTTCTCGCCGCGCAGCAATTGGGCCGCTTCGGCGTAGCGGAAAAGGAGAGACTTGGACTCGGCGGCGCGGTAGAGGGCCCGCAGGCGCTCCTCGCCCTCGCAGGCCTTGAGCGCCCCCTCGTAGGCTTCGAGCGCGGGTTGGTACTGCCGCTGCTCGAAGGCCCGGTCCGCTTTTGGAAGGTCGCAGAGCGGGCCCGCGGCGATGGAAGGCGCGGCTAAAACGAGCGCAGCGAGGATGCCGATCATGGAGAAGCCTCCTCCCGCTGCCCTCCGGGGGCGGCGGGGGCTGGCCCGGATTCTACCCTATTGGCTGGAGCCGGGGTCCATTATCACGGAAGGTCGGACCCCGCGGGGGTCGAAAAGTTCCCCGTCTAGTGCGCCCCGGTCCCGGTGGGGTTCTCACCGGTGCATTTGGGATCGTTCAGGGGATTCCATTGGCAGGGCTGCTTGCATCGATCTTTGGCTCCACCGGCCGGGAAGCCGGGGCAGTCCTTGCCGGCGGTGGAGCAGCGTGGATCCTGAGAATTCCAGAAGCAGTGTATGGCCGCGTTCGAAACACATTGCCCCTGGGGCGCGGCCGAACAGGCGGCGATGATCACGGGGTCGTTGTGGGACGATGCGGGGACGCTGGTCCAGTCCGGCACGCAGCAGGGGGGCGCCGCGCTCTCCTTGCAGAGCCAGCGGTTGAGGATTGTGAGCGGCCCGCTGGCAGCCGGGGTGAAAGTGGTCCCGTCTGGATAGCTCGTCTCCCAGTGACAGCCGAGCTTCGCCAAAGCAGACGGAACGACCAGGGCCTGTTCGGCGATCGCGCAAACGCCGTTCGCCGGGAAATTACCGGAGATCTGCGTGAAGCTGTTCGGCGGGAGATCGGCCAAGACCTGCGGCCCGCTCGTCGAGCAGGTCACCTGGACTTGGAACGGACCGTTCGGCGGCGGAACGGTGGTGGAGTCGCTGATCACCTTTTTGAAGAGCGTGACCGAGCCTGTCGCGCCGCCGGCACCGGAGCAACTGGGGTCCCGGGAATTCCACAAGCAGTGTGTGGCTGCGTTCGAAATGCATCGGCTCCGGGTCGTGGCCGAACAGGCGGCGATGATCGCTGGATTGTTTAAGGATGATGCGGGCACGCTGTTCCAGTCCGGCGAACAGCAGGAGGTCGAGGCGCTCGCCTCCGAGACACGGATGGCGGCGGCGCCCAATGTCGCCGCGACCGCAACGGCCGAAAGCGCTGCCCGAAAAGATCCCGTCAGGCGAGTCCTGGATAGCATCTAGGGAGTATATCCCCCGGCCCGCCTGGGGCCTATTCGGAATAATGCCGGGCCTGATGCGTAGTATTACGGTTCTTCTCGGCGCCCCGCCTCTGGAAGCGTCACCGCCCGCGGAGCTTCCGGGGCCTTGCGCCTCAGCTCAGGTCACTTCTTGTGAAAGCTCATGGAATCGACGGATACGTGGATCGAGTTGATCGGATTGCGCGACTTCACGATCAAATAGCCCCCGACAAGAATCGTCCCGACAAGGAGGATAAAGACCAGGACCGTGTTCGTGTTTTTCAAGAATTCAATTGGTTTCATCCCCGCTCCCTCGTCCCGCGTTCCCGTTGATACAGTACTCTTCCCGCGCCATGACCGCCATGCGAAGTTGTCCACGATCAGGTGAGTAACATTCCCGATCTTCCGCAGGCCGCGCGTTCAAGAATTCGACTGCCGGCGCGCCTTGATGCGGAATTATACCCGGGGGCAAGCGTAGAACTCCGCATTGGCCGGGAATCCGCCATGGCGCATAATCATCATGTGCCCGAATGTCCGGGCATCCAACAGCATGCGGCATCTGACTTTGCTGCTTTTTTGGCTTGCGGCGCCGGCGGCGGCGGCGCCGCGCGCGGCGAGCCGCCTCCCGGCGGGGCTTGTCATCGCCTCGATCAGGATCGAGAGCCACAACGTCTTCGAAACGGACTTTCCCCCCGAAAACAAATTGGCCTATCGGGCGGCCAATCGCATCCACATCAGGACGCGCGACGTCGTCATCGAGCGCGAGCTGCTCTTCGAGGTCGGCGACCGCTACGACCCGGACTTGGTCGAGGAGACGGAGCGCAACCTCCGGCTCCTGCCCTTCATCCGGCGCGCCGAGGCTGAGGCCACGGTCAACAAGGACGGCACGGTGGACGTGGTCGTGCGCACCTACGACTCCTGGACTCTCGAGATCGTCGCGAACTTCAAGCGCGCCGGCGGCGTCACCAACATAAAGGCCGGGCTCGCCGAGCACAATGTCATGGGCATGGGCAAGACGCTGTCCGGCGTCTACAGCCGCGACGGGACCACATCGTCGAAAGCCTTCGTCGCGTCGGACCGCCAGTTCCTGCGTCACAAGCACTTAGAGTACTCGATGGTCGCCCAATCGGCCCCGGGGAGCCAGAATTATTCGATGTCTTTGAACCGCCCCTTCTACGCCTCGATCGCGCCCTCGGCTTTCGGCGGCGCCGTGACCTACGCGGAGAACAACGTCTCGACTTACTCGGGCGAAACGGCGGTCGGCTTGGTCCGCAAGCGCGTCGGCGAGGCCGGGATCAACTACGGAATCGCCATCGCGACCTCGACGGAACGCACGCGGCACGTCAAGTTCGGCCTGCTGGCCCACCGCGCCGATTTGACCGCGATCCCCAATCAAGCCGCCGGACCGATCCCCGACAACGAGCGGCTGGGCTTCCTTCAGCTAGGCGCCGACTGGGCGGAATTGGACTTCATCACCGTGCGCCGCATCGAGAAATTCACGCACGACGAGGACTTCAATCTGGGGCTCAGCATCGTTCCCAGCGTTGCGTGGGCGCCTTATTTCCGTCCCCTGTCGACCAGCGAATCGCAGGTCCTGCCCAAGCTGACCGTCAGCAAGGGCTTCACCTGGGCGGACCAGCTCCTGCTCCTGAGCTCCTCCTACGGCTCGACGTATGTCAACGGCGGCAACGGCAACCGCCTCGCCTCGCTCAACGCCGTGTATTACCTGCGCGGCCTCAAGTACCAGACGCTGGCCTTTCATACCGGCTTGGACCTGGGCTGGCGCCTCGACCCGGCCACGCCGCTGACTCTGGGCGAGACCAGCGGCCTGCGCGGCTACGGTTTGAGCGCGTTCACGGGCAACCGCCGCTTCCTCTTCAACATCGAGGACCGCATCTATGTCTGGGACGAGCTTCTTCGCCTGCTCGACGTCGGCTTGGTCGTCTTCTACGATTCGGGGTATGCGTGGCCGTCGTCCAGCTCGATCAAGCTGGCCGACCTCAAGCGCAGCGTGGGCCTGGGGCTGCGGGCGGCCCCATCGCGCTCGGCGGACAACAGCCCCGTGCGCATCGACATGGCTTACGCGCTCAACGACAACCAAAGCCGCTCGCGGTGGTCGCTGTCGATCCTGGCGGGACAGGCTTTCCATTGAACAATCCGTATGCGTACTGTTTACCCTCGATCCCGAGTATAACTCCGCATTGTGCGGGAGCGAGGCGGCGACTATCATGCTTAGATGAACGCGACGCTGAGACGCAGCGCCCTGGCGTTCGCCGTCCTGTCGACGCCGCTCTTGGGGCTGGCCCAGGACAGCGGCGGAGCGGGCGCGAGCCAGGCGGCGCCGGCCGCCGCCGCTGCAGCCGTCAAGGAAACCAGAAAGGCCCTCAAGATCAAGCCGGTAAAGGAGGACGCGAGCTTGAAGAGAGAGCGCATCAGGCTCGAGAAGCTGGCGCGGCGCGAAAAACGGGGAGAGAGACTGCGAGAGAAGGGCGAGGCTCTGGGCGGCGGAAAAGGACAGCAGCTTCTGGCGGACGGCGAAAAGAAGGAGGTTCAGGACGACAAAGACAAGAAACCAGGCCTGCAGCGCCTGGCCGAGAGCAATTAAGCCGCTGGGGGAGGGGGCCGTGGGATCATGGGTCGCGAAGGTGAGGGTATGAGCGGTCGATGGCGAGCGCCGATCGTTTGCCTGGCCGTCGGTCTCCTATTATTGGTCTCATCCAAAAGGACCTTGGCGGAGGATCGGCTTCGCCATTTCAACGATGTGCACCAGGCGTTGTCGGCGGCGCGCGGCAGCACTTCGATGGAGGCGCAATCGATCTGCGAGGACTTGCCGTCGCTTCCGATCGTCTCGGATAATGACCTTCGCGCCCTTTATGCCGAACTGAAGACTCCGAAGATATGCCAAGACCTGGAGCCCGTGTCCCAGGCGCTCGGGCAGTGCGGCGACGCCAGGTATCATTCGTTGATCGCCTCTTGGCTCGCAAAGGAGAAGACTTTCTTCCCCGATAGGGGGATGCACGGCGCCTACAACTCGAGGACCGCCCGCAAGTCGGCTGTCCGAGAGAAGAGGCTCTTCGCGCTATTGGCCGCGGCGGGAAACGGGAAGAACCGCCAGGCCTTGCCGATCTTGAGGGCGATGCTTAGGAGGGGCGGTGTCTATTCGCAGGAGATCGCCGTCGCGATCGGCCGGATCGGAGATCCGGCCGACCTGGAAAGATTCATAGAAACGGACACATACGATAGCCGCCACAAGATCGACCTCTCCGGCTTCGGCGTCATGGCGATCGACAGGATCATGAAAGACGTGGATGATCCGGCGGTCCCCGCCCAGAAGAAGGAGGCGATCATCGAATATCTCGCGAGCGCGCTCGGGCATGAGACGATCTCGCGGTACCGATTGTTGATGTATCACAAGAACAGTCTTATCTCGAAAACGGCGGCCGGAGCCATCGCCCGAGTCGCCGAACCCGGCGACGAGCCGCTCATCATGAGAATGCTTGAGGACAAGAACCCGGTCCTCCGCCGGGAAGCGATCTCCGCTTTAAAAAGGATCTGGGACGACAAGTACGCGCCCGTCGCCATCTCGGCGCTGAAGCTCGATCCAGACGACACGGTCCGGTCACGAGCGGCCGAATGCCTTGGAACGCGCCGCGTCTGCGCGGCTGATTCGGCGTTAAGGTGGTCGGCGGCGAACGACGGCTCGAGCAGCGTCCGCGACGTCGCTAGAGCGAATCTGGAGGTCTTGTATAACTCGGGCGCCGAAAAGCTCGCCAGACGTCCGCACGCCGACTGGTCTCAGGCGAAAGTGGAACAACTGCTCAAAGACGCGCAGGGAAAAACAAGGGAGTGGCAGCGATTCGCCGCGGTCGCCGCGCTCGCCAGGGGCGGTTATCCGGAAGAGACCATCCCCATGCTGGCCGACATCATGTCGAACGGGACCGATCCGGTCAACCGCGCCGGCGCGGTCCAGCTTCTCCGGCAGATCAGCGGAGAGAAGGCGAAGGCGGAATTGACCAAGGGCCTGACCTCGCCGGACCCATGGCTGCGCAAGAATGCGGCTGCGGCTCTGGCGGACTGGATCGGCGAATGCGGCGGCAAGCCCGAGCCCGCACCTTAACGGGACGCGGCCAGGTGTCTTGCGTAATTCTACCCTCGATGCCTAGTAGAACTCCGCATTGTTGCGGACTCCGGCGGGCGCGTATACTTGATTGGTCCGTCGGTCCTTGGACCGACAAAGGGGAAGATCATGAACACTAAGAACAAGATGCTGGGAGCAGGGATCGGTTTGGCGGCGCTCGCCGCGGCCGGAGGCTATTTTCTCTATGGAAAGCGGGGAGCCAAGAATCGCGAAAGGATCGCGGGCTGGGCGCTTCAATTGAAGGGAGAAGTGCTCGAGAAGATGGAGAAGCTCAAGGACATCAATAAAGAGACCTACGAGAGACTCGTAGACGACACCGCGGCCCGCTACGGACGGGTCAAGCGCGTCAGCGCCTCCGAGCTGGGGCATATGACCGGCGAGCTTAAGAGCGCCTGGACGCATATCGGCAAGCAGTTGAAATAGCTCCGGGGATTTCGGCGAAGGGGCATCGTGAACAACGGGGATAAGGTAATCGACAAAAAGCCCTTCCTGAGCGACATCAAGCAGCTGCGCGATCACGCGTGCAGACACATCGAGCAGGGGGCCGTGACCGCCGGCTATAGAGGCGACCGCGAGGCCGTCATCAGAGCGCTCAACGATGCGCTCGCCACGGAGATCGTCTGCTTCCTGAGATACAAGCGCCATCAGTTCATGGCCAAGGGTATCCACGCCCAGAGCGTCGCGGCCGAGTTCGCCCAGCACGCCGGCGAGGAGCAGGCGCACGCCGACCTGATCGCCAAGAGGATCGTGCAGTTGGGCGGCGCGCCGGACTTCTCGCCCACGAGCCTGGCGGCGCGGAGCAATACCGAGTATGTGGAGGGCAGGGATCTGCGGGATATGATCCGAGAGGATCTCGTCGCCGAGCGCATCGCGGTCGCCAGCTATGGCGAGGCCATCCGCCGCCTGGGCAACGACGACTCGACGACCCGCATCATGCTGGAAGGCATCCTGGCCAACGAAGAAGAGCATGCCGAGGACCTCTCGTCGATGCTCGACTCGCCGCTGCTGGAGACGAAAGATCCGTAAAGCGGATGTGTTCCGGGACGGCGGCTCTCAAATGGTGCGGAAGGCGTCCAAACCGTCGGACCGGTAGCCCAGGATGCCCCGCGCTTTTGCCAGCTCTTCAGAAGTGCCGTGCGCGATCACCAGGAATTTGTCCTGCTTGAGAGCCGTTTCATAGGTCACGATGCTGTCTTCGGGGATTCCCAGGCTGTAAAGACCCGCCCCCAGCACGCTCAGGCCGCCGACGACCGCGGCTCGTTCGAGAACGCCGACGAGGGCGGCGACGAGCGGCCCGGCGATCAATACCGGACCGATCCCTGGGATCAGGAAGAAGGCGGAGCCGGCGAGCATGCCCCATACGCCGCCCCAGAATGCGCCCATCTTACCCCAGGACTTCATCCGGTCTCCCGTGCTGTAGTAACCGGTCACATGCTCCTCGCTGTGGAAGTTCTTGCCGACGATCGAGAGCTTCGTCATGTCGAAGCCCGCTTGCTGCAGCTGCCGGACGACGAATTCCGCTTCCGCGTGCGTGATGCACACGTCCACGACCGCGTCATTCTTGATCAAGCTCTTCGCCGCGGCCGGGGGCGGCTGAAGCGCTCTGACCGGCGTCTTCTCCACCAGGTCTTTCGCGACGACCTTCATCGCATCACCTCATAGAGGCCGCGTTCAGAACTTGTAGCCGAGCTTGACCAGGAAGTCGAGAGTGCTGACGCTGTCGGCGCCGATCTCGTTGTCGCTGGTGTGGATGTAGTTGTAGCGAAGCTCCGCGCCGGCGAGCCAGGTCGCATTGATGTCGTAGTCCACTCCGCCGCCTAGCGCAAGGGCGGGACCGTTGGAGGTCCGGGTGGAGTCCAAGCTCGGGTGTGTGCTGTACTCCGTCGATCTTCTGACCCCGCCGACCCCGAGTCCCAGCAGGCCGTAAGGCCGGAGGTTATTGTCCGGCAGCAGATCGCCCCTCGCGATCGCCAGCAAGGTCCAGGCCGATGACTTGATCTCGACCGGGCCGTGCCCGGTGGTGGCGTCTTTGGTCCTCAAGTATTTGTAGTTGAAGTCGCCGCCGATGCTCACGTATCTCTGGAGCTGATAGAGGTAGGTGAATCCGAACGCCGGCCCGAGCTCGCCGAACGTCTCGGTCTGGTCGTCCACGCTGTCGTTGCTCACCGGGTTGGCCAAGCCGAGAGTGATCGTCGCCTGCTGAGCTCCCGGCGTCACCTGAGCATTCGCATGCGTCGAGACCAGAAAAAGTCCGATTACGAGCGCTGTAGTCAGTAGCTTCATGTTTCTATTTCTCCTTTAGATATCAGTCGTTGTGCTCGATCCAGAGCAGCGGCGGTCCGGTGGGTGCTTGGACTTCGCCGGTGACTTCGGCGGTGATCGAGAGCCCGAAGCTATGAAGCGAAGTGACGGTCCTGAGCGTGCCGGTGAGGTTGTTGTCGACGGTCAGCGCGCCGATGTTCTGGGGCGGCGCGGTTTGGCTTGCGCGCACCCAAACGACGTAGTTCTTGGCCGGAGGGGTCAGCTTCTCCGGATTCGCCAGATGATGGACCTTCAGGTCGATGCTCGTGTTGTCGTTGGTCGCCCGCGCGAAGCGCACGGTGCCCTCGGCCGCCGGGATCGTCGGGCTGACGCTCATCTTGGGGCCGGCCGAGCCGAAGAGCGTCGGGAACGTCGCGCACCCGGATAGGCATCCGGCGACGGCTGCCGCCGCCAATGGGACTCTTAAGCTGGACTTCATGGACGCCTCCTTAGGGTTTCGAACATTCCCACTTTCTGGCCACGACGCGTCTTCCGCCGCCGTCGGTGGGAACGACTTCGTACTCGTCCAACAGGGGCAGCACCGCGTCAAAAGGAGTTTCGGGGCCCGATCCGTCCCCGTCGCATTCCAGGACCATTTCGATCCCTACCGACTTCCTATTTCTCAGCAGGCGAAGCAGGATCCTTCCTCCGCGGGGGGAGCCGTGGAACAGCGAGCCGATAAGCTCCGATGCGCCCAGGATGAACTGGCAGGTGCCGAACGAGCTCATTCCCACGGCCTGGCTCAAGGCCCGCGCGA
>JAPLKK010000170.1 GCA_026388115.1 Elusimicrobiota bacterium | reverse complement strand
GCAGCGGCCGCCGCGCGCGCTGCTGAAGGCGGCGGGTGAGGCCCGCGACCTCCTCGGGTGTGCCGAAGTAGAGGCAGAAGCCGCCGACGCCCATGTCCACGAGCCTCTCGGCCCGGGCGGGGTCATCGGTGCCGAAGCGATAGCCCGGCATGACCAGCGCGGCAGCTTTCTCTTGGATCGTGAGCATGCGGCGCATTATGCAACATTTACATAACTTCACAGCGTTATCTATAATCGTATCGCCCTCGACGGAAGGTGACCCCTCTCTTCATCGCTGCCTTTCTAGTGCTTGCGCCCGCGGCCTCTCACGCTGCGGACGCGCCATCGCCGCTGTATGACGCCTCGCGCGAGCCGCTCGCAAAAGACGACGCGGCGCGCCTGACGAAAGCCGGCTACATCATCGAAGGCAACGGCCGGGTGCTCAAGCCGCGGACGGCGGAGCCGGTCGAAGCCATGGAGATGCCGCGCATCCTCGAGGAGCTCGAGTCGCGCCAAAGGCTCGAGGCGATGCTCCGGCTCGACCTGATCTTCAACAAATTCGGCTACAAGAACCTCCCCCCCGATCCGCTCACCGACCTCCGGATGATCGGCCGGCAGAACTGGTCGGTGCTGCCCACGACGATCAAGGCCGACCTGCGCCCCTATTTCAGCGGACGGGAGCTGGAGGCCATGGACGCCGGCGCCTCGCCCGTGCGCATCCCGAAGACCTGGCTCGGCGATGACGAAGCGCTTGCTCCCTCCCAGCTCACGGCCGAGGACGATGCTCCGCCCCGGCCAGCCCCCGCCCCGGCCCGTCCGTTGTCGCCGGCGAACACCATGTCGACGACGCCTCTGCCCGCCCCCTGGGCGGTGACGACGGCCGCGCCGGCCATCCCGACCGCTACGCCCGCCGTGCCGACGGCCACTCCCGCCGTCCAAATCGCCAAGCCCGCCGTTGCGACAGCTACGCCTGCTGTCCCAACGGCAGCTCCCGCTGTTCCGGCCGCCACGCCCGCCGTGCCGACCGCCACCCCCGCGATCGTCGCCATGGCCGCGCCTTGGATTCCGCCGGCCGCGCCCAGCCCCGTCCTACAAGCGCAAGTGCCGGCGGCGCAGGCCGCAGTTGGGGCCGCGACGCTGGTCGCTGTCGCCGCGGGCACACCCTCGGCAGCTGTCGCTGTCGCGGCGGCCGCTGCCGCGGTCCAGGCTTCGTCAGCCCTCGCCGCGCCCGCGGCTGCGGCGTCCAAACCCGCGAGCCCCGCGGCTGCTCCCGCTTCGCATACCGCTCCCGCCGTTGCGGTGATCTCGCCCGCGCCGCCGGTCGAGACGAAGGCGGCCGCGCCGCCCGAGCCCGCGCAAGCGCCGCGCCCGGCGGCGCTGGAGCCGTTCGTCGAATATCCCATGTCCACGCACGAAGAGTTCCTGCGATTCCTGCAGGACGCCCCCTACGGCCGGGACGTGCACGACATGCTCGACCTGATCTCTCACTACGCCGACCCCGAGGACCGCGCGCTCGCCGTCGGCGTCGTTGAGCGGCACGTGCCCGCCGTCATCATCGATTCCAGCCGCGCGGGCGCTCTGATGGCCGCGGCCGTGTCCCTTCCCGAGGGCAGCCTCGGCACGGGCAAGGTCGTGCTCGCCTTGCACGCCGGACCGGTGGTCGCCCGCAAGCGGGGCCTGCTCTTCTCTTCGGACCCCACGATGGTCCCCGAATCCGCCGAGTTCTACCGCGAACGGGGAACCGAGCCGCCCAATCTCCAGGCCGCCGCCCCGGGCGCCTCGTCCGGGCGCGAGGAGGAGGCCGACTGGGGCCGCGTCCGCATCTACGACGACGGCAGCCGCCGCCTCAAGTTCTCCAACGAGGAGCTGGCCGGCGCCCTGCTGGCGGAGCTGCTGCGCGTCGACGCGCGCGCCCGCGGCTGGGACGACTTCTACCGCGTCGCCCTGCGCGCCCGCTCGGCGCAGTTCCGCTTCTACCGCCGCTTCGCCGCATCCACGGGCGCCGCGCCCCATCTGGACCGGGCGCTCGAGGCCGAGTACGGGGAGTGGCTGGCTCGCCCGTGGGATTGGCAGGACCATTGGGTCCAGGCCCTCTCCTCCCCCATGGAGCAGGAGGTGCTGCCGGGCCTCGAGGGCGGGCTCGAGGACCGCCTCGCCGCCAAGGGCGCGGCCGAGGACGCGGCGCTGGAGCGGGCGGGGATCAAAGCGGACCGCCCCCGCGCGAGCGCGAAGCCGGAGGGCGAGGATTCGCCGAAGTTCGCGGCGCGGGTCGAGTCCGAGCTCAAGCAGTTCGCGACGCCGGGACCCGAGGCGGAAGCCTGGCTCGGGTCGGAGCGGCGCTTTCGAAGAGGATTAAGCGATGCGCATTGACCGCCTCTTCGCCCTCGCGCTGGCCCTGGCGTTCGCGGCGCCGGCCTTCGGCGACGAGGACGGCGACGAGCCGGCGCCCGTCAAGCCGTCGGCCTACAAGCCCCTTACCTCCGCGCGCGAGACCTTCGCCTGCGACATCCCGTCGAAAGGCTGGACCGTGATCGAGGAAGAGGCGCCGTCAGGCTCGGCCACGCACGCCCTTGGACCGGCGGAGGAAGACGGGCGCTGGCGCGCGGCCCTGCACGTCCATTTCATGGACAAGAACCAGCCCGGCTGCGTGCCGATGGAGGACGCCGTCAAGCGCGAACGCCGCTCCGACCCCACGTCGGCCCGCACCGCGGGCGCCGTCCGGCGCTTCTGGGTCGCGCGCCGCTCGGCGCGCGTCTTCGAGGTGGAGGAGACGCGGCTGCTGCCGCCGGACCGCTTGCCCGCGACCCCTTCCGTCTTGCATCATTACTACGCTTTCGTCCCCGCGGGCGACGGCTACTTCATCATCAAGCTGTCGACCGCGCGCGAGACCTTTGTCGACTATCGTGGAACCTTCGAGCAGGTCCTTCGCACATTCCGCGTCCTGGGCGCGAGCTGACCGCCGCCGCCGATGAGGTGGCTGCTCCTCGCCTCGCTGTTCGGAGCGTCCGCCTGGGCCGCCAGCGGCAACGACGACTTCGCGCGCTACGTCCGCGAAGCGAAGCGGTTCAAGCAGCAGAAAGACTCCGGCGAGCTCGACGACAAGCCGGTGATCAGCGTCCTGAAGAAGAACGGCCTCCTCGATGTCGCCTCGGACGGCTCCTTCCGCACGGGCTTCAGGCCGTTCCAGGTCCGCGTCTACAACGGCCTATGGCGGTGGCCGCTGAAAGCCGGGATCGTCAGCTCCGAGTTCGGGCGCCGCTGGGGACGCAGGCACCTGGGCATCGACATCGCGGCCGACCAGGGAGTGGCGGTGTTCGCCTGCGCGCCCGGCCGCGTCCTGTTCTCCGGCGAATCAAAAGGCGGCTACGGCAACGTGGTGATCCTCAGGCACGACCAGGCCACCACCTCGCTCTACGCGCACAACTCCGAGCTCCTGGTGAAGGAAGGCGACGTGGTCCAGGCCGGCCAGACGATCGCGAAGCTCGGCTCCACCGGCCGCTCGACCGGTCCGCACATCCACCTGGAGATACGGATGCGGGACAAGGCCCTCGACCCGCGCAAGCGGCTCGTCCGCAGCCGCTTCTAACCTTATTCTCCCTCTCCCGCCTCCGGCGGGAGCGCCGTCGGCTTGATAAGCCTCCGGCACGGCGACAGCGGAAAACGACCTCGTCGCCAGGGGCGGGGGTGAGGGTTCATCGGGCCAACGCGTCCGCGAGCTTCTTCGCGGCGCGGTCGGCGATCTGATCGAGCTTCGAGACGCCGCTGCCCCGCTCGGTGGCCGCGCCGAGGATCTCGCCCGTCTCGGACTTGACCACGCGCAGGCTGACCACGGCCTTATCGCCGACCTTGGAGTAAGAACCGAGCGCCAGCGCGCTCGCGCCGGCGAGCTTGCCGAGCTGCAAGGCGCTCCCCTCGTCGGTGAGCCCCGTCATCGCGAGCCGCGCCTCGGAGGCGATCTCCTGCAGCCGCCGCCTCTCGATGAGCCGGAAGCCTTTGAGGCCGATCAAGCGCGCCGATACCACGTCCGCCAAAGCCGCGCCGGTCGCGTCGAGCGAAGCGTCGCCGGTGTCGTTGTGCAGAGGAAGGACGACAAGAGTCATCTGCTGAGCCTTCTGTCCGGGCGTGGAGGAGGGCGCGCCCGCGCAGGCCGCCATGAGCAACGGCAAGAGGATCAAAGTCGTACGCTTCATGCAAGGACCTCCCGACATTAAGGAAGAACGAATGCGGCTCAGGAAGGCCGTATCTTACCTAAAATCCGCGGTCACCTGGCGGGCGCCTGCTGCAGGACCGGGGCGCCCTTGACGAACGCGATGGAGTCGGTGCCGAACATCACGGGACTGTCCAGCTCCGAGTAGGCGATCCTGAAGTAGCCGTTCTCGCCCCAGTGCGAGCCGAAGCTGTTCTTCACGATGAAGTACCGGCCGTCGTCGTTGTAGCCCACGATGAGGACCGCGTGTCCCCCGAGGAACCTTCCCCCCGTGTAGGAATAGATGCCCGACTGATAATACAGGAAGTCCTCGTAGATCCCGTAGCCCGTCGCCACCGGGCCGTGGTGGGCCAAAGCCGCCTTGATGGAATCGACGTTCTTCGCGACCCCGCCCCACGAGTCGATCTTGTAGGCGTGCTTCTGCCAACCGGCCTTGGCCTTGGCGCAGGAGTCTTTGAATCCCTCGTACGGATAGTAGCTCTCCGGCGGGAGGCCGTAGTCGCGCAGGAAGCGAGGATCGAGCTCTCCTCCCGCCTTGCAGCTGTACCCGCCGCTGTTGCAGGAGAGGAAGGCCTGCTCGGAGAGGTCCAGCGTGCCCGCATTGCCGCCCTGGGTCGTGAGGACGTAGGATTCCAGGGCCGCGGTCATCGCGAAGTCCCAGCAGGCCCCGCAGTTGCCCTGGTCCTTGACCGGGGTGACGTGATTGCCGTTGTACTCCCGCCAATCCAGGCTCGGAGGGGCGGCCGCGTCGTCGGCAAGGAGCGGGGACACGAACGTCGCCGGCCTGCCGCCGAGGCGCATCTGGAGATCGGCGAGCGGGAGTTGGGAGATCGGGGTCTCACCCGCGGTCCATTGGGCGCCCTGCGCCTTGACCGCGGCGGCGACCTGGGCCAGCGTCACCGTCTTCTCGGTCGCCACGGGCAACCCATCCCAAGCCGAACCGCCCGCGCCCTGCGAGACCTTGATCCCTTCCGGGGTCGGGGCGGCCGCATGGGCGGAGACGGAATGAGCCCGGACCATGTTCCGCACCTCCGCCTTGCTGACGTCCGCCCCCCGCTTCCATCGGCGATCGCCCGCCTGGCGGCCCGCTGCGGCCTGCGGGCCCTTGGCGGCGCCGGTCGCGGCCGCTTGCGCGGCAGCGCCCGCGTCGCGCGCGGCGGCGACGGCGCCGGCGCCCCGGCTCTGCGTCGCGCCGGCCCCCGCTGTCGCGGACACGCCCAGCGGATGCATCGTGGCCAGGGACCGGCCCGCATGGAAACCGGAGGAATCGGCCGGCGCATCAATGGGTTCCGCCGCGACCTGCATCCCGCTCTCGAGGAGGTTCGCCGCCGCGTCCGCCGCGACGGACCGCGCGTCATCGTGCGCTCGGGGATAAGCGGCCGATGCGGAGCCCTCGCCGGCCAAAGCTCTTGCATGAGGCATGCCGGCGGCCACCGCGTCGCGCAACGGGGCATCTTTCTCGCGAGCTGGAAACTGGAAGGTCGCGTTTGCGGACGAAGCTGTCCCCCGAGTCCTACGGGAAACCGCGTCGCCTCCAGTCCCCACCCTGGAGCGGGTAGTCAAGGCCACCGTTCCCAGCCCCATGGCCGCGAGGCTGGCCGTCACGATGCACACCGCGAGTCTCTCCGCTCCAAGTCCCATACAGCCAGTATGTCCGGTCTTGGCCATCGGAAACGACTAAATTCATTCTTAAGGAACATAGTGACGCTATTACCGATGCTTTTTGATACCGGCGGCGCGAGGTTACAGACCGCTTAGACGGACGTCCCGGCAGGAAGCGGCGCTCAGTTGCCCGGGGTTATCTTCCCCAGCACCCGCGGTCCCTTGGCGCCGGTGGCGGAGGGTGAGTGGTTGAGCCTGCCGCGGACGGCGAGAGCCGCCATCAGAGCGATGAGCGCCGGCTCTTTGGCCAGAGGCGGGATGCCGTGACGCTCGCTCGAGACGACGGGGATGGGGGCGAGGCACCGCTTGAGTTGCTCCATCAGCACGGGGTTGAGCGCGCCGCCCCCCGAGACCACCACCTCGCGCAGGCGGCTCGCCGGGAGGAAGCGCCGGCAGGCGTCCGCGACGGTCGCGGCGGTGAAGAGCGTGATCGTGGCGAGCGCGTCCTCGGGCCGGCGGGCAAGGAGCGCGCCGAAGCGGCTCTTGAGGAAATCCTCTCCGAAGGAGGAGCGGTCGAGCGATTTAGGCGGACGGCGCGAGAAATAGGGCAGGCGCAAGAGGCTGCGCACCAGCCGCTCGTCCGGCCGGCCCTTCTTGGCGATCGCCCCGTCCTTGTCGTAGGCGAGCCTCCCTCGGCTTACGCGCCGGGCCGCGAGGTCGATGAGGCAGTTGCCCGGACCCGTATCGAAGCCGAGCGTCTTCACTCCCCGGCCTACGAGCGCGACGTTTCCGATGCCGCCGATGTTCTGCAGGGCCCTGGCCGGGCCGCCGCCGAAGAGGTACTCGTCCAAGAACGGCGCGAGCGGCGCGCCCTGGCCGCCGGCCGCCATGTCGCGCGGCCGGAAATCCGAAACCACCGGGGCGCCGAGCGCCTCGGCCAGAAACGACGGCTCGCCGATCTGCAGGGTGGCGGCGCGCGCCGCGTCCGGCAGATGGATGACGGTCTGGCCGTGCGAGCCGACGGCCTCGAGGCGCGACGCCGGGAACCTCGCCCGGCGCAAGAAGCGCGAGGCGGCGGAAGCGAAGACCCGGCCCAGCTCGAAATGCAGCGACGCGAGCTCCGGCGCCCGAGCGTTCGCCGCGTCGAGGATGCGGCGGCGAAGGGCGGGCGGGTACGCGTAGGTGTCATGGGCGAGGATCGCAAGCTTGCGTCCGGCGATGCGCGCCAAGACGAGGCTCACGCCGTCGGCGGAAGTGCCGGACATGAGGCCGAGGGCGATCATTTGGAGGCCGCGCGGGTCAGCAGCGGAAGGGAGACGTCGTAGCGGTCGGCCATGTTCATGTGGCCGAAGCCGTGCTCCTCGCAGCGGTGCCTCACGCCCAGCCGCTTGAGCTCGCGGGCGAGCACGCGGGCGCCTAGATGCAGGTAGAACTCGTCTTTGCGTCCGCAATCGAAGAACAGCGTCGAAAGGCTCTTGAGGGCGGCGGCGCGCGCGCTTGCCCAGCGCACCGGGTCGTACGCGAGCCAGCGGCGCCAGACGGCTTGCCGGAGCTCGCCGGTGCGCTCGTCGAACGGGAGCTCGAAGCCGAGCCGCGAGCGCGGGTCCGGCGAGTAGCAAGAGGACATCCCGGCCATGTTGATGGCCTCATGCGGGAAATCCCCGCGTTTGCGCGCCGGGGCCCGATTGAACTCGGCGACGAAGCGCTCGAAGCGGCCGCCGTAGGCTTCCAGCTGGTTGACGCACGGGCCGACGTCGCGGCCGTAGCAGGTTTCGAAGAGCATGTCGCCGGAATGGCACGCGGCGTGGGCGAAGACGCCGGGATGGCGCGAGGCGAGCCACAGCGTCCCGAAGCCGCCGGAGGATTTGCCCATCACCGCCCGATGGTCCCGGCCGGCGCGCGTGGCGAACTTCGAATCGATATAGGGGACGAGCTCGCCGACGATGTGCTCCTCGTAGCGCCCCGTGCCCACTGAGTCCACGTACTGGCTGCCGCCGTAGCGGGTGAAGCAATCGGGGATGACGAAGAGGCAGGGCAAGGCCCGCCCCGAAACGACGAGGCGGTCGAGCCGCTCGACGATGTTCTCCTGCCACGGGCTCGAGTTGATGGACCGCAAAGGCGTGCCCGTGAAGCCGGGCAGGAAGTACAGGACCGGATAGCGAGCCTTGCGGTCTTCGCCGTAGCCCGGCGGCAGATAGACGACCACGTCGCGCAGATGAGGGTCGCCCAGGAAGTTGTCGCGCAGGACGGCGCTGCCGACGCGCTCGATCTGGACGCGGCCCTTCATCGGCCGTCCAGGGCCTTGCGCAGCGAGCCGCCCGCGGCGGCAAGACGGCGGCGGGCCTCGTCGAGACCGAGCTTCGCCCGCAAGGACAGGACGGCGAGCTTCACGCTGCCCCCCGCCTCGTCGAACGCCTTGGCGGCCGCTTGGGGGCCGATACGCGCCAGCTCGCCGACGATGCGGATGCCGCGCAGCCTCAGCTTGCGCGAGGTCGGCTTCAGGTCCACCAGGAAATGGTCGTACACCTTGCCGTACCGGATCATGGCCGCGGTGGTCAGCGCGTTGACCACGAGCTTCGCCGCGGTGCCCGCCTTGAGCCTCGTCGAGCCGGACAGCACCTCGGGCCCGACGGCGGGGCTGATGACGATCTCGGCCTCGGGCATCGTCGAACGGCGGTTCGAGGTGACGAGCACGGTGCGGCAGCCGAGCCGCTTCGCCGCGCCGAGCGCCCCGCGCACGAACGGGGTCACGCCCGAGGCGGCGATGCCCACGACGACGTCACCCACGCGCACGCGGCGGCGGACCTGCTCCGCGCCGTCCTCGGCGTTATCCTCGGCGCCCTCGCGCGAGCGGAAGACCGCGTTGCGCCCTCCGGCCATCACCCCCTGCACCTGGAAGCGCGTCGTATTGAAGGTCGGCGGGCACTCGGCCGCCTCGAGCACGCCGATCCGGCCGCTGGTGCCCGCCCCCACGAAGAGGAGGCGGCCTCCGAAGCGCAGGGATCGGGCGATCAGCTCGGCCGCCGCCGCGATGCGGATGGACTCGCGGGCCACGGCCGGAGCGACGCGGCGGTCCTCGGTGTTGATGCGGCGGACGATCTCGCGCGTGGAGGCGAGGTCGATGTCGCGGGTGCGCGGATTGGGCTGCTCGGTCGGCAGCCGCTTGTAAACGCCGGCCCGGGTAAGCATGTTATTGGGACGAGTCCGACGACGGCGGCTCCTGCTCGCCGCCTTCGGCAGGCGGCGTCGAGGCCGGCGTCAGCTCCCCATCGGAGGGCAGCGGCGCGGGCACGCCATCGAGCGGCGAGCCCGCGACGGGCGCGGTCGAGGCTTGCGGCGCCTGGGCCGCCGCGGTGGCCGCGAGCGGGTTCTCGATCCAGTCGAGAATCTTGCCGATGATCCCCCTGTTGACGGCCAGGATGCGCGTGCCGTGCTCGCGCTCGGCCGTGAGGAGCAGGGTGTTCTCGGGCCCGGCCGCGCGCTTGGCGAATTCGAAAAGGATCGCCGTCTCGCGCGTCGAGTGGTTGTCGTCCGCCCCCACGACCATGAGGATCGGCCGCTTGTTGTAGACGCGCATCGCGTTGACGGTCAGCACCTCGTGGTAGCTCATGCCGGGCGACAGCATGAACACCATCGGCGCCGCCGGATGGACCGCGGCCCATTTGAGCGCGATGCTCGAGCCCACGTCCGCTCCCCCGAGGGCGATCGAAGAGACCTCGACCTTCTGCGACTGCAGGTACTCTGCCGCCGCGTCCACGTCCTTCGTCATCTCTCCCCACTCGTTCACCTCCCCGTGCAGCCGGGTCGGATTCGGGAACTTCCGCCAATGCTCCGGCTGACCGGGCGGCGGGCTCTGGCTGCCGCCGTGGCCGCGGAAGTCGAGCGCGAGGTAGCCGATGCCCTTCTTCGCCATGGCCCTGGCCAGGAAGTACCAGTTCTCCTTGCGGCCGCCGACCTCGTGCAGAAGGATGAAGACGGGCAGGGCGGGATCTTTCGGCGCCGAGTAGCGCGCCGCCAGCGTCCAGCCGTCCTTCGTCTTGAGCTCCACATCGACGCCGGGCAGCACCCGGACCGGCCGGCGCGGCAAAACCTTCGGCTGGGCCTGGGGCTGGACGGCGGCCGCGCGAGCGGGCGGCCCCGCGAGCGCGACGAGCAAGAGCGCCTGGGCGATCACTTCTTCTTCCCGTTCGCGGCGGCGGCCGTGTAGATCGGCGTCAGGATCTCCTCCGGCTTGAACCAAAGCTGGACCTCGCGCTCGGCGTCGGCGAGATTGCCGGAGGCGTGCAGGACGTTCTCGAACTGGCCCTGCGTCGTCACGCGGCCGAAAGAGCCGCGGATCGAGCGCGGGTCGGCCTGCTCGGGATTGGTGGCGCCGGCGGCTTGGCGCGTGCGCGCGATGGCGTTGTCGCCCTGATAGACGAGCGCGAGCACCTGGTTCTGCTTGAGGTCATGGAACTCGCCCCGGATATAGCGGATGAGGTTGGGGAAGAACGGTTTATCGCTCAGCTCGCGATAATGCTCCCGGGCGAGCTTCTCGGTCACGCGGACCATCTTAGCCGCGACCAGCTCGAGGCCGGCGGCGTCCAGGCGGTCCATGACGAGTCCGGTGAGGCCGCGCTTGAAACCGTCCGGCTTGATGAGAACCAAGGTCTGTTCGATGGGCATGCGGGAATCTTACGAAATCGCGCCGACGCCGGACAATAAAGGTGTCAGACGTCAACTTCGTCTGACACCGGCGGACAACGACACACGGCACGTTTGTTTTGATTTGTTGTAGAATGACGATCGGATGGCCCGCATCATGGTCTGTGATGACGAGCGGGACGTGGTCACGCTGATCAGGTTCCTCTTGCAGAAAGACGGCCATCAGATCACCGAGGCCTACGACGGGAAAGATGCCCTTGAAAAGCTCGGGGTGGAGCCGAAGCGCGACGGCGTCGAGCTTCCGGAGCTCATCATCATCGACGTGATGATGCCGGTGCTCGACGGCTGCGCGACGGCGGCCCGGCTCCGGGAGGATCCGGCGGCGTCGAAGATCCCGCTGGTCGTCCTGACGGCCAAAGGACAGATCCGCGACCTCTTCGAGAAGTCTCCCAACGTGGCGGGCTATATCGAAAAGCCGTTCAACCCCAAGGACCTGCGCGACATGGTGTCGGGGATGCTGGCGGGCAAGCGGTGATGTCGACGATCCTGGTCGTCGACGACGAGCCGGAGATCGTCACCCTGCTGCGCTTCGTGCTGGAAAAGGACGGCTACCGCATCCTCGAAGCCGGCAACGGCCAGATCGCGCTCGAACGGCTGGGCGTCCAGCCGCCCGACCCGGCCGCGCTGCTGCCGGACCTCATCATCCTGGACATCATGATGCCGGTCATGGACGGCTACACGCTCAACAGCCGCCTGCAGAAGGAGCCGAAGACCCAGACCATCCCGATCCTCGTGCTCACCGCCAAGGGCCAGAAGATGCGCGACCTCTTCGAGATGGCGCCCAACGTGGCGGCCTACGTGCAAAAGCCCTTCGATCCCAAGATGCTGCGCGAGCTGATCGCCGGCATCCTCTCCAGCAAGAAGCCGGCATAGTGCCCAGCGTCCTCTTCCTGTGCGCGAAGCGGCGTCCGACGGCCCCGCGGCGCCGGGAGCGGACGTGGTCGTCGTCGACTTCGGGGAGGCTTCCGCCCGGCGGGCCGCCGAGGCGATCGCCGGCAAGCTTGCCCGCCCCGGCCGCGTCCTGGTGACCGTCAAGCCCGCCGAGGGAGACCTGCCGCCCGGAGTCGTCCTCGTCCCCGGCGGCAAGCTCGTCGATGAGATCGTGAAGCTCTGCGGTCCGGCCCAAGGCGCGCCGACCCGGACGAGCACGGCCGCCCCCGCCGCGGCGCCCGCCGAGGCCGCGACCAACATCGAGCAGATCATCCAGCTCAAGATCGCCAAGGTCCGCGAGCTGCGCGCGCGCGGCATCGACCCCTTCCCCCATCGCTTCGACAAGAAGAACGCGGTCAACGACGTCAACGAGCGGGCGGAGGGAGTAGAGCCCTCGACCCACACCGAGCACGAGGTCGTCACCGCCGGCCGGGTGACGGCGCACCGCGCGATGGGAAGGGCGATCTTCTTCGACATCCAGGACGGCTCCGGCAAGGCCCAGGTCTACGTGCACCAGCAAGAGCAGGACGCCGGCGTCTTCGCCCTCGCGCAAAACGACATCCAGATCGGCGATTTCGTCGGAGTGCGGGGCAAGGTCTTCATGACGAAGACCAGCCAGCCGACGGTCGCGGCCGAGAAGCTCTGGATCCTCGCCAAGGCGCTGCGGCCCTTGCCCGAGAAGTGGCACGGGCTCAAGGACCCCGAGACGCGCTATCGCCAGCGCCATCTCGACCTCATCAGCAACCCCGAGGCGCGCCGGCTGGCGGTGGAGCGCTCGCGCATCGTCGAGTCGATCCGCCGCACCATGGGCCGGCTCCGCTACCTCGAGGTCGAGACGCCCATCCTCCTGGCGCAAGCCGGAGGGGCGACGGCCAAGCCCTTCGAGACGCACCACAACGCCCTCGACGCGCGGATGTACATGCGCATCGCGACCGAGCTGCACCTCAAGCGCCTCATCGTCGGCGGGCTCGAGCGCGTCTATGAGATCGGCCGGATCTTCCGCAACGAGGGCATCGACACGCGCCATAACCCCGAGTTCACGACGCTGGAGGCCTATGGCG
>JAPLKK010000008.1 GCA_026388115.1 Elusimicrobiota bacterium | reverse complement strand
GCGGCTGCGGCGAGACCGGCCAGGACGGCGGAGATCGTGGTCTCCCTGAACGACTCGACCAGTTTTTCCTGCACGCCCCGATCGAGCGCGCCGAGGCCGAGGAGCCAGTCCATGAACCGCTCCCCGTCCACCAGGAAGAAGAAGAAGGCGATGACGGCCAGAATGAGCTGAAGAAGGAATTCCGGGACGCCTTGGCCCAGCTTCACGACGGCCGCCCTGGTGAACTGTCCGGCGGCCTGGATCGTGCTCTTGAGCCGCGCGTTGACCACCCCGGGGTCGCCGATCACCGTCCGGACCACCTGCCAGCGGCTCAGCGTGACGGTGAGCGCCTTCGGAGAGAACTCCTTGAGCTCGGCCAGCTCGTGGCTGATGGCGATCCCCTGCTTTACGGCTACGATCGAGAAGCCGGTCAGCGGCGCTATGACCAGCAGCAGCAAGAGGGCGGTGACCGCGGTCGCGGCCAGCCGGGGGCCCCACTTCCTCGCCCGAAGCCAATGATACGCCGGATAGGCGAGCATGGCCAGCGTTCCGCCCAAGAACAGCGCCAGCAGATACGGCCCCGCCATCCACAAGACGACGACGATGCAGGCGAGGAGCGCGCCCAGAAAGGTGACGAGATGGGCTCGCTTGATGACTGCGGGAACCGCGGGAGCTTCCGCCATCAGGATGCCTTGCGCCTTCCTCCGAGCAGGATGAGCGCGACGCCGCCGGCGATGCAGCACACGCCCATCAGCGGGCCGGCATACACATGCTCGGTGTGATCGATGCTGGCCTGGACCGGCCCCGCATCGATCAGCTTCGTCCTCTTGGTGTACGAGAACCCCTGATTGACCAGCAATACGACTCCGGCGATCACCACCAGCAGTCCCAGCGCTCTCATAACACCCTCGTTCGGCTATACCTTCTTAATCTGCCGCACACCCCATACCAGGACCACGGCTCCGATGAAAGCGACGATGATCGCCCCGATGATCCCCCCGCCGGGCCAGATCCCCAGCAAGCCGAAGATCCATCCGCCGACGACGCCTCCAAGGATGCCGAGGACGATGTCGACGATGACGCCGTAGCCTCCCCCCTTCATCACCTGTCCCGTGAGCCAGCCCGCAATGAGCCCGACAACGAGGAAATAGAACAAACCCATGATCGCCGCCTCCTTGCTGCTTAAATTATGTCTCCGGCGCCGGAACGCATCAATGCGGAATTATACGCGGGGCCATGCGCATAACTCCGTATGCGTCCGGCGGCGAGGCTTTTAGTTACGATCCCAATCGACCGCGCCGAAATGGATATCGCCGATCAGGTTATAGGCGATGCCGATGGTCTCGACCAACTGGTGCCTGGCCGGCAGGACCCCGCCGGAGTAGCGGGCCTCCCGGCTCGTCCGCAAATAAGTGATCCCAAGGGCATGATGTCCGTAAACCCGGACGAAGAAGGCGGCATTCAGGCGGCTGATGCTCTCGGTGCCGGGAGCCCTGCTGGCCCCCATGCCGGTGACGTAATAGCCGCGCGCGGTCGCGTCGAGCATGGCGAGCCTGCCGAAGATCAAGCGCATGGCAAGCAAACCCTGCGGCGCGGCGCCGTAATGGAAGTCCTTTTCGGTCGCCTGCGGCACGATGGTGCCGGCATCGCCGTAGCCGATGCCGCCCAAGGCCGTGCCCTGGAGCGCGACCTTTCGCGTGGGCCACCACTGGAAGGTGGTCCCGACAGACGCGGCCGTGGTCGCGAACCGGAAGACCTGCGGAGAATAGAAATCGTAGGACCCATACAGGCCCCATACGCCCTGATAGGAGTCTCCCGCCTCATATTTCTTTCCGAACAAAAGGCCTCGGGTCATGATGTTGGCGAAGTCGGAGCGGTTCTCGCGCAGGCCGTTCAACTCAAAGGTGAAATAGTCGAACGGCCGCAGATAAAGATAGCCCGGTTGGCCGGGCATGCCGTAGGCCATGGAGAAGTCGCCGATGGCCACGTTGCGGCCGATCACGTCCGCGCTGCCCGGATTTCTGACCGTCGAGTTCACGCCTGCGCCGGCTCTCAACTGCGTGAAAGTCGCCGCCTTCCGGCTTTTCAGGATCGGCGTATAGCGCTCGCCGAAGATGAGGCGGTTGAGGCCCGTGGGCGGCGAGATGAACGCGGCTCCCAACTCGCGCCAGAACCCGGGCGGACCGTCGCCTCCCTCGAGCACCAGGTTGGCCATCCGGAAGAGGGGCTCCCCGATGAGAGGCCCGCCCGTGCCGCTGGCCACTTGGTCGTTGATGGAGGGCTTGGTGGTCTCACCGTAGGTCTCCCAAATCAAGCTGCCCATGTTGCTGCAGAGCAAGCCCTCCCAAAAGTTAAGGCCGGACGCGCGCGCGAAGCCGTAGTACATGGAGCCCTGATACGGATGCCCGAGCTGATTGACGGCGAAGTCGTCCTGATCGACGACCCAGGGTCCATGGAGGACGTGCTGCCAGCCGTTGTTGAAAGTGATGCCGTAATCCTCCGGCCCGTAAACAGCGCGGGAATAGCGGTTCAGGGCGAATTGAAAGACCGGGATCTCCAAAGCCGGGATGAAGTAATTCTTGCGCTTGCGCGGCTCCCCCGGGAGCACGCGGTTGGGCGAGGTAGGACCGACGTTGTCGAGCGTGGTGGAAGAAGCCTTGGTCACGGTCTCCACGGCCGAGAGGACGCCGGTGGATATCTTCACCAACGGCTCCAGGGCACGAACTCTAGCGGGAAGACAAAGCAGAATCAGGATTCCTAGATTTCTCATCGTCGTTGGGACTCCTCAACGAGCTTCTTCTCGCCGTCCGTAAGCTGGCGATATCCTCGAAAATAAGACCAGCCGTATCCCCAGCGGAAACTCGTCGGCAAATAGGGGGTTCCGCCCGTCCGGACGCCTCTCAACATCCACTCAGCGATCTTCGGCTCCCCGACGGCCGAGATGCAATCGCGAAACTCGATATCCGCTTTCAAGCGCTCCGCTTTGGTTCCGCCCATCCAGTACTTATGGTCGTGCTCTTTGCAGCACCTGAGCCACAGGTCCTTGTGCTCCGAGGTGCCGTTGGGAACCAGGCTGCACCCATCGGTCGTGAACGGCCGCAGGCGCGGCTGGGAAGCGCAGCCGGCGAAAGCCAATATGAGAAGCGGCGGGATGGCTCTCATTTACCAGGCCTTGACATAAGTGAGCCCGCCGCCGTTGGGCCCGACATTTGGAATCAAGTAGCCGAGCTGATTGCCGGACCTCTTAGACTTGAAGTGCAGGAGATTCGGCATCAAATACCCGGTCGCGGCTCCGATCGCGGCCCCGACGATGACATCCGAGGCGTGGTGATCGTTCGCCACGATCCTCAAGACGCCGACAGCGGAAGCGGCCGCGAGCGAAGTCCCGCAGGCGACCGCATCGGCCTTGCCGCCGTACAACTCCAACGCGCCATGTTCCGCGCAAACGAGAGAAGCGGCGGCGAATACATTAGCCGTGTGTCCGCTCCAGAAGCTCCTCGCGCAATGCGGGTCGTACTTGGAGCCGGGAGCGCACACGTCGCCTTCCGGGCGGCTTCTTCGGACCAAACTTGAAACGGTTAAGTTGAGGACTTCGTTGACGGCAAAGGTCTCCGCGGTGATCAAAGATAATTGGATCGCGGTGTCCTTGTTCCCGCCGACCCAGCCGGCGGTGATCGGACCATCCAGCATGGAATATCCGATCAGCGGATAGGTTAAGAGGTCCGAAATGGTGCTCGCCCTCTTTTGGCCCGCTTCGGAGCGAGCCATCAGAGTGTTCCTGGCGCCCTTGTCGAACAGGATCTCGCCTTTCCAAGCGGACGATTTGGGAGGGGAGGCCAGATAGAAATCCGCGGCGGCCCCAGCCAATGCCAGCCCAGTGACGACATACTCCGATGTCCTGAATCTAGGCCAGTTCTCATCCCACGCGAATCTCTGAGCCTCGGCGGCCTGAAGAGCCGGGGCCAGGCATAACAGCAGAGCCAGGGCCGCTTTCATTAGAAGAATACCTCCACTCCGCCGCCGCCGGGCAAGACGAACGGAGCGAAGGTGTATCTGTCGGGCTGCGCGCGCCGGCGAACCTTATAGACCGCTCGTCCGGTGGCGATCCCTAGGCCGGCCCCGAACAAGACGTCCGAAAGATAATGACTCCGGCTCTCCACGCGCGTAAAGCCCACGAAGCCCGCCAACAAGTAGGCGGGAACGCCGACCTCCCAGCCCCATTTCGAGGCCGCCACCGTGGCCAGGGCGAACGACGTCGAGGTATGCCCCGACGGGAAGGCGGCGCGGTCGGTGCTGTCCGGGCGCACGCGGCGCACGCTGACTTTGAGGATCTCCGTCTCGAGTCCGGCCAATGTCAGCGCTTCAAAACCCAGTAATCCGAACTCCTGAGTCGAGTGCGCGTCAAAGTACCACCCCGCGAAGTACGTGGCGCCGATGGCCGGGATGACGTAGAGGGGATTCCCGATCACGGCTCCAAAATCGTCGATGCGCGTGCCAAGAGGTTTGTGCCTCTCCAGTGTGTTGGCGATGTGGAAATCACCGAAGTGCGAGTTCCCGCCGTAGCGTGAGATGCTGGCCGCGCCCCCGGCCGCCACCAGCGTCAGAAGACCTTCCGGGTGGACCTCCTCCTTGACGCCGCCCCAGAGATCTTTAGGGAACTCCCGAAGCTCGCCGAGCTCCGCGGCCACGGCCTTCACGGGAAGCAGAAGGGAGAGAAGGAGCAGAACCGGGGCTTTCATCGTTGACCCTCCGCCGGGGCGCGGTCTTGGGCCGCGGCCGCGGCTTTGATGCTGTCGCGCGTAGCCAGCAGTTGCGCGCGCACCACGGGACTGTCCGGCGGCGCCGCCGCTTCGGCCTGGTCGATGACGGCCGCGGCATCGGCGTAGCGTCGCTCCCGGAGATAGATGTTCGCCAGCGTGTCCAGGATGTACGGCCGCAGAGAGCCGCCTTGCCGGAGCGCGTCCTGCGCGAGAGCTTCGGCTTCCGGCATGCTGCCGCCGCGCGCCAGGGCCACCATCGCCAGGTTGTTGCTGGCGCCAGGGTGATGCGGGGAGGCTTTCAAGGCCTTCCGGAAGGATGCCTCAGCCTCCTTGAGCCGCCCATCCGTGAAAGCGATATTGCCCAGGGCGAGCCAGCCTTCGGCGCAGGCGGGGTCGCGGCGGACGGCCGCCTGATACTGGGCGAGGGCCTCCGCGCGCAAGCCTTGCGCTTCATAAGAGGTCCCCAGGCGGACATGCTCCTCCGGGGCCAGGGCGTCACCGGAGCGGATCAGCGGGGGCAGATGTGCGCAGGCCGCCAGCAGGCCCGCGAGCGCGAGCACAGCCGGTGCGAAGCGCCTCCTCACGCCTTGGGAGGCAGGATCAATAAAGTCCATCGCTGGGTCCTTTCCCATTGCTTGTCGAACTTTCCGTAAGAGATCCGTTCGTCGCGGTTCATGCCGGAGTGGGCGAAGATGCACTCCTGCAGGTCGTCGTAGCCGGTGATGACCAGGTAATGGCCGATAGGGTAGAAGCGGAAGCCCCCGTTGATGAAGGCGATAACAGGGTGGCCGGCGTCCAACTCCTTCTTGACCTGGAGGAGGCTGCCGTTGGTCATTTCGGCGGACAGGCCGCGGCTCTCGGCCGCCAGCAGAAGGTCGACGGTCAGCGAGCCCTTTAGATGCGCCTGGTAGAGCTCCTGCCTCAGCCCGGCAGGCTCCGTGGGCTTGCCCCAGTACCCCAGGACGCTCGCCAAAGCGGAAGGCCCGCATTGGTCGGTGTCGTCAGGGAAGAACGGGACCTTGAGCAGGACCTGCCTGCCCGGCTGAACCGGCTGCGGCAGCCGGCACGGGCATGGGGCGCAGGCGGCAAGCAGGCACGCCGCAAGAGCGAGGACGGTCGCCGCGCGCATTCGCATCCTCCAGCTCAGCGGTGGATGTGGATCAGGTAGAGGATCGCCAGGACCACGATGACGATGATCAGGACACCGACCACGCCGCCGCCCGGGCCGAGCGTGTCGACGTCCTTGGCCAGCTGATGGACCTGCTGGTCGGAGAGCCGGGTCAGCCGGGACTCGATCTCCTTATCGGTCAACCCAAGGGTCTTTAGGCGCTCTCGCACGACCTTGGACTCGAGAGCGGTCTGCACCGTCTTCATGTCGGCCGCCCGGTCGTACGCCTGTCCGCCCGTCCTGGCCGCGCCCTGGGCGGGCGCGAGCATGGCCCAGCCGTCGGGCGAAAGCGTACAGAGCATCGTGGTGCTCGCGATTAGGGAGTAAATCAGCGCTCTGGCCCCGCTTTTCTTCATTGTGTTCTTCCCCAAAAACGGTGCAAGCCGCCGCGCGTATGTGCAGCCTCCGTTCAGCGGAGGTGGTGGACCAGGAAGACGATCACCAGGACCAAGATGACGATCACCAGGAGCTCTTCGACGAAGCCGCCTGAGCTGAGGGTGTTGACGTCCTTGGCCAGTTGATGGACCTGCTGGTCGGAGAGGCGGGTCAGCCGGGACTCGATCTCCTTGTCGGTCAGCCCAAGAGCCTTCAGGCGCTCGCGCACGACCTTGGACTCGAGAGCGGTCTGGACCGTCTTCATGTCGGCCGCCCGGCCGTACGCCTCACCCATCGTGGCCGCGCCTTGGGCCGGCGCCAGCATGGCCCAGCCGTTGCCCGACACGGTGCAGAGCATCGTGGTGCTTGCGATCAGCGAGTAGATCAGCGCTCTAGCTCCGCTCTTCATTGTGTCCCCCCTCAAAAAAACGGTGCTGGCGAGCCGCAAGCTCCTGGGCGAACGGCTCGCCAGTAGATCGTTGGGCGCCTAGTTTACAGTGATCTCGAAAAGGACCCGCATGTTCGCCTTGGCGGCGTCCGCGTTCATGTATTTCTTCGCGGCCGAAACTTCTTCCAACGCCGGCCGCGTCTCGCCGTATCCGATCGTGCTGATCCGTCCCGGCATGACGCCTTGCGAGATCAGGTAGTCCTGGACCGCGACCGCTCGTCTCTCGCTCAATTTCTGGTTGTACTCCGCTTTCCCTCTCATGGAGGTGTAGCCCGCGACGCGCACCTTTGCGCCCGGGGTCTCCTTCAGGAGCTGGACATTATCCCTCAGCGCCGCCATGCCTTCGGGCTTGAGGGTCGATTTGTCGAAATCGAAATGCGAATCTTCGAGGAACATCGACTTGTACACGACGGGCGGCGGCGGGGCGGGCGCGACCACGGGCTCCGGCGGCGCCACGTACGCGGCTGCGGCCAAGACCGGGGCTGCGGCCACGACCGGGGCCGGGGCTGCGGCCGCGACCGGGGGCTCCGGCTTTTGCGGGCAGCCGAACTTGAAGGTCAAGCTCACTCGATGCGAGACTCCCAGCGAGCCGACAGGCACCATGGCGTAGTCCAAGGCAAGGGCACGAGTGATCGTATAGCCCAAGCCGAAGGTCAGGCCGGTCAGGCCGGTCAACTGGGGATTGGGATAGTTGGCTTGGAAGCCGGCGCGCAGAGCTAGGACGTTGCCTGCGTTTCCTCGAATGTTGCCGATCAAATATTCGGTTCCCAATTGCATGCGGTTCATCGCGCTGTTTTGCAGCTCGCCCGCAGCGGCCAGAAGCCAGTGCCTATACACCTTCCAAGCGGCTCCCAGGCGCCAGCCCTGAACCAGTTGGTTTCCGCCGACTTTTGGGCCTAGGTTGAAGTTGGCATAGGTCAAGCCCAGGTCCACAGCGGGAATGACCTTCCATAAGACTCCTACGTCCCCGGCGTAGGCATTGTAAGCCTTATCGCCAAAGTCCGACCGATTCACCTTCACGTCCACGCCCCCGGCGATGTTGGGCAATAATTCCATGCCCCAGCCCGCGCTGCCGGAAAAATCCCCGGCGTGGTAGTTATCGGTCGGGTTCCCGAGGGTATCCCTGCCGGCGAAACTGCCATAGTTCACGTAGCCAAGAGAGGCGGCGAAGCCGCCCAGAGACCCCCCCTTCCCATCGTCTTTGACCTCGCCCAAGGGAATGCCGAGGACCGCGATCTCCTGGATGGTGTCGGCTAGACCCGAGTTGTGGTGAAGGCCGATCTCACTGCAGCTCATCCGGCTCAAGCCAGCCGGGTTCCAGAGCAAGGATGCCGACCCTTGAGGTACCGCGACGACGGCCGAGCCCATGGCCATGGCCCTCGCCGTCCCGGCCTCCTGCTGAAGGGGCAAGGCCCGAGCGCCCGCGGAGTAATCGGTTTCCGCTGCCGAGGCCGAGCCGCAGAGCAACGCGGCGGAGAGAACTCCGATTCCAATCGATGATAGTTTCATGACATTAGCCTCTTAACGATGCACCGCGAACTTCCTTATGTGCCCACGGTCGGTAACCCCGGAGGAGTATCTCTTCTCGATCTGGTAGAGGTAGACTCCCGGCGCCAACCTGGCCGTGTTCAGCTGCTGGGACTGCGCGCCGGCTGGCGTGATGCTCTCCAGCTTGGCCACCAGATCTCCGACTACGTTCCAGATCTTGATGGTCGCGGTTCCGATTTCGTTCATGCAGTAGGCGAAGGTCCCCGTGGCGCCAGTAGCCGGCGAAGGGAAGAAGAAGTCGTCTCCGCATACAGCACCGCCGCCGCCGCCCACGGGCGCGACGGTGTAGGAGTAGGTCGCCGTGCATGCGCCGGCAGCTGCCGTCACCTGAGCGGAGACCGCCCCTGCCGTAAGCGTCCCCGTAAGAGGATGCCTGGGAGTTTGCGCGGTGATCACCGTGGAGGAAGCGTTCACCGTATAGGTCGAAGCGCTTATCCCGTCGAAAGTAACGGCATTCGGGGCGTAAACACCGAAGAAGCCCGTGCCGGTGATGGTGACCGTGGTGCCCCCGACCGAGAACCCAGTGTTCGGACTGATGCCGCTGATCGTGCAGGCGGTCGGCGGCGTTTCGGGCACGCCGGGCGTGCCGAGCCTTGAGACAAAGGCGTCGTACAAACCGCCGGCATTCAACACCTGGAACGAACCAGCTACGATGGGAAAGGTTGCAGACACTGAATTCGTATATCCAGTCACATAGATGGTGCCGTCCGTGGGATGCAGGGCGATCCCTTGTCCGAAGGTCTGCGTGGTTCCTCCTAGATACGTCAAGAAGACCTTGGTCGCTCCTGTCGGACCGAGCTCCGCCACAAATGCCGACGGGGACCCTGGAAGCACGCCCTGATTATTGCCGGCGGCCGGGGCAACGATAGAGATTGGATTCACCACGGAAAGGTCACCGGAGGTGGTGGTTCCGGCCACATAGGCGTTGCCTGAGCCATCCACCACGATACCGGTGGCTCTATCATCAGTCGAGCCGCCCAAATAAGTGGAATACACGCCGTCGCTCGCCCCGGTTTGAGCGGTCTTAAGCTTGAATACATACGCGTCCGGCGCGGTTCCGATGGTCGTTTGACCGACCGGGACAAAGCCGCTGCCGGGGAAGTCCGCGGAGAACGTAAATCCCGTAATATAAATGCGGGGCGGGCTCGAGCTGTCCACCGCGATGCCGGTGCCCTCGTCGACACCGGAGCCGCCTACGTACGTCTTATAGAGCCAAATGGCTCCAGTCGGATCCAATTTCGCGATGAACGCATCGAGAGAACCGGTAATGGTCTTCTTAAAGACACTTGGCCAGTCCGAAGCGGTGAAGAATTCATTCCCAGTTTGGCCGGTGATATAGGCATTGCCGGTGGCGTCAACGGCGATCGCGTTGCCATGGCACACGCCCGAGCCTCCCAAGTAGGTGGAATACACGAGGGTGCCGGCCGCGGTGAATTTCGACACGAACGCCTGGGACGCGCCGCCGCCGGCGAGAGTCTGAGCTGCGCCTACTGTGGTCGGGAAAGAACCGGCGGCCACAGAGGTGGTTTGTCCCGTCACATAGACGGCGTCTAACGCGTCGACGGCGATCCCGCGGGCGGAATCATCGGCGCCCCCGCCGAAAATGACCGAATAAGTCCTAGTCGGAGACGTGCCGCCGGCGTCGGCGATGCCGATCACGAAAGCGTCCACGCCGGTCCCAACTCCGGTTCCATACGTCGCGGTCTGTGGGAAAGTTCCGTTGGCGGAGCTGATGTCGCCCGTGACGTATATGTTGTGCGTCACACCGTCCACGGCAATGCCGCGCCCGACGTCATCGCCGGTGCCGCCGATATAAACCGACCACAACATCGCCGTTCCCGCCGGGTTGACCTTGGTCACGAACACGTCCAGTTGCTGTTTCACCCCCCCGCCGGTCTTAAGCGGCAAGTTCTGGGTTCCCGCTGTTGGGAAGGCGGTGGAATTCGTGGCTCCGGTCACATATGCATTCCCCGCGGCATCGACGGCGATCGCATAGGCGTAATCCTCCGTAGCGCCGCCCAGAAAGCTCGAGTAAGCCAGCGCGGGGTCGATCACCAGTTCCTTGCTCCTAATATAGTCGCCCACTTGGAACCGGACCTGCTTTTTCCCGGCGAGCACGAAGCGCCCTTTAACGGGATTCCGCTGGCCGCCCCGCATCTGGTAGAGCGTGGGGGCTTGGTAGGCCAACTCACCGCCCTCGACGCCGAGGATCAGGTTGCCCTTGGGGTCGAGCCGGAGGTTCTTGCCGCCTTCGAAGCCGATAAGGATGCGCCCGGGGTCGGCTCCCGGCGCCACGACGAAGTCGTGCTCGACACGGCCCTGCTTGCCGTAATAGACCATGTCGATCCCAGGATAGACCTGGCCGAACTTCACCTTGGCGTAGCGCTCCACGCCGTTCTGCCATTTAGAGGGGTCATTGCCCAACCAATAGCTGGTGCGCCCGGGCAGGATGTCAAGACCGCGGACCGAGGGGTTGGCATCGGCGCCCTTGAGCGTCATGCGCACTACGGCGGACCCCTTGGCCTTGTCGGCTTTCGAGCGAGGCAGGACCATAACGGCTTGCGAAGCGGTCAGAAACAGGTTGTAGCCGGCGCCGCGGCTGAGGAACTTGACCGAAGGGTCGGTCTGCCCGCGGTTCGCCTCGAAAGACAGCGGAAGGTTCGAATAGGCGGCGATGGTACGGGCCTTCGCGGCCTGATCCGTTTTCTGGCCGCGGCCGAACGAGACGGGAGTACCCTTACTGGGGGCTGCCGGCGCGCTCGCCGAACCCGCGTAGACCGGGAATGCGGGGCCGGTCAGCATGGTCATCGCTACGAACAATCGGCTCATCCGGAAAATCAAGTCCATTTTCTTGGCCTCCAACGCTGGCATGTGGAAGAGTATGCCGCATGTCCCGCCTAGCGTCTATTCGGAAAAATGCCCGGCCGTATGGGTAATACTACGGAAGCCTGACTTTGGCGGAAACTACGGAGACGCGCGCTTTCTCCGACGGAGAACGCTAATGCCGCACCACGAACTTCTTCACGCCCGAGTGAACGGAGCTGCCGCCGTCATAGTCCTTGTCCAAGAGGTAGAGATAGACGCCCGGCGCCAGCCTGGCCGTATTGAGCGATGAGAGCTGGGCGCCGGCCGGCTTGGCGTCCTCCAACTTGGCCACCAGATCCCCGATCACGTTATAGATCCGGACCCTCGCCTTCCCGGCGAACTCCATGCAGTATCCGAAAGTCCCCGTGGGGCCGGTGGCCGGAGAGGGATAGAAGATGTCCTCTCCGCAGGCGGCGACCGCCAGGGGCGCGAGAGTGTAGGTGTAACTCGACGCGCAGGTGCCGTAGCCGGTCGTCGTCACCGTTTGGGAGACCAATCCCACCACCAGCAGCCCGGTCAGGGGATGCCTAGGCGTCATCGCGGTGATAATGGTGGAGGAAGAGTTCACCGCGTAGGCCGAGGCGTCTAACCCAGCGAAAGCAACGCCGCTCGGGCCCGAGAGGCCGTAGAAGCCCGTGCCGGTGATGGTGACCATGGTGCCCCCGAGCGTGGTCCCGGAAAGCGGCTCGATGCCGCTGATCGTGCAGAGGGCCGCAGGCGTGGCAAGGGCCACCGTGAAGTTGACCTGGGAAGCCGAGGTCAGGTTGCCCGCGTTGTCGGCGATGGAAGCGTTCAAGGTGTGGACGCCCGCGGCGAGGCTGCTCCGAAGCGCCGTGGCCTGGCTTGCGCCGGCCGTCGCCGCCACCGAGTTCCCATCCAGCTTCAACACCAGGCTCGCCAGATTCAGCCCGGAGCCGCCCGCGTCCGCGTAATTGATGATCGCCATGGTCGAGGTGTAGTTGAAGAAGCTGCCGTTCGTCGGCGACGAGATGGCGATGGTGGGCTTGGTCGTGGCTATATTGACCGTCACCGACACGGCGCTGGTGTTCATTGCGTTATCTGTGCAGGTTCCCGCGACAGGCTGGTCGGCCCCATCGGTCGTCACGGTTATGGGGGCGGTGAGGCTTGCTTGGCCCGCCGGACCCGCGGTGCAGGCGAAGGTGACGGTGACGTTCTGATTGGTCCAGGTCCCGGCGGTGTAAGCGAGGCTGTCGGCCGTCTTGGCCGTGGCGGTGATTATGGGAGCCGTCTTGCTGATGTCGATGTGCGTGAAGGTGCTCGAGGCCGAGTTGCCCGCGGTGTCCGTGCAGGTTCCAGTGACGGACTGGTTCGCCCCCTCGGTCGCCACGGTCTGGGGGGCGGTGAAGCTCGCCACGCCGAGGCTGCCCGCGGCGCAGGCGAAGGTGACGGTGACGTTCTGATTGGTCCAGGTCCCGCCGGTGTAAGCGAGGCTATCGGCCGTCTTGGCCGTGGCGGTAATCGTGGGCGGGGTAATGACCACCGCCGGAGAGATCTTAGTTACGAAGGCGTCGAACGAACCTGCATTCGCCGCCTGGAAAGGACTGGCGGTTGGAAAGTCCGTCGAATTCGTCCAGCCGGCCACATAGATATTGTTCGCGCTATCCAGGGCGATCCCTTGTCCTTCTTGATCCGTCGCTCCTCCTAGATCGCTTGAAAAACCGAAGCTTGCCCCCGTCGGACTGACTTGCGTCACGAATGCCTTACCGGTCGCGCCGGACACGGACTGTCCCGCAACTGGATTTACTTGGGGAAAGGCTCCGGGCGTGGTGTGTCCGGTCACGTAAGCGTTGCCCAGGCTATCCACCGCGATAGCGGTGCCGATATCATTTCCCGCGGCGCCCAAATAGGTGGCATACACGCCATCGGCCGGCCCGCTGCCGCCCAAACGAAGCTTGAACACAAACGCGTCCGGCGCGGTGCCTATGGTCGTTTGAGCCGCACCGTTTCTGACATTGGCGTATGGGGTGCCGGAGGCGCCGGGGCCGGGGAAGTCCGCGGAATTCGTCCAGCCCGTCATATAGACGTTGTTCGAGCCGTCCAACGCGACGGCGGTGCCCTCCTCCTCGCCGGAGCCGCCTACGTACGTCATATAAAGGAAGACGGAACCCGATGGGTTCAATTCCGCCATGAACGCGTCGGAGGCGCCGGTAACGGTGTTCTTAAAAACATTGGGAAACGTCGCGACCGAGACGAAGGCATCCCCGGTTTGTCCGGTAACATAGGCGTTGCCCGAGCCGTCGATGGCGATCGCGTTACCATGAGCCGGGGTCGCGCCGCCCAGGTAGGTGGAATACACCAGGGCTCCGGTCGTCGCGGCGAATTTCGCCACGAACGCCTGGTCCGCTCCGCCGCCGGCGATCGTCTGAGCCGCGCCTGCCGTGACTGGGAAACTCGGGTTGGATATAGAGGTGGTGTGTCCCGTCACATAGGCGTTGCCTGCCGCGTCCACGGCGATCCCGTTGCCGCTCTCTTCGCCGGCTCCGCCGAAAACAACCGCGTAGCTCAGAGAGGTGCCGTCGGCGCTGATGGCCGCCGCGAAAGCGTCCGTTCCGCCTCTGGGTCCGAGCACGGCCGTGCTCGGGAAACCTCCGGTCGTCGAGCCTGTGAGGTAAACCTTGCCCGCACCGTCCACCGCGATGCCAAGCCCGACGTCATTGCCGGTGCCGCCCAAATAGGTCGACCACGCCAGCCCTCCCGAGGCGCTGATCTTGGTCACGAACACGTCGCTGGCTCCGCCGCCATTGGCGGCTTGAACATGGCCTGCCGCTCCTGGGAAATTAATGGAAACGGCCGAGCCTGTCAGATAAACATTCCCGGAAACGTCGGCGGCGATCGCATAGGCTTTATCGTCGACGCTGCCGCCCAGATAGCTCGAATAGACCAGCGCGGGGTCGATCACCAGCCCCCTGTTCCTTATGTAGTCGCCCACCTCGAAGCGGACCCGATTGTTCCCCGTCAGCACGAAGGCCCCTTTGACGGGATTACGCTTGTCGCCCTGCACCTGGTACAGCTTAGGGGCCTGGTAAGTCAGCTCGCCTCCCTCGACGCTGATGATCAGGTTGCCCTGAAGATCGAGCCGGAGACCCTTGGCGCCTTCGAAACCTATGAGGATGCGCCCGGCGTTCGCGTTCGGCGCCACGACGAAGTCGTGTTCGACATGGCCCTCCTTGCCGTAATAGACCATGTCGATGCCGGGATAAACCTGGCCGAACTCCACCTTGGCGTACTGCTCCACGCCGACCGGCGATTTCGAGGGGTCATTGCCCAAGAAATAGCTGGTATGCCCGGGCAGGATATCCATCCCCCGGACCGAAGCGCCGGCGTTGGCGCCCAGCAGCTTTATGCGCACCACGGCGGAGCCCTTGCTCTTGGCGGCTTTCGCCGGAGGCAGGACCATGACGGCTTCCGAAGCGGTCAAATAAAGACTGTAGCCGGCGGCGCGGGCGAAGAACTTGACCGATGCGTCGGTCTGCCCGTGGTTCGCCTCGAAATACAGCGGAATCTTGAGGTCGCCGGCGCTTGACCGGGCTTGGTCGGGGGAAGGCGGCGCTCTCGCCGGCTCCGCGCAGACAGGGACAGAGGGGCCGGCCAGCAAAGTCATCGCCACGAATACCCGGCTCATCCGGAAGAAGAAATCCATTTTCTTGGCCTGCAAAGCCGGCTTACCGAGAAGTGGTCTTACGGCATCAGTGCCGGCGGTGGGCATGGTGCGCGGGGGTGGACCGGCACATGTGGAAGATGCCGATCACCAGAAAGGCCACGCCGACCGCTAGTAGGTAGGGGGCGAAGGCGCAGCACCTGATGAATTGTTCGCCGGGCACGACGTGATAGCTGAGGACGAGGTTCCCCATGGATGGTGCCGCCTATTCTTGGGCTCCGAAGAGAGTATGCCTCCCGGCCCGCCTCGCGTCGATTCGTAGTAATGCCGGGCCTGATGCGTAGTATTACGACGGGGAGATTTCGGCGGGAATCAGAGAGCTGCGATCAAAGCTGATCTTTCAGCGTCTTATCCGTCTTCTCCTGCTTCTTGCGCCCGCTGGATGCCGCGTCTTCTTCAGCCTGCCGCTTCAATTCAATGTCGGCGTAAGACACCGTGACGATCTCGCTCTCCTTGCCTGACACGCCGCCATCCGGGGATAGCACCAATACGCTCGATTCGATCTCCGAGCTGCCGTCAGTCCAAGTCGTGATGCGCTTTTTTTCCGTCGCACTGACGTTCTCCTCCCGTCGATCGTTCGGGCGCCCATATTTTTCAGCAAGCGCGGCTTCCACCTCCTTGGCCGCTCCTTTTGGAGATATTTGCACCTTGAACAATCTGTCGTGGAGGAAACTGCAGCCCAGAGACTCACCGCCCTTGCCGAACATCAGCTCCTTCTGATCCCCATGACTTCTCTTATAGATCAGAGGAAGCGCCGCGGCTTTCTTCGCCCGCCCCGGAGACATCCCCCACTTGAGTTCCTTGTATCCGGCTATTTTCAGCCATCCGGGCGGCCGAGCTTCTGGATTCGCGACTTCTTCTGCGGCAAGGTTCAAGACTTGGATATGGGAAACCAACGGCAGCGAGCCGGCCGCCGCGACGGCGGCCAGAGCGCCCAGGCCGGAGATCGCCGCGAGCGCCAGCCGGGCATTCACGGCGCGGAGACTTTCAGGGACGTCAGCCCGTGCTGGATGGCGTACTTGGTGAGTCCGGCCACCGTGAGGATGTTGAGCTTGTGCGACAGGCGCTCCCGGTGATTCTCCGCCGTCCTGACGCTGATGCCGAGCTTGCCCGCCACTTCCTTGTTGGCCAAGCCCTCGGCCAAGAGCGACAGCACTTCGCGCTCGCGCGACGTCAACGCGGTGTTCGGGGACAGCGCGGCGCCGGGGGCCAGGATGGCGTCGATCATGCCGGGAGGAAAATGGAGTCCGCCTTGAGAGACGCGCACGATGGCATCCACCAGCCGCGCCATCGGCTGGTTCTTCGTCACGTAGCCATGCACGCCGCACCGCGCCATCCGCACCACGTATTCCTCGCTGGCGTGCATGCTGAAGGCGACGATCTTCGCCTTGGGCACGACCCGCCGCAAGCGCTGGGCCAATTCCCCGCCGTCGAGGCCGGGCAGACTCACGTCCACGACGATGACGTGGGGCGACAGCTTCTTCGCCCGGCTCAGGGCCTCCTTGTCGTTGGCGGCTTCCCCCACCACCTCGATGGAGCGCATCCCGGAGAGATAGGTGCGCACGCCTTGCCGCACGCTGGGATGGTCATCGACGAGCAAGACCCTGATTCGAAATCGCTTATCCTCTTTCACGGGCATCTGGAACTCGGCCGGCTTCCCATCAATCTTATCCCACACCGCCGGCGCTGACAATTCGTACTGCTACGCAAACGGGGATGGGAAGAGTACGTAGTCTTTCTGTCGCCACGTTTCTAAAAGTTGTAGTTCAGCGCTCCGGTGAGCATGAAGCCCTTGTCGCTGAAATTCTGGCCGGCCGGATGCGCCGGGTCCTGGGAATTGATGTCCGCGGTCCATAGATAGCGGAAGGAGGTGTCCAGCGACCAGGCGTTGCTCAGAAAAAACTCGACCCCGGCCCCCGCATGAGGGCCGAAGCGGATCAGAGAGTGGTTCAACGGCGCGCCGACATGGGTGTAATACCAGCCGCCTCCGGCCAAAAGGTAGGGGAAGATGCTGTAGCCCGAGGGAAGGATGTAGGCCATGAGCGAAAGCTGGACCGGGATCACGTCCACTTTCGTCCCTCCGAACACGTCGTGGCGCAAGTCCGCCGAGCCTTCCAACGCCCACGCGCGGGCGAAATGGAGGCGCAGCTGCGCTCCTTCCGCCACGTCACCGTGCTCGGCGCCGTTGGGGCGATAATACGCGGCGCGCCCGCCGAGCGACAAGCCTTGCCGCGGCCCCGGGCTCTCCTGGGCGTCGGCTTGCGCGCCGGCGCGGCGGGCCGGAAAAAGGCCGGCGGCCAGGAGCAGTAACAAGATTCGACGCAGGTGCGCGTTCACGAGGCTCACAGAGAGCATAGGACGCGCCGCAGGCCCTGCCAATGCGGAATCCTACGCGAGACGGTCGGGGATATTACGGAGAGCGGGCTTGAGACCGCTACGGGGTTTCTTCGAGCCGGCGGCGCAGGAAAAGCACGTCGTTCTTGTCTTTCGGGCGAGGAGTGTCCTTGGTGCGGATCAGTTCGCGCAGCCCCGCGTAGGGGATTTCTACGCCGTCGATCTCCCGCCGCAATGCCCCGGCGATCACCTCGTCGAAGGGGACTCCTCCGGCCTTCGCGATGAGGTCGACCACGATCTCGTCGGCGACGCGGACCACCGTGTATCGCTCGACGTCGGTATCGTCGACCTGGGCCGCCGCGTTATCCGGAAGGCTCGCGAGCGCGGATTTCACCTTGCGCACGTTGAAGGGGGAGGGATCGATGAGGAGATCCACGTCCATGGTGCCGCGGGCGTAGCCATGCAGAATGACGGCGAAGCCGCCCACAAGCACGTAACGCGCCCCCGCCTCGTTGAGGGCGCGGCAGAGCGAGAGAAGGTCCTCTAGCTGCGGGGCGCGGGGCTGCGGGCCGCCTGATTGAGCGCCCACTGATCGGCCTCCTCGAAGGAATTGAAACGCCACACCCCTTTCGGGCAGACGGCCCGGGGCATCAGGCGAGAAAGGGTCGTCAAAAGCGCGGCCGCGTCGGCGAGCGGCGTTGCGGCGCTGACTCGCCGTCCGACGGTCTTGCCGGCTTCTTCATCCCACGTTCCCACGTTTTGATTGTAACGCGCGGGGCCTGGCGACGCAAGGGACACATGAAGAGGCGCTCTAAGTCTTCGGCCGGTCAGGCGAGCCCAGCGACGTCAATCCCTGCTGGATGGCGTACTTCGTAAGACCGGCGACGGTCATGATGTTGAGCTTGTGCGAGAGGTGCTCGCGGTGCGTCTCGGCGGTACGGACGCTGATGCCCAGCCTTCGCGCGACCTCTTTGTTGGCCAGGCCTTCCGCGAGCAGGATGAGCACTTCCCGCTCCCGCGCGGTCAACGCGGCCGCGCTTGTCTCATCAGAGGAAGGCTTGGGCCCCGGGGCCAGGATGGCGTCGGACATGTCGGGAGGGAAATAAAGACCGCCCTTGTAAACGTGATGGATGGCCTCGACGACCTTGGCCGTGGGCTTGTCCTTCGTCACGTAGCCGTGCACGCCGCACCGGGCCATCCGGACCACGTACTCCTGGCTGGAATGGATGCTGAAGGCGATGATCTTGGCGCGGGGAGCCGCCGGCCGCAGCCGCCGGGCGAGCTCGCCGCCGTCCGAAGCGGGAAGGGTGATGTCCAGGAGGACGACATCGGGCGCGGCCTTCTTGACCTTGCGCAGAGCCTCCGCGTCGCTGCCCGCTTCGCCAACCACCGTGATCGAGCCCTGCTTGGTCAGATAGGAACGGACTCCCTCGCGCACGGCGGGATGATCGTCCACCAGGAACACTTTGATCTTGCGCTGGCTCTTCCCTTTCAAGATGTTCGCCCGCTTGATCATGTTGCGCCTACCCCCCCCCCAGGCCCGACAAGGGGACGCGGACGGCGAGCGCAGTCCCGGCCCCGGGCGCCGAACGAACCTCGACGGAGCCTCCGACCGATGCCGCCCGCTCGCGCATGCTCCCGAGGCCGATGCCCCGCCGGGTCAGCGGCCGATGGCTGCCGGGCGTGAATCCAATCCCGTTGTCGCTCACGTCCAATGCGATCTCCTTCCTTTCGCCGGAGAGGGCTACCGCGACCGTGGTCGCCTTGGAATGCTTCCCGATATTATTGAGCGCCTCTTGAGCGATGCGGAAAAGCGCCAGCTCCAGCTCGGGCGCGACGACTTTCGGAAGACGTCCTATCTCCAGCGCCACAGGGATCCCCGTGCGCCCCTTGAACTCACGGCAAAGCGCGCGCAGGGCCGGCTCAAGGCCCAGATCCACGAGCTCCGAAGGCATAAGATTCTGCGAGACGCGGCGGATCTCCACGATGGCGCGCTCCAAAGCCCCGCCCATCTTGAGGACGTTCGCCGCGGCCCTCCCTTTCAAGTCGATATCTCCAAACAGGGATTCCAGCCCGATCTTGACGCCCAGAAGCATCTGAGCGACGCCGTCATGCAGCTCGCGGGCCAGGCGCTTGCGCTCCGTCTCCTGGGCCAAGATCACGCTCGCGTGCAGCCTGCGGAGCTCCCGGGCGGCCCGCTTTTGCTCCGTGATGTCTCGTTCGGTGGTGGCAAGCTCCACCGGACGGCCCTCCTCGTCGCGCAGCACCGTGACCGTGAGCAGGACGTCCAGAGTCCGGCCGTCCTTCGCGCGGCGCTTGGTCTCGATCGGCGCTATCGGCTTTCCCTCCGCCGATTCCCCGAGGAACTCCCGCATCAGCATGCGCCTGTCTTCCGGGAGGAGCCGCCTGACGTTCATCCCCAAGGCCTCCGCCACGGTGTAGCCGTACATCTTCTGCGCGCCCGCGTTCCAAGCGATGATCCGATCCCTGAGATCGCGAACGATGACGGCGTCGTTGGAGTCGTGCACCAAAGCGGCGAGCCGCAGCGCGGATTTTTCCGACAGCTTCCGGTCGTGGATGTCGATGAGCGCCATCACGGCGCCATCGGTCCTGCTCCTTTCGGTCTTGCTCTTGTCGGTCCGGTAAGGCCGAAGAAAGAGGTGATACCAGCGGCCCCGAGCGTCCTGGACCTCCCGCTCTTGGACCTGGCCGGTCTTGATCACGTTCAAGAGCAGTTCCTTCAGGCGGGGGAGGCGCAGCGGGAGCTTGACGTCCGCGACGGACCGTCCGATCTTGTCCGTGGAGAGGTCGAGCGCCTTCTCCGCCGGCGGCGTGAAGCGACGGACGCTCAGGTCGGGGCCCAGCAGGACGATCGGGATGTTGATGTTGGCCAGAAGGTTGGAGAGATCGTTGTAAGCGCGCTTCAACACCTGGTTGCCGCGCGCGACCTCCTCGCTCGACGTGATCAGCTCCTCGTTGGTGGACTGAAGCTCTTCCTTGGAGGTCTCGAACTCCTCGTTGATGCTTTGCAGCTCTTCGTTGCTGGAAAGGAGCTCCTCGTTGGAGGCCCTGAGCCTCGCGTTGGTCGCCTCCTGCTCTTCGATGACGGCTTTGAGGTGCTCGCCGGAGACCGCCAGGTCCTCTTTGAGCTCGATGACGCGGCGGCTTTCCTTCCCCCGCGGCGGCTCGCCGGCTCGCCGCCGGTCGGGTCCCGCGAAGGCGACCTCATCGAAGAGGACGAGAAAATACTCCTGATGCAGATCGGTGGCCTTGATCGGCAGGACCTCGATCCGGACGCGCCCGGGAGCCCCGCCCGAGCGAGGCGCCGCGAACTCCTTGCGCACGACCGAGCCCGACTTTTTCGCCACGTGGATGGCCGCCCGGAGCTCCAGAAGAAGCTCTCCCGAAGCCATGCGGCGAAGATTCAGGCTGGGTTTGCCGGGCGCCGGCCGCAGATAGGCGGAGGTGTTCCCCAGGAACCGCAGGATCTCCAGGTCGCCGTTGACGACGACGCCGTTGGGGATGTAGCGCGGCGGCAGGACGCCGTCGAGCTCGCCCTGCAGGTCGAAGGCGTCCGGCGACGCCTTGGAGCCGCCCCGCCCGCCGCGCCCGGAGTCCTGAAAGGCGGACTCGGTTTCCGTGAAGCGGCTGGGTGGGATGAAATCGAGCCGCGCTTGCGCGGACGGCATCCGCTCGAAAAAGACCTTCCTTTTCACGTTCAGGACCGAGAATCGCCCCGAAAAGTCTCCGATATTCTCGGAACGGCCCAGCATGAGGATGCCCCGAGGCTTCAGGGCGTACTGGAATATCTTCAGGGCTTTTTCCTGGAGCGCCGGGCCCAGGTAGATCAGGAGGTTGCGGCAGCTGACCAGGTCCAGGTTCGTGAAAGGCGGATCGT
>JAPLKK010000120.1 GCA_026388115.1 Elusimicrobiota bacterium | reverse complement strand
TCCACGAGCAGCCAGGCGCCGCTGGGGTGTTGGCGCGGCTCGAAGCGCATGGGGGCCGGGCGGAACGCCTCGAGGCCGCGGACGATCTCGTCGGTCCCGAGGCCCATGCCGAGCGCGCCGGCCGCCGCGGCGGCCGCGTTGAGCTGATGCAGCCGGCCCGGACAGGCCAGCTGGGCCGTGATCTTGCGGCGTTGGATGACCAGCTCGACGACGCCGGCGGGGCTGTCGCGCAGCGCCACGGCCGCGCGCTCGGCGCGGCCGAAAGTGATCGCCCGGTTGCCGAGCTGGGTCTCCAGCGCCGCGAGCCAGGGGTCGTCGAGATTGACGGCGAACGCCGTCTCCGGGGGAGAGGCCGTCAGCAGCTCCGAGAGGCAGCGGAAGACTCCCTCGAGGTTGCCCAAGAACTCGAGATGCGCCGGCCCGACGAGTGCGACTCCCCCAGCTCGAAGACCGCGTACCGGTCGTGCTCGTTGAGCTCCAGAAGCGAGAGCGGCAGGCCGTACTGGTTGTTGAGGTTGCCGCGGGTGGCGCAGACCGCTCCCGCCTGCGCGCAGATCGAGCGGAGCATCTCCTTGGTCGACGTCTTGCCGTTGGAGCCGGCCACGGCCGCCACCGGGATCTCGAAGCGCTGGCGGTGCCATGCGGCCAGGCCCTGCAGGGCCTTGAGCGTGTCGAGCACCTCGACGATGTGCGCCGGTTGGCTGCCATCCTTGGGCTTGCGTCCGCGCTGGATCACCCAGCCGTCGGCCGACGCGGTCCGCGCGCCGAGAAAATCGTGCGCGTCGAAGCTCTTGCCCGACAGGGCCCAGAAGACGGACCCGTCGGCCAGCTTGCGGGAATCGGTGGAGATGGCGCGGACGCGGTCGCCGGGCTCGCCGCGCACGAGCCGGCCGCCGCAGGCGCGCGCCAAGGCGTCCCAGGTGATGTTCAAATCCATCGTCCTGGCGCCTGGCTTCCCCGGCGCGGCGGGAGAGGGTGAGGAGGACGGCAAGAATGAATCGGGCATGTCACTCGGTAGTACGTTCGGCCTACGCCGCTTCTTTCAATCGCTCGCGGATCGCTTCGCGCGCCGCCTCGCGATCGTCGAAATGAACGGCACGGTCCTTCAGGATCTGCGTCGTCTCGTGCCCTTTTCCGGCGATGAGGACCACGTCGCCCTCGTTCGCTTCGCGGATGGCTTCGCGGATCGCGCTCTGGCGGTCCGGGACCATCTTATAATTTTTTCTTCCCGCCGACCGGACCGCCTGCTCGATCTCCGAGAGGATGGCCAGGGGGTCCTCGGTCCGGGGGTTGTCGCTCGTGAGATAGACGAGGTCGGAGCCGGCCGTCGCCGCCAGCCCCATGGGCCCGCGCTTGGTGGCGTCACGGTCGCCGCCGCAGCCGAACACCGTCAAGAGGCGCCGGCGCGGCAGCTTGGCGAGCGTGCGGAGCACGGCCTCGAGAGCGCTGTCGGTGTGCGCGTAGTCCACCAGGACCCGGAAGGGCTGTCCCGCCTCGACGGGTTCGAGCCTGCCGGGGACGCCCTGGACGGATTCGAGCCCCTCGATCACGCGCTGCTCGGGGATGTCCAGCGTCAGGGCCGTGGCCGCGGCGGCCAGCGCGTTGTAGACGTTGTGCTCGCCGATGAGGCGCAGCCCGATGGTCCGCTCGCGCCCTCCGAAGCAAAGGCGGAAATGCGTGCCCTGCAGGGTCCCCGCCACCCCCGCCGCTCGGAAATCAGCTTCGTTCTCCAGCCCGTAGCTGACGACGGCCGCGGGCTCGGCCACGTGTTTGAGGTGGTGGTAGGCGGCGTCGTCGCGGTTCAGGATCCGTCGAAATCGACCTCGTCGACGCGCTTGAGCGCGAGCGCGTGGGAGGAGACCTCCATCGCCACGTGGGTGGCGCGCCCCTCCTTCATCAGGGCCAGCAGGCGCTGGAGCTCGGCCGACACCGGGGTCGTGTTCGAGGCGGCCTCGAACGCGCGTCCCCGCAGGCGGTAATTGACCGTTCCCATGACTCCCGTCGGGCAGCCGGCGCAGCCGAAGATCGCCTCGAGCAGATAGGTCGTGGTCGTCTTGCCGTTGGTGCCGGTCACCCCGACGACGGTCATGCCCTCGGACGGCCGGCCATAGAACTCGGCGGCGAGCTGCCCCAGGGCTTCGAGCGCGCTCTGGACGCGGACCCAGGTCACCGGGCGGCCTCCGGGCCTGGCCAGGGCGAAGGGGGGCGGGGGCGGCTCGAGCTCGCTCGCGACGGCGACGGCTCCGTGCTCGATCGCCTCCCGCACGAAGCGGTTGCCGTTCGTCTTGGCGCCGGGCACGGCGACGAAGAGCGAGTCGGGGCCGGCCCGGCGGGAATCGTAAGCGATGGAGCGGATCTCCGCGTCTTTCGGGCCCGTGGTGGAGGGCGTCTGGACGCGGGTCAGCAGCTCGCTGAGCTTCATGGGGTCCTGGGGGCGGCGGGTCTGGCTGCCGGCGCCTTCGGCGCGGCCGCGGGGGCCCTGGGCGCGGCCGCAGGGGCTCTGTCGGGCGTCACCAGCAGCGGCTTGTCCGGGGGCACGCCGTAGAGCGCCAGCGCCTCCCGGGCCAGCTTGGCGAAGACGGGGGCCGCGACCTCCGAGCCGTAGTACTGGTGGCGCGGGCTGTCCATGATCACCGCGATGACGAAGCGAGGCCGGCGCGACGGCACGTAGCCCGCGAAGGACGCGATGTAATCGGTCGAGGAATAGCGCCGCGTGGCGGGGTCGAGCTTTTGCGAGGTGCCCGTCTTGCCCGCCGTCGAGTAGCCGGGGATCGCCGCCGACATCCCGGTCCCCCTCAAGATCACGCCCTCGAGCAGCGAGTTCAGCAGGCGGATCGTCTCGGGGGAAGCGACGCGCCGCACGACCGTGGGCTTCGGCGCGGGCGAGGCGCCGACGGCGCGCACGACGCGGGGCTCGAGGAGCTCGCCCCCGTTGGCGACGGCGGCGTACGCGTTGACGATTTGCAGCGGCGTCACGGCCAGGCCCTGGCCAAAAGCGTTGGTGGCCAGGCCGACGCGGTCCTTCGAGGGCCGCGGCTTGAGCAGGCCCGCGCTCTCGCCCGGGAACCGCACCCCGGTCCGCGCGCCGAAGCCGAACGCCCGCGCATAGCGGTACAGCCGCTCCCCGCCGAGCCGCAGCCCGAGCTTGGCCATGCCGATGTTCGATGAATGCGCCATCACCAGCTCGAGCGGCAGTATCCCTTCCGGCTCATGGTCCTTGATCGTGACGTGCGGGGTAAGGGCCCAGGGCCCGGTGCAGTCGATCTCCTCGCCTGGATGCGTCAGCTTTTCCTCCAGCGCGGCCGCCGCCGTCACGGTCTTGAAGGTCGAGCCGGGCTCGTAGACTTGCTGGAAGATGCGGCTCTTGAGGGGGTCCGGCGGGCTCGACGCCATGGCGAGGATCTCTCCGGTCGAGGGGTCCTCGATGACGGCGGCGCCCCACAGCGGCTGGTGGCGCTCGACCGCCTCGGCGAGCGCCGCCTCGGCGTAATGCTGGAGGCCGCGGTCGATGGTCAGCGTGAGGTCCGGCGGGCTCTCGGGGGCGTCTTGCGAGCCCAACGCCATCGTATGGCCCTTTCCGTCGCGCAGGAGCGCGATGTTATGGAGCTTCCCGCTGAGCGCGCGATCGTACTCGAGCTCGAGCCCGGAAAGCCCCCTGCCGTCGGCGCTGACGGAGCCGAGCAGGGAGGCGGCCAGGTCCGCGTTCGGGTAGGCACGGCGCTCGTCCGGCGTGAAGGCGACGAAGGGCAGTTTAAGAGCCTTGACCGCTTCCAGCTCGTCTGGGCCGAGCTGGCGCTTGAGCATGGCGGAGCGGCCGGACCCGCGCGCTTTTCGGCGCACTTCCTGCGGGGGGAGGCGCAGGGCGGCCGCCAGAGAGGGGAAGGCGCTCTCGCGTCCGCGCGCCATCTGCGGGTCGAGGGAGACGGACCAGGACGGGAGGGACTCGGCGAGGACATAGCCGTTGCGGTCGAGGATGCGGCCCCTCAGGATGCGCTCGGACTTGCTGGCCCGGAGCTCGCAGAGCACCTTGGCCGTCAGGTCCTTGCGCTCAAGGACCTGGAGCTGGACGAGCCTCGCGGCGATGGCGAAGAGCGGCACGGCGGCGAGGGCCGCCGCGATGTGGAGCCGCGCCCGCAGGGAAAGCATGTGCCGATTATCGCACGCTCGGAGCCCTCACCGCCAGCGCGGCGAGTCCGGAGGCAGCAGCCAGCTGAGCAGTTGGGTCCTGAGGATCGAGGCGCCCGCCGAACGGACGCGGTCGAAGCGTTCGGCCGCCCCGACCCGGGGCTCGGCTATCGCGATGTGGGGCTCGGCGGTCCCGACCCGGGGCGCGCCGGCAGGGGAGAGCTCTTCGGCGGGTCCGGCTGTCGCGAACAGCGGCGGCGGGGCCTGCACGGGCCGGTCGTTCGCCTGGTCCAGGAGCACTACGGCGTCGGGGTTCGGCGGGATCATTCCGAGGCGGCTGCGCGCGAGCACGGCAAGCTCGCCGGGGGTCGTCTCCTGATCGAGCTGGAAGCGCAGGTGCGCTTCATGGTCCCGTGCCTCGCGGACCGAGCGCTGGGTCTTATCCAACTCGAAGCCCAGATGGGTCGCCTGGATCTGCTCGGTCACGAGCAGGAAGGCGCCCCCTGCGGCCGCCGCCACCCATCGGTTCATCGTCCCCCTCGCTCACTTCAAAGAGTCGGCGGGCACCCCGCCGAGTAGGTGCCCGCCAGATTCAGTACGTCCTTTCTCTCACTCCGACCCTTGGCGATGAGGTCGTTTTCCTCCGTCGCCGTGCCGGGGGCTCCGCAAGCCCCGGCGCTCCCTATTAGGGAGAAAACAGACGGCGGCCGCCCCGCCGAGTAGGCGGCCGCCAGATCGTTGCTAGCGGTGCTTCCCCCTCAGGAAGACCCGCTTCCAGATGTAGCCGGAGTTCGGCGCCGCGCATAAGGGCAGGAGGCTCACCACCTGCTGGCGCGCCAGCTGGAAGCTGACCGCCGTATCAACCATGGCCATCGCCGCCAGGTGCGAGCTCGATCCGCTGAGGAGGACGTGGCTTTTCATAGTTTCTCCATGACGCGCAGCTTGGCGCTCCGGGACCTCGGATTGCGCCGCACCTCTTCGATCGACGCCCGGACGGGCGACGGCGTGAGGAGCCGGGCCTGCCCTTGCGCGACGTAAGCCTGGAAAACGTTCTTGACCATGCGGTCTTCGAGCGAATGGAAGCTGATGACCGCCAGACGGCCGCCCGAATCGAGATACGGCATCAGGGTCTCCAACCCGCGCGTGAGATTCTCAAGCTCGCGGTTGACGGCGATGCGCAGGGCCATGAAGACCTGCGTCGCCGGGTGGAGGCCGCCCCGGCGCGGCGTCCTCGACTCGATCAGTTCGCGCAGGTCGCCCGTCGTCTCCAGCGGCGACTGCGCGCGGCGGTCCACGATCCAGCGCGCGACCCGCGCGGCGTCCGGCACCTCTCCGAACTCCTTGAAGAGCAGGGCCAGCTGCTCGGCCGGCCACTCGTTGACGATGCGCGCCGCGGTCAGCGGGTTGCCCGGGTCCATCCGCATGTCCAAGGGGCCTTCCCCCTGAAGGCCGAAGCCGCGGGAGGGCTTGTCGAGCTGGAGGGAGGAAACTCCGAGGTCGAGCAGGGCCCCCGCCAGGGGGAAGTATTTCTCACTTTCCAAGATCGAGCCCAGGTCGCGGAAGTTCGCGTGGACCAGCCGGTATGTTCCGGTGCGGCTCTTGAGCCGGGTTTCCGTTAACTCAAGGGCCTCGGGGTCCATGTCCATTCCGATCAGTTTTCCCTGGGCCGAAATCCGTTGAAGGATCGCCTCGGCGTGCCCCCCCAGGCCGACGGTGCAATCCAAGTAGAGCCCGGTGGGGTCCCAGACGAGGAGGTCGGTCGCTTCCTTTAGAAGGACCGGTTCGTGGGTGTATTCCATTTCCGCGAGCATCACAGATCCAAGGTCGAGCTGATCTTCTCGAAGTCCTTCTCCGTGGACTTCTCCAGCTTCGACAGTGCGGTGCGGTTCCAGACCTCGGCGCGCGCGCCCGTGCCGACGATCATCAAGTCCTTCTGGAATCCGGCAAAATCCTTCAGGTACTGCGGGATCAAGATGCGCCCCTCGCCGTCCAGCGGCGCTTCCACCGCGCGCCCGAAGAGCCGCCGCCGGGTGACCCGCCGGGCGTTGGCGTTCTTGAAGGCGGCGGCTTCGAACTTCTGCTGGTAATGATCCCACTGCGACGGCAGAAAGAGATAGAGGCAGCGCTCCAGGCCCATCGCCAGCATGAAGTGGCGGCCATTCTCCGCGGTGAGCTGGTCGCGGTAGCGGGAGGGGACGCAGACGCGGTTCTTGTCGTCCAGCGTGTGTTCGAAGAGTCCGGTCAAGGATTGCATCGCTCGCTCTTTCGGTCCCGCGGTCTGCTACTTTGCCCCACCCTCCGCCAATCTGTGCCACGGGACCGCCAGTATTACAGAAGCGACCGCGAAAAATCAAGACCCAGGTTTTTGACATTTGCTCCGCGAGTTCCAAAAAGCGGGGCGTTTTTCCGTCGGAGGAGCGCGCGCGCCGGAGGGGGTAAAAATTCTTAGGCCTTTAGGCCCTCAAACGGGTGGGTCTTATGAGGCGCAGGCTACTGATTGGCCGAAGCGTGAAGCCCGGTGAGGCGATGCGTCGTCATGTCGTAGCGCCACGCGTGCTCCAGCGCCTTGACGCGGTTGAACGGCATGCCGTAGGCGCGGTAGAGGGCCTCTTCGACGGGCCGCGCGTCGCGCAGATACTGGCAGAAATGGAAGAACGACGACTTGAACTGCGAGCGGATGAGGAAGCGCACGACGCTGTAGGATTGCGTGTACCACAGGCGGACGTTGTCGTCGTTGGCGCCCGAGGTGTCCTCGACCTTCATCAGGTCCTCGAACGTGAATCCCCCCCCGCGCTGGAGGACGTCGAGGTTCTCCGGGAGCCAGTTGGGCGAGGAGAGGCCCCGCTCGACCTGCACCAGCGTGGCGAGCCCTTCGCTCAGCCACAGCGGGTTGGTCTTGCCGCCGATGAAGAAGCCGTCGAAATAGATGTGGCAGAGCTCGTGGGCGAGGATGCCGATGAGCTCCTCGCTCTCATAGAGATAGATCTTGCGCTTCGAGATGGAGCTCGCGCCGCCCGACCACGCGGGACGGCCCGTCACGCGGCGGTAGCTGTCCTGGCTGCGGAAAAGGAAGATCGCCACGCGCTGCTCGCGCGCCCACGGAGAAAAGGCCGCCAGATCCAGCATCAGGTTGGCGTGGAGCTTTTCGAGCGTCTCGAGGAATTCCCGCGTCGCCGGCTCTCCCTCGCTGTAGACGTTGAAGTGCGTGAGCTGCGTGAACGTGAATCCCTTGGGGACGGCCGGCGCGTTCTCGGGGATGGGCACCTGCTCGTGGCGGCGCAGCGACTGCTCCGGCGGCAGCCGCGGCCGCTCGACGTTGGAGGAGCGCGGGAGCTTCGGCATGAGGGGCTTGATGAAATGGGTCCCCGGCGGCGGCGCGGCGGCCAAGTTGCTCTTCTCGCGGGCCCACGGGGCGGGAAGCGCCACGACCGGCCCCTCGGCCTTGAGCTCGCCCGGCGTGGGCGCGGCGGCCGCTACCTGGGACGCGGTGGCCGCGGGCGTCTGCGCGGGAGTCGGGGCCGTCGCCGCCGCGGGCGTCGCGGCGGCCGGGGCCGGCGTCGCGGGGACGGCGGAGGACGGCGTCACAGGCGCCGCAGGCAGGGCGGGCTGCGGCGTCGCGGCCGGAAGCGGCTGGGAGTTGCGGAAGGGGTTGGCGAACCACTGCATCTTCGCCTCGGGCTCGTTGGAGTCCTCGCCTAGGAACTGATAGACCATGGTGCCCCAGAGCGACAGCACCAGCACCCAAAGCAGGACGCGCAGTCTGGCGAGGATGTCCATGCGGACAGGGACCTTCTCAAAAAGAACAGGCCCTCGGCTGTGTGGAAGGTCCCCATACTATAGCAGGCTTTCCAATCATTTCAAGCACATAACGGTTACACGCTCGCCCGGGCGGTTTTGGACGGCTGCGTCGAGGCTATTAAGGAGAAACTACTTTGGTGTCAGACCTCAACTTATGGAACTTATGTGGTGAGTTCCGTTATGTGGTGTGTTGTCGTTGCTGTTGCCGTTGGATTGAAGAATTGATCCAGTAGGCCGGGACGGAGAGCTTGTTCTTGCTGCCGTTGCCGTAGCCGTGTCGTTCTCGCCGCGCGCCGCCGAAGTCCAATCTCGTCCGATCCGGCGGGTCCTTTGAAGTGGCCATCTATCGGCGCATGCTATCGCCAGGGGACCGCCGCCCTTGGAGGATGGCCGTCATGGTCCAGCTGCGATGCCCCTATTGTGGCGACGCATTCGAAGCCCGCCCCAACGTTGCGGACATCCAAAAGTGCTGCGGGAAGAAGCGCTGTAAGGCGAAGCGAAAGGCCGACGCCCAAGCTCATTGGGTGAGCAAGAACCCGGACTACTTCAAGGGCGAGTACCGTCGGACGCGACTGTGGTTGGCCGAGCATCCGGGCTACCAGCGTCGCTACCGGGCAAAGAACCCCGACTACGTCCGCAAAGATAACGCGGCGCGGCGCTGGCGGCGAATTCAAGCCCGCCGGCGCGCCGATATACAAGACGCGTGGCCTCGTCGAGAAATCGAGCGAATCCAAGGGGTCCAAGGCGCCGATATACAAGACACGTACCGGCTTCGCCTCGACGGGCTGCTGTGTGCTTTGGCGGGCTCGCCTGCGCCGATATGCAAGACGCGCTCGCTCGTGCCGGGGCTTGGGGGTTAGGATGTTTGGGCTATGGCCAAGAGGGCTCGAAAACGCCGTGGATTGAGGGGATTGCTGGATCGATTCGCCGAGCACGCCCGCGAGCATGGGGAGCTGAAACCCCTGACTGTCAGGAGTTATTTGGCCTGGCTCGAGAAACTCGCGCGCTTCTTGGAGCGGCGCGGGGCACGGACGGTCCGGCGATTGCGATTGGCGGAGCTTGACGCTTTTCTCGCCCATCGTGGCGCTCGCATGAGCCCGCGGAGCCTGTATGTGGTGCGGGCGGCGATGCGGGCGTTCCTGAGATACCTTTACGTCCAGGGCGAACTGGAGTGGGACATTGGCGGCGACCTGGCGCGACCCTCCAGGTTCAGCGCGGACCAGCGGCCCAAGTACCTGCCGTGGGCGGAAGTGGAGGGGCTCTTGTCTGGGATCGATCGGGATAGGCCGGTGGGCAAGCGGGCGTATGCCGTGTTGACGCTGCTGGCCTGCCAAGGGCTGAGGGCGGGCGAGGTGGCAAAGCTGCGGCTGGAGGACATCGACTTCAAGACAGGGTCGATTTTCATACGCGAGAGGAAGAACGGGCGATCGGCCCGGCTGCCGATGTCGGCGCGAGCGAAGGAGGCGCTGGAAGATTACCTGCGAGTGAGGCCGGCGAGCGAACGTGGGCCGGCGTTCGTGACGGTCGACACGTCGCTTAAGCCCATGAGCGCCGCTGGGGTAGGGGATTTGGCAGGGGCTCGCCTGCGCCGCCGATTTCCAGGGAGGGTCGAGTCCTGCGGATCGCACGTCTTGCGCCATTCCTTCGCCAAGTGTCTGCTGGACCGCGGTGCGAGACTGACGGATCTCGGTCTGATGCTCGGCCACCGCCATCTGCGGAGCACGCTGATGTACGCGCGGATCGCGACGGAGGAACTGAGGGAGGTGGCGGACAACTACGCCCGCCTTCTATGACGCACCGGCGCAGGTTCTGCAGCTTCTTGGGGCCGGAGCTTGAGGCCTATCTGGCGCTGCGGTGGGATCTTGGATATCGGCCGCCGCGCTCGTGTGCCTTGCAGCTCGATCACTTTCTGACCTTCCGGGACGTCACGTCGATCGCTGGGATAGACGAGGCCTTGATCGCGAACTGGATGCACGCCGTGCCGGAGCGCGCGCCGGGGACCAAGAACCCGCTGCTGGCCTTTGCACGGGGGCTGTTCAGGCACCTGAAGCGCAAGGGCCTGACCCGGGACAATCCGGCGGAACGCGTCCCGTACGTGAAGGCCGGGCCTCGCCGTAAGCCGTACGTGTATTCGCTCCACGAGATCAGCCGCCTCGTCGAGGAGGCTGGGAAGCTCAAGGTCACGCATCCGTGGCACCTGTTGGGGTGGAGCCTGGAAACCCTGCTGGTGTTGGTCTACGCCTGCGGGCTGAGGCTAGGCGAAGCGGTCAAGTTGCGTATCGCGGACGTCGACTTTGGGCAGAAGCTGCTCACCTTGCGCGACACGAAGTTCCACAAGGAGCGGATCGTGCCGTTCTCGGCGGAGGTGGGCGAGCGCCTGAAGGCGTACCTGGCGGTACGCCAAGCTCGCCAGCCTCACAATGGAAGCGAGGAGCCGTTCTTTTGGTGGGACGGGAATCGAAATCCCGGCCACCTCGTCCAGGAACACTTTCGGCGCATCCGGGCTCGGTGTGGTCTGAGCAAGGCCAGAGGGCCGGGGCCGCGCTTACATGATTTGCGGCACGCCTTTGCGACGCACCGGCTGTACAAGTGGTATCAGGATGGCAAGGATCCCCTCAACCGGCTGCCGTGGCTGACGACGTACATGGGCCATGTCAACGTCGAGAAGACGCAGGTCTACCTGACGGTCAACCAAGTCCTGCTGCGCGAGGGCGAGAGGCGGTTCCAGGCGGGGTTCGAGGGCCTGGCGGAGAAAGCCCTGGACCGCGCCAGGCGCAAGCGCGCTTGAACGACGACCTCGGCCGGCACCTGGAGAGGTTTTTCCAGACCTACCTGCGCGAGCAGCGCGCGCTGAGCCCGAACACGGTCAAGAGCTACCGCGACACGTTCAAGTTGCTGGTCCGCTACCTGGATGGCCGCCGGCGGGGCGCCGACCGTCTTTCGATGCGCGAGCTGGAGCCGAAGACGGTCCTCGCCTTCCTGCGGCACTTGGAGGACCCCGAGCGGGGTCGCGACAACAGCGCGGCGACCCGCAATCAGCGCCTGGCGGCGATCCGGTGCTTTGCCCGCTACGTCGGCATGCACGTCCCCGGCTTGGAGCGCCTCACCAAGCGCCTGCTGGCGATCCCGAAGAAGCGGGTTCAGCCCCGGCCGCCGGAGTCGCTTGACCGCGAGGAGCTGGACACCCTCCTTTCCCAGCCGCTGGCGGCGACGCCGGATGGAATCCGGGACCTGGCGATCCTAGCCTTCATGTACAACACCGGAGCGCGCGCCCAGGAGGCGGCGGACGCTAGGCTGAGTTGGTTCGACTTCCCCGGCCGGACGGTGACGATCGAGGGCAAGGGCGGCCGACGGAGGACGACGCCGCTGTGGCCGACTGCGGTGCGTCTGTTGACGCACTACGCACGCCAGCATCGACGCCGGCCGCACCCGGATGCCGCCGACCGCTTCTTCATCAACCAGCGGGGAGGCGCCTTCACGCGCTTCGGCATCCGGGACATCGCCAAGCGCCACCTCCGGCGGGCGGCCAAGGCTTGCCCGAGCCTCGTCGGCAGGAGCCTATCGACGCACAGCCTCCGCCACACCACGGCGGTCCACCTCCTGGAGTCGGGCGTCGAGGCCAACGTGATCAAAGCCTGGCTTGGTCACGCCTCTATCAGCGCCACGAGCCGGTACCTCGATACCACTTTGGAGCGTAAGCGGCGCGTCCTGGAGAGATTCGGACCGCCCGGTAATGTGACGAGTTCCATCGAGCCTGCTTCCCATGCCTCCTCAAAGGAGATTCTGGGTTGGCTCGATGATCTGTAGAAGGAAACAGACGGCGGCGCCGACCTTAAACGCCCCATCTGGGGACCAGACGAGGATGGCTCAGTGGACGCTGTTATGTGGTGAGCGGCTCGCTCGCCAAGAAAGCCACCTTCGCGCTTCCGACGAGAATTTTCCCACCGGAGGAGACTCGCCACATAATGGAACTTATTTCAAGTTCATTCGTACATGTGGGAGATGGCAAGAAAACCGCGAATTCATGTTCCGGGGAGCATCCATCACGTCATGAGCCGCGGCAACGGCGGCGAGCCAATCATTGCGTTCGCCGAAGATTGGCTCGAACTCCGTGAGACCGTCGCGAAGGTGAAGGAAACGGCGGATTTCAAGCTGTACGCCTACTGCCTCATGGCAAACCACTTGCATCTACTCTTGCAGGTTGGATCAGTTTCGCTTTCGCGCGTCATGCAACGCATTCAAACGTCTTGGTCGATGCGTTTCAATCTCGAGCGTCAGCGGCGGGGACACGTCTTCCAGGGTCGGTTCAAATCTCTGATATGCGAAGACGACGCCTACTTTAGGTGGCTGCTGCGATACATTCACCTCAATCCCGTGCGGACCCGCCTCGTGGCACGTCCAGAAGATTGGCGATGGTCGAGCTATCGTGAGTACATCGAACCGGTTGCAGGTTCTCTCGCCGACACTGCTTGGCCGCTGTCTCTATTCGGATCTGAAAGACTTCCGGCCGTCGATTCCTTCAAGAGCTTTATCATGCAGGGTATGGAAGAGGACCCGGAGCTTCCTCCATTTTCCGACAGTCATGTTTCCCGTGCGCCCGTCGAGCGTCCAATCAGCGGAGAGGGACGACGGCCGGAACTTGCCGCGCTTGCCGCAGAGACGGCGCACGCACGAGGGGTCAACCTCGATGCGATTCTCGGTCCGTCCCGGATTAGAAACGTCTGCGCTGCGCGAAGGGTGTTTGTGGCTAGGGCAGTTTCTTCAGGCTACGGAATCGTCGAACTCTCTGAATCACTCGGCCTATCGACGACGGCAGTGTCAAGGATGCTGCACGAGCCGGGTGTATCTTAAGAAGGCCGACGGGCACGCGGTTTCCTGCGGTCTCCAAATAAGTTCCATAAGTTGAGGTCTGACACCGTAGGTTGTTATCTCGACAGGTCGCGAAGGCGAAGGGCGGTCTGGGCGAGCGAGTAGGTGAACAGCGCCATGATCACGATGAAGGCGGCGTGCGTGAACGCCATTCCCCACGCCTGTGCGCCTTCGATGCCGCGCAGGCGGTAGAGCCCGAGCATCGTCCCCGAGGAGACCAGCGCGGTGAACAAGGTCTGCCATATGCCGCCGTACAGCGCCGCGGTCACCGGGGCCATGACGAAGAGGAGCCACATCGGCGCCCAGAACGCCCCCAACAGGTAGAAGAGTGGGACCGCCCAGACGAAGTTCAGCCAGATCTGCAGCGTGCGCAGGCGGCCGGCCCAGCCGACGAAGCGGTAGGTGTTGGCCGAGAGCCACCAATTGATGCCCGCTGAGACCACCAGCACGGCCCACGAGAGATTGCGCGTGCGCGGGTCGGGCTCGCTGAAGAACACGGCCGTGAGGATCAGCAGCGCCGCGAAAGGCGAGAAGTATCGGTTGAGCAGGTTCAAGCGTTTTCCCCTTTGCGGAAGATCGCGAGCCAGCGCTCGCGGGACTCTCCGGGCAGACGATAGGGTAGCGCCTCTTCGAGGCAAGCGCCAGAGGGCGAGAGCGCCGCCCGGAGCGCCGAGTCCCCGGCCCGAGGCGCCTCCGACTGCCAGGCCACGAAGAGGCCGCCGGGCTTGGCGAGCGGCAAGCAGAGGCGCGCAGCCTCCGGCAGCGGCGCGAGCGCCCGCTCGAGCACGGCGTCGAACTGCTCGGCGGGAGCCGGCGCGCCCGCGCGCCGCCAGAACACGCGCAAGCCGCGCGAGCCGAGGCGGGCGGCGGCGGCGTTCAGGAATTGGAACTTGCGGTAAGACGATTCCAGCAGCGCCATCGAGGCCTCGGGCCAGGCGACCTTGATCGCGAAGCCGACGAAGCCGGCCCCCGCGCCCAGATCGAGCAGGGCCGGAGCGTCCGGCATCCGCGCGCGCAGCGGGCCGACGGCGGCGAGCCCGTCGGCGATATGGCGCCGCCACCACGACTCCTCGTCGAGGTCGGCGGTGAGGTTGACGCAGGCGCTCGCCGCGCGCAGCTCGGAGAGGAACAGGTCCAGACGCTCGAACTGATCGTCGTCGAGAGCGAGGCCGAGCTCCGAGAGCCAGCCTCCGAGCGCCGCCTTCCCCGCCGAGGCGGACACCGCTACTTTCCGCTCCGCCGCTCGGCGGCCCCGGCCCGGGGCTCGGCGGCGGCCGGCCGGCGCAGATGCGCCCACAGGACGTGCACGTCGGCGGGCGTCACTCCGGGGATGCGCCCGGCCTGCCCGAGCGTGCGCGGCCTGACCTTGCAGAACTTCTGCCGCGACTCGGTCAGCAGGCTTTGCACGTCCTCGAAGCGGAAACCCTCGGGGACGGCCACGCGCTCCAGTTCGTCGATGCGGGAAGCCATCTTGCGCTCGCGGCGGACGTAGCCGGCGTACCGGCTCTCGATCGCGGTCTGGGCCGAAACCTGGGCGAGCGTCCACGGCGCGAGTCCGTCGCCGGCCGCGGCGGCCTCGACCCGGGGCGCGGCGCCCTCGCCGGAGGTCGCTCGGCCCACCGCGTCGCGATAACGGCAGAAGCGCTCGTACAGCGCCGGGCCGATCAGGCCGATGCGGCGTCCCGCGTCCATCAGCCTCAGGTCCGCGTTGTCGGTGCGCAGGCTCAGCCGGTGTTCGGCGCGCGCCGTGAACATCCGGTACGGCTCGTCGACCCCTTTGGTGACGAGGTCGTCGATGAGGACGCCGATGTAGGCCTCGTCGCGCTTGAGCACCAGGGGCTCCTGTCCTCTCAGCGAGAGCGTCGCGTTGACGCCCGCGACCAGCCCCTGCGCCGCGGCCTCCTCGTATCCCGTGGTGCCGTTGATCTGGCCGGCGAAGAAGAGCCCTGGAACGAGCTTCGTCTCGAGCGTGGCTTTGAGCTGCGTGGGCGGGCAGTAGTCGTACTCGACGGCGTAGCCCGGCCGCATCAGCCGGGCTTTCTCGAGCCCGGGGATCGTGCTCACAACGCGCCACTGAACGTCTTCCGGCAGGAACAGCAGGTGCCGCTCCTTATACGGGAACTTCACGACCTTGTCCTCGATGGAGGGGCAGTAGCGCGGGCCGATGGCGCGGATGCGGCCGGTGTACAGCGGCGAGCGGTCCAGGTTCTCGCGGATGATCCGGTGCGTCTCCTCGGTCGTGTAGGTGAGCCAGCAAGGCAGCTGGGGAGCCGTGATCCGGCCGGTCGAGAACGAGAAGGGTGCGGGCGGGTCGTCGCCGGGCTGCTCCGCGCAGCGGGAGAAATCGATGGAACGCGCGTTGAGCCGCATCGGCGTGCCGGTCTTGAGCCGTCCCGTCTCGAAGCCCAGCGCGCGCAGGTCGTCGGAGAGCCGGTCCGCGGGCGCGTCGCCGGCGCGGCCGGCGGGGCGGGAGCAGAGCCCGAGGTGCGTCACCCCCTTCAGGAACGTGCCGGTCGTGAGGACGACCGCCCGCGCCGGATAGCGGACGTCGCGCAGCGTGACGACGCCGGCCAGGCGGCTCCCTTGGATCCAGACCGCCGCGGCCTCGTCCTGCACGACGTCCAGCAGCGGTTCGGACTCGACCGTCTCCTTCATGCCGAGCTGGTACGCCTTCTTGTCGCACTGCGCTCGCGGGGAGCGCACGGCCCAGCCCTTGCCGGTGTTGAGCATGCGGAAATGGAGCCCGGTCTTGTCGGTGTTCTTCGCCATCTCGCCGCCGAGGGCGTCGATCTCTCGCACCATCTGCCCCTTGGCGATGCCGCCGACGGAGGGGTTGCACGACATCTGTCCGATCGTGTCGAGGTTCTGGGTCAAGAGCAAGGTCCGCAGGCCCAGCCGCGCCGCCGCGAGCGCCGCCTCGCAGCCCGCGTGCCCCGCGCCGACCACGCAGACGTCGTAGCGCTCGGGAGAATCGACGATCATATGGACATCAGGGCCTTGAGGATCTCCTTCGACACCAGGCCGCCCGCGTGCAGCGAGAAGACGGCCGCCACCTGCGCGATCATGGAGAAGAACAGCGCCGCGAAGGCGCGGGCGGCCCCAAGCCGCTCGATGCGGCTCAAGAGGTAGGTGCCCAGGCCCAGCGTCCAGAAGAGCATCACCATCTCGAGGCCCTCGTAGCCCTTATCGGAATGGATCAGGACCGTGACGGCAAAGAGCGGGCACAAGGCCAGGTTGACCGCCACGATGGCCAACAGCAGCGCGCCGAGCGGCGCCCAGGAGCCGGGCTCTTTCGCGCGCACGAGCGGTACGGTGGGCGCGAGCGCGACCAGCCAGACGAGCCCCAGGGCGAGCGTGGGGATCTGTTTCGAGGCCCACAGCACCAGCCCCACCGTCGGCGCCACCCACACCAGAGCCGAGACGAACAGCCAGAACGCGAGGCGCCCGGTCTTGAGCCTCTCGACGAACCAGGCCAGGAAATAGATCCAGATGGCAGTGAGCGCGGGGCTCCAGGCCTGCACCTTGGCCCAGAAGACCGGGCCCTGCGGCAAAGGCGAGCGCAAGGCCAGCGGGGCGTCCGATACGGACGGGAAATCCGCGGGCTTCCACGAATAGAAGGCGACGCTCACCGCGAGGTAGGCGAGATAGATCACGAGGGCGCGCCGCGGGGCGACGATCATGTCGCGGCCCAGCCGCCAGCCCGAGCCGACGAGGTCCAGCGGTGCGGCGGCCCCGACCCGGGGCCCGGCCGTCTCTTTCTCAGGCATATCCGATCTCCACGGCCGCCTCGTCGGCGGCGAAACTGCGCGTTCCCCACAGGCACAGCGCTCCGGCCGCGGCGAGCGCGCCGACCGCGAGCAGCACGCCGGCCCGCAGGCCGGCGGCGTCGGAGACCATCCCGACGAGGGTCGGGCTCACGGCGTCTCCGAGCAAGTGGATGAAGAAGATGTTCGCCGCGAACGCCGTGGAGCGCACGCGCTCGGGCGTGACGGCCACGATGACCGCGTTGAGCGGGCCCATGTTCAGGAAGGCGCAGGTCTCGGCGATGAAGGGCCCGGCCACGGCGGCGGGCAGGCGCGGCGTGGTCACGGCCCAGACGGCGAACGGCACCGCGGCCAGCAGGCCGAGCCCCGACACGGTGAAATAAGCCGCCGGGTCGCGCGGAAGGCGCTTGTCGGCCAGCCAGCCGCCGGCCAAGCTGCCGACGAGGCCCGCGAGCACGGTGACCGCGCCGAAGAGGGTCCCCGCTCGCCCCACATCCAGGTTCCAGGTGCGGTGGTAGAACGTCGGCATCCAGACCGCCATCGCCCCCATGCCGAACGTCATCGCCGCCATCCCCAGCGTGCAGAACAGCCACGACCGGTTCGCCGCCAGCTTCCGGTACTCGGCCCAAATCGTCGTCGCCTGCGCGCTGCTCCCCCTCTCTCCCGAAGCGGGCGATGCCGGGACCGAGGGCGGCTTGCGCGGATCGACCAGCGTGAGCGCCAGCGCGGACAAGACGAGCCCGGGAATCCCGGCCACGAAGAACGCGGTACGCCAGCCGAACGAATGTCCCAAGACGCCCCCAAGGATGTAGCCGAGCGCCGAGCCTACGGGCACCGCCATGGAGAACAGGGCCAGCACGCGCCCGCGCCGCTCTTTCGGAAAATGCTCGGCCACGAAGGACGGCGAGACGCTGCCGTAGCACGATTCGCCGATGCCCACGGCCGCGCGCGCGGCGAAGAGCTGGGCGTAGCTC
>JAPLKK010000272.1 GCA_026388115.1 Elusimicrobiota bacterium | reverse complement strand
GCTCGCGTACACGTCGCGGGTGACCAAGTCTCCCGCGAAGAGCTGGTCGTTATAGACGGCCAGCTCCCGGATGGTGTCCCCGATGGCCGCGCTGCCGTTCGTCGCGGTGATCGTGGACAGGCCGATCCAGCTCTTGCCGGCGTTGGTGGAGTAGCTCACGCTGAACCCGGTCGTCCACCGCGAGGGATCGATGCCGGAGCCGGGGAAGGGCAGGACGCTCGAGGAGACCGCGAGGCCGCTGCCCGCGTCCTGGATCGATAGTTGGACCGCCACGCCGGTCAGCGAGTCGTTGACCTGCGACTCGCCGATGGCGCCGCCGGTGGAGCTGAGGCTCGCGAACGCGCCGGACTGCGCCGGCGCGACGAAGTCCGTCACGAAGCTGAAGACCTGGGACGACGGCCCCGGCGCGCCCCCGTTCGTCGCCACGCGCCAGTAGTAGGTCGCGTCGGTCGCCAGCGAGAAGGTCGAGATATAGGCGCCATCGGCGGTGGGAGAGGCCGTGCTCCTCACGATGGCCGGCGTCGAGATGTTGATGACGATATTCGGGACCGCGAAGTTGGGATCGTTCTTCGAGACCTGAAGGGTGTAGACGGAGCCTCCGGGCAGGTGCGCCACCGTCGTCGTGCTCGGGCCGGTCCAAGCGAAATTCGGCTGGACGTTGACGTAGGCGGTGTCGGCCGGGTAACTCGGCGTCGATACCGCCAAAAGGGTCCAGGAGGATGGCAGCACGGCCGTGAAGATGGTGATCGGTCCGTCGAAGGGCGTATTGATCGCTTCCCGATTGCGCGCCCGGACCTGGTAGTAATAGCTCGTCGAGAGGACGAGGCCGGTATCGGCGTACGCGGCCGGATCGGTCGAGACGTAGATCGAGCTGTAGCTTGCGCCGTCGGTCGAGCGCTGGAGGTCCCAGATCGTCCCGGCGGGGTTGCCGTTCGAGGACCAGCTCAGCGTCGCGCTGCGCGAGCTGAGGTCGATCGCGGTCAGCCCGGCGGGCGTGCCGGCCAGCGTGCTGCGCGAGGCGCCTCCGGAATCGGTACTGCCGACCCCGTTGAAGGCTCGCGCCAGGTAGGGGCCGTACTGCGTGTTCGTGGACAGGCCGGTCTGGAGCCACGAGACCGCGCTTGGGGACAAGTCTGGGGAAACGGCGACGGTCCCGGACATGATGCGATAGCCCAGCTGGCTGGAAGCGTTGCTCGTCCAGGTCCACAGGATCGAGGTCGCGTCTTGCGCCGTGCCGGTGAAGCTGGAGGGCGCCGCCGGCGCCGCGAGCGACGGCTGGGCGACGACGGTCACCGAGCCGGTGAAGGAAGTGAACAAACCGTTGCCGTTCTTCGCGCGTACCTGATAGAAATACGTCGCGCCCAGGGTCAGGCTGGTGTCGGCATACGCGGCCGCGGCGCTCGAGTAGATGGAACTGAAGCCGGAGCCGTCGGAGCGCTGCAGGTCCCAAATGGTGCCCGCGGGGTTGGTGTTCGAAGACCAGCTCAGGGTCGCGCCGACGGCGCCGATGTCGCTCGCCGCGAGGCCGGACGGCACGTTAGCCAGCGTGTAGCGGAAGGCGCTTGCTGAATCGGCCGTGCCGCTGCTGTTGAACACGCGAACAAAGTAGGGGCCGTACTGGGTGTTCGTCGAGAGACCTGTCTGGAGCCACCAGGTCGTGGTCGCCGCCAGGTCGCCCGACAGGTTGATGGCGCCCGCCATCACGCGGCAGCCGGTCGAATTGGCCGCGTTATTGGTCCAGGTCCAGAGGATCGAGGCCGCGCTTTGCGCGGCGCCGCTAAGGCCGGACGAGGCCGCCGGGATCGCCGGCGGGGAGGGGATGACGGCGGCCGTACTGGTGAAGGAGGTGAACACCCCGTCGCCGTTCTTGGCGCGGACCTTATAATAGTAGGTAGTGCCCAGCGTCAGGACTGTGTCGGCATAGCCGGCCGCGGCGCTCGAGGTATAGATGGGGAGGAAGCTTGCGGCGGTGGAACGCTGGAGGTCCCAGACGGTGCCCGCGGGGTTGGTGTTCGCGGACCAAGTCAGCGTGGCGCCGCTAGGGCCGGTATTGCTCACGATGGGGGCGGACGGGATATCGGCCAGCGTGTAGCTTGAGGCGCTCAATGAATCGGACGTGCCGCCAGTGTTGAACGCGCGCGCCGCATACGGGCCGTACCGCGTATTCGTCGAGAGGCCGGTCTGGAGCCAGGAGGTCGCGCTGAGCAACAGGTCGCCCGAAATGTTGACCGCCCCCGACATGACGCGATAGCCGGTCTGGTTGGTCGCGTTGTTCTTCCAGGTCCAGAGGATCGAAGTGGGGCTTTGCGCCGTGCCGGTGAAGAGCGTGGGGGCCGTCGGCGTGGACGGGGAGACCGAGGTGTCTACCAGGATGGCGAACGGGCCGGTCGTGAGCGTGTTCCCGGCTCGGTCCGAGGCGGTGAAGATCACCTGATTCGTGGCACCGCAGGGCCACGAGCCGCTGCAGGTGGCCGCGCTGGTGGACGGGGCGAGGTTGAGGCCCATCCCCGTCAGCGTCGAGGACGCCGTCGTCGCGTCCGCGCCGGATACGGTCGCCGTTACCGGGGAGATCCGGTAGATGCGCCCGCTGTTGTCGGCGGCATAGAGCGCGCCATTGAATGCGGTAAGCCCGTAGCTGCCGCTGGCCCCCGTCGTGACAGGATAGCCGCTGTTGATCGGGAATGGGATGCTGCCTTGGGTGCTGACGTACACTCTCCCGTTCGAGTCGCTCACGTACAGCTTTCCGTTGAGCGTCGCCAAGGCCTCGAGGTTGGCCCCTCCCGCCGCGACGGACTGCG
>JAPLKK010000247.1 GCA_026388115.1 Elusimicrobiota bacterium | reverse complement strand
GGAGTACTTCTATATCGAGCGCAAGGCGACCGGCACGCATATCCCGCTCCTGCACGAAAAGCGCGAACCCTGGACCGACCTCAACGTCCATAAGTGTCCCTGCTGCCCGCTTCCTCCCTCCTTCTTGAGCTGCCCCGCCGCGGTCTCGCTGCAGACGACGCTGGGCAAGCTGCGGACCCGCCATTCCATCGAGCAGGTCAAGGCGACCGCGGTCGACGCGCGCGGACGCTCGCAGACGGTGGAGTGGCCGCTGCCGCTGGTCGGCGGCACGCTGGTGCAGCTGGCCGTCTTCACGAGCGACTGCCCGGTGGGCCACAGGCTCAAGCCGTACTTGGTCGGGCTGACGCCGTTCGTCAGCTCGCTCGACCTTTCCAGGCACCTCGCGTCCAAGATCCTGGAGAAATACGGCGGCTCGATGGAGGCGGCGAGCCAGGAGTTCAAGGGGGCGCTCGAGCCTCTCCCTGAGGTCTTCAACCACCTGGCGGAGCGCCTGAGGGCCGGCGAGCTGGACACGGAAGTGTCGCCGGAAGGCCGGCGCCTCAGCCGCGACGCGGTGCCGAACTCGATCTCGACCGTCGACGCCTTCATACAGCTTCTGGCGCTGCGGGCCGATCGCCTCCTCGGCCAGGTCTCAAAGGAGCTGGGCTGGGAAGGCGCCGGCCCCTCGGCCGGAGCTGCCGGATCCGCGGTCGCGCCGAAGCGCACCGAGGACGGCGGCTGGTTGGGCAAGCTCCGCGAGTCGGTGCTCGGCTTCTTCCGTGCGGCCCATCAGCCGTGAGCCGGCGTCAGTAGTTTCCCTAGACCTTCGAGAATTTGATAAAGAGATAGGCGCGTGGCCCGCATCCTTGTTATCGACGACGAGGCGTCCATCTGCGACCTCCTCAAGGAGATCCTCGCCGGCCACGGTCATCAGGTGGAGACCGCCGCGGACGGCCGCGAGGCGGTGCAGTTGGTGCGCAAGAACCCCTACGACCTCCTCATCCTCGACCGGAACATGCCCCACATGACCGGCTTGGAGGCCGCGCGGATGATCCGCGCCGACACGACGAGCGCGAACCGGAACGTCAAGATCCTCATCTGCACCTCCGCCAGCTTCCCGCGCGAGGTCGACGAGGCCTTCGATGCCGGGGCGAACGACTATCTGCTCAAGCCGATCAACCTGAAGACCCTTATGCGGAAGGTCGAGTCGCTTCTTGTTGTCAAGTAGGGCCCGCCTCCTTAAATCGCCCTTGACGCCGTAGAGCCCGCGCCGACCTTACGATCAGTCGGTGAGGGGGGAGGGCTGCTGGAAGCGGGCGCGGGCCTCGGCGGCGGCTTCGAGGAGCTTCTGGTCGCCGCTGTCGGGGTTCAGCAGATAGCGGGCGCGGGTCTCGCCGCCTTTCGCCTTCACGGCGTCGACGAAGTACTCCGCCGAGATCTGCAGGGGATCGACGAGCTGGATGAGGACGTCGAGCACCTTGCCGTACTCGAGTCCGTGCTTGGCCGAGCCGGACAACAGGTTCGCGATTGCCTTGGCTTGCGCTTCCGGAGTGGCCGCCTTGGCCGCCCGGCCCAGGGTCTTGGCTAGGGACGCGGCCGCCTGGGCGATATAGTCCGCTCCGTGGAAGAAGCGCGGGGTGATGGCGTCAGCGGCGTTCCGGCAGGCCGCCACGACGGCCTGCGGCGTCGCCGATAAGATCTCTTGGACCGCTTCGGCGCTGAGGACCACGGTCAGCGCCGACACTCCGCGCTGATATCGGGGGTCCTTCTGCCCGTCCTTTTCCGGGAAGAGGCCGTCGACGGGCAGCGCCGTCGCCGCGTTCTCGCCGTTGCCGCGCGCGCCGGCCAGGCTCATCAGCTCATCGGCCCGCTCCGCCATCTCCCGGGCGTCTTTGCCGTCCTGGCGGACGAAGCCTTCCTGCTGCACGTAGACGACGGCGGGGCCGTCGGCCTTGCCGTCGGCGCCGCGGTGGACCACCACGTCGGCGTCCTTCTGCGTGTTGCGAGTGAACATCTGCCCGAGGATCGGGATGTCGAGATAGGCGCGGCGCGCGCGCTTTTCCGCGCGATACAGATCGTAGCGGCCGCCCTCCGGCCCTTCGAGCGCGATATGGTCGGTCTGGTTCGACTTGGTGCGCTCGTACTGCCAGAGGAAGGGCACGCTGGCGCCGATGGACCTCTCGCCCCGGTGATAGCGGTCGACGCCGCCGAACTGCGCCTTGGCGCCGAGGGCGCGCTCGTGCGCGTCAAGCGTGCCGTCAATGAGCTCGAGCCAGTCCTCGGGCCGCGTCGGCTTGGGGGCGAGCCCGACGGTGCGCTTGAGCAGGGACAATGCGGACAGGTCGCCTCGCAGCACCCGCGCCAGCCGGTCCATGGCCGCCGGGTCGCGCGGGTCGAGCAGGAACTCCAGAGCCTCCTGCGCGCCGTCGCGGCGGTGGAAGTCCGTGTCGAGCTGGACGGCGAGGAACTCGTCGAGCGATTCAGCAAGAGTGCTCGAGAGCGCGCGCAGCAGGAAGTTGGAAGCGCCCGGCAGGCCGAACATCAGGACCGGGATGTTGGCGCTCACCTTGCCGCCCGCGTCCAACAGCCGAGCCTCCTCGAAGCGCAGGCGCAGGCGGACTGTGTTCGCATCGAGCCGCCGCAGCGTGACGGTCGTGTCGCCTTCCCGGTGCGCGCCGAGCGCGATCGTGACCGGGAAGCGGACCGAGTCGCCGCCCGAGCCTCCCAACCCGAGCTGGAGGGTCAGCGGCAGCCGCCAGATTTCGCCCTCCTCCATCTTCGCGATCCGCGCGCCGGTGAGCGGCAGGACGAGCTTGATGTCTTTGAGGTTCGGGATGCGCTTGAGCTCATCGCAGGCCTTCTTGCTCGGCAGGCGCCGGATGACCATCGAGGTCCCCGCCAGGCGCGCGCCGAAGCTCAAGCTGGCGGAGGTGTGCAGACGGCCGATGTCCCAGTTTCGGTCCGGCAGCCACCCCAGGTCCAAGGCCAGCCGGTCCTCGTCGATGATGGCGAGCTCGCCGGTGGGGAGCAGCCGCAGGTACCTCAGAGCGGCGCCTTCCGGCTCGACCACGTCCGCGAAGCGGTGCGACGCGCTTGCCGGGATCTGCGCCTGCCGGCAGATCTCGTCGAAGGCGCGGTCCTGCATGTAGGCCCAGAACGACTGCTTGTCCGGCGCCGAGACGTCGTCGTCATCGTCGGTGCCGCCGGGGTCGGCCGCGACCCACTTGGTCCCCGGGACGGGCGGGACCGGCGCGTCGGGCGCGGGCAGAGAGATATTGCCGGCGGAGCCGTCGAAGAGCGAGCCGAGCGCCGGCTGGTCGGCGTGGAGGCCGGAGGCGAGTCCCAGAGCCGCTATGATGAGAGGAAGCACGCACCCTGAGGGTAGCCGCCGCCGGCCGCACAAGCCAGGTCCGTGGGGCCCGCCGGCGCGGAGTCTTAGGCCCTGAAAACTACAAAAGAAACGGCACCAACGGTCTTACACCGGCGCGCCGACCAGCCTTGCGACGCGGGCGGTCAGTTCCTTGGGCGAGTAGGGCTTGCAGAGATAGTCGTCGGCGCCGCATTCGAAGCCCTGGACTTCCTCCTCGGGCTTGGTGCGCACGGTCAGCATCAGCACCGGCATGCGCTGCACCTTCGGGTTCTTGCGTATCCAGCGCACGAGCTGGCCCCCGTCCATCTTCGGCATGTTCCAGTCGGTGACGACGCAGTCGAAGGTCTCCTTTTCCAGGAGCTTCGTGGCGGCCTCGCCGTTGACCGCGAAGGAGGGCTGCCAGCCGGCGCGCCTCATGATGCGGTCCAACAGCGTGCGGAAGGAATCCTCGTCTTCGACGACCAGTATCTTCTTCATGCGTGCTCCCAGGGGGTCATTTGGTGCAAAGCACCTGCTTCACGTAGGCGCCCGGACCGTCGATGATGGACGCGTAAGTCAAAAAGAGATGCCAGGCGCGCTCGATGGGCGGCGTGATGAGCGGCCGGGTGCGCGGAAGGTTGTCGACGAAGCGGCGGTACCAGTGCCGCAGGGTCTTGGCGTAATGGCCGTAGCGGAAATGGACCTGGCGGATCTTGAAGCCGGTCTCCTCGAGGATGCGGATGTGCTTGGAGACGGGGAACTGATAGTGGTCGGGGAAGACGTATTTCTGGCTGAAGGTGCCCGAGAGCGTGTTGTAGTTCGTGATGCCCGCCGGGCTCGCCGGGGGCGAGATCATGTGGAACCACACGCGGCCGCCGGGCTTGAGCAGTCCGTACACGTGCCTATAGTACCGCACGATCTCGGATTTGTCGAGGTGCGAGATCATGCCGCAGGTGTAGATCTTGTCGAAGCTCCCGTCGGGCGGCAGGTCGAGGTAGTGGAGCATCTTCAGGCTCTTCGAGAATCCCGTGTCGACCTGGTTCTTGGAGAGCGTGATGCCCAGGGCGTTTTTGCAGCCGAACTCGGTCTCGGCCAGGTGCACCATGTAGCCGTAGCCGCAGCCGATATCGAGGAAGCGGTCCGAGGGCTGCAGCTCCAGCGCCTCGGCCGCGATGCGGTGCTTGCGGACCTGCGCGTCCTCCAGCGTCTCGTCGCAAGGCTCCCCGAGATGGTCCGGGTCTTTCCAGATCGCGCACGAGTAGGCCTTCGTGCTGGTGTCGAGATACGAGAGGATGAACTCGTTGGGCAGGTCGTAATGCGAGCTGACGGCCAGGAGCTTGCGCCGCACCGGCGAGGGGAAGAGGCTGATCCAAGCGTAGCGCAGCCGCTGCCGCAGCCCGACGCGCCAAAGAGAGTCGCTGCGCACGTGCGCTCGCGCGCCGACGAAGCCGTACATGTCGCCGTTGATGTCGGCGTCGCCGACGACGTAGTGGTCCAGGAACTCCGACAGATCCTTGCGCGCGACGGCCGCGAGCGCCGCCTCGGTCTTGCAGAGCATCTCGGCGCGCTCGGGTCCGGCGCCGACGGGCCGGCTTTGGCCGCCGTAGGAGATGCGGATGACCCAGGGCATGGCCGGGAACATCCAGTTCATCTCGGCGGCGGCTTTATCGAGGAGTCTCGTCGACATGCTTGGGCTTCTTCTTCAGCGTCTTCAGCTCCTGCGAGAACGGCGTGCTCCACGGACCGATCAGCCGCGTCGACTGGCTGCCGACCGCCGCCTTGATGCGCGCGCCGAGCTGGTCCCAATCCTCGTGCCGCGCCAGGCCTTCGACGAGCGCCCAGATCATCGGGTTGTTGACCCAGCCGCGGCCGGAGCCGACGTTGCCCACGAGCACGCAATCGGGGCACAGCACAGCGAGCTTCGCCAGATCCCCCGCGCCCCGGCACGAGCCATCGTACCACAACTTCGGGCCGGGCTGCGCCCGGCGGAAAGCGGGCGTGCGCGAGAACTGCGCGTGCGCCCGGATGACGACGCCCTGCACGGCAGGGTCTTTGAGGTCGCGCGCCAAGGACTGCTGGAAGCGCTTGAGCGCGGGGCCGAACATCATGCCCGTGTCGAGGCTCGCGTAATGGTAGCCGAGGAGGACGAGGCGCGGCCCGTGGGGCACCTGCTTGGCGAGGGCGACCGCTTCGGCCGCGGGCTCGGGGCGGAAGCCCCTGGCTTGGAAGTATCCCTGCCAAAGGGCTAAGTCCTTCTCGTCGGCGAAATGCAGCGTGAAACGCCACTCTTTCGCCGGCCAGAGGTCGTACGGCGTCGGCACCCGGAGCGTCGCCGTCGACTGCGCGACCAGGCCCTCCGGCGCGCCGATCACGAACGCGGCCGCCTCGCGGGTCTCGGGCGGAAGGCGGTCCCAGTTCAGACGCAGGAAAAGCGAGAGCTTCTCCCGCTCCGGCCCCGCGGACATCGTGATCTGGGTCAGGCAGCCCTCGACGAAGGCCGTCAGAGCTTCCTCCCCCTTCGGCCCCGCCCTCAGGCTGTCGAAGACGTTCTGGATCTCATCGGCCGTCAGGTCCACGCGCCAGGCCCGCCGCTGGGGGAAGATCATCGGGGCCGCGGCGCGGGCCTCTTCGGGGTTGGCGCGCAGGTACGGCACCAGGACCTCGTAGGCGTTGAGGCGCAGCAGGAAGCCGGGCGCGAAGCGGAGGTCGGGGTCGTTCTTGGCGATCCACTCGGTGAGGGTCATCCCCTGGGCTTTCACCATCTTGCGCATCCGCTCGAACATCCGGCGCGCCTCGTGGACGTGCGGCGAGTGGCTGATGGCGAGCGGGACGTACATCGCGATCGGATCCTGCAGGGAATCGACGAAATCGTCCTTCTCGTAATCCTCGAGGTCGGCGGCGCGCCGCAGGTCCGTGTACATCTGGTCGAGGGCGGCCTTGCCGCCGCGACGGAGGCGGATCGCCTCGGAGAGCACCCAGAGGGTGTCGCCGGCCTCGGGACAGAGGCCGGTCAGCGTGTCCGAGGCCACGAAATGACCGGCGAGTTCCAGCGCGGCCGTCTTCTGCGTCCAGGTCGAACCGGTGAAGAGCGACCAAACCGGTCCGGCCAGCGCCGGGTCGACGCGGCCGAGCAGGGCGAAGGGTTGTCCCTCAGGCCATTCGGGGCCTGGCGGCGGGGCCTCGGCATCGGCGAGCGGCGGAGCGGGCCTCGGTGGAGGCGGGGGCGTCTGTTCGACGACCGGCGCGGTCCGCGGCCCGATCGCCCAGCGCAGGCTGGCGGCCGTGGCGGCCAGGCCGGCCAGCACCAATAGGACCGCTCGCGCCTTGCGTCCGGACTTCGCCCGCTTCATATAGGAACCATTTTGCTAAAATCCGTTCTCCGATGCCCACTCAAACCGAGCCTCTCATCTCAGACCTAGACATACACCTGTTCGGCGAAGGCCGCCATTGGCAGCTTTACGACAAGCTGGGCGCCCATCCCACGACGGTTGACGGAAAGACCGGCACTCATTTCGCCGTTTGGGCGCCCAACGCCGGCGCCGTCAGCGTGCTGGGCGATTTCAACGGCTGGAAAGGCGGCGCGCATCCGCTCCATCCTCAGGGCGTCTCGGGCGTCTGGACCGGCTTCGTGCCGGACGTCGGCCCGGGGACGGTCTATAAATACGAGATCCGGCCGCGCCACGGGGGGCCGGCCCTGCAGAAGGTCGACCCCTTCGCCTTCTACGCCGAGGTGCCGCCGCGCTCGGGCTCGATCGTGTGGGATATCGGAGGCTTCGCCTGGCAGGACGCCGAGTGGATGCGCCGCCGCGCGCAGGCCGACCCGCTGAAGAGGCCCATCAACATCTATGAGGTGCATCTCGATTCCTGGCGGCGCGTGCCGGAGGAGGGGAACCGGCCCCTCACCTACCGCGAGCTGTCGCGGGACCTGGTGGATTACGCCGTGGGCATGGGCTACACCCACATCGAGCTGCTGCCCATCACGGAGCATCCCTTCTCCGGCTCCTGGGGCTACCAGACGACCGGCTACTACGCGCCCACCAGCCGCTACGGCACGCCGCAGGATTTCATGGCGTTCGTGGACCGCTGCCACCAAGCGGGCCTGGGCGTCATCCTCGATTGGGTGCCGTCGCATTTCCCGACGGACGCGCACGGCCTGGCCAATTACGACGGCACGGCTCTCTACGAGCACGCCGACCCCCGGCAGGGCTTCCATCCGGATTGGGGGACGCTCATCTTCAACTACGGCCGCCACGAGGTGCGCAACTTCGCAGGGCGAGTGGATCCCCAACCGCTACGGCGGGCGCGAGAACCTCGAGGCGGTGGGCTTCCTCAAGGAGTTCAACTCCCTCGCGCACCGCGAGTTCCCCGGCGTGCTGACCATCGCCGAGGAGAGTACGGCGTGGCCGATGGTGTCGCGCCCCGTGCACCTCGGAGGGCTCGGCTTCAGCTTCAAGTGGAACATGGGCTGGATGCACGACAACCTCGTGTACATCTCCAAGGAGGCCATCCACCGCAAGTACCATCACTACGACGTGACGTTCAGCATGATCTACGCCTACACCGAGAACTTCGTCCTCGTCGTCTCGCACGACGAGGTGGTGCACGGGAAGCGCTCGCTGTTGGACAAGAGGCCGGGCGACCTGTGGCAGAAGTTCGCGGGCCTGCGGGGGTTCTTCGGCTTCATGTTCGGGCATCCGGGCAAGAAGTTGAATTACATGGGCAACGAGCTCGGGCAATGGAACGAGTGGGACTGCAACAGGAGCCTCGACTGGCATCTGCTCTCCTATCCGCTGCATGCGCAGCTGCACGAGTACGTGAAGGCCCTCAATCACCTTTACAAGAACGAGCCGGCCCTGTGGAGCCTGGACCACGAGCCCGGGGGCTTCGAGTGGATCGACTGCAACGACAGCGACAACTCGGTGTTCTCGTACCTGCGCTTCGACGAGGGCCGCCACGACTGCTTGGCCTTCGTCACCAATTTCACGCCGGTGCCGCGCCGGTCCTATCGCATCGGCGTCCCCATGCCCGGCCGCTACGACGAGATCCTGAACAGCGACTCGGAGCTGTTCGGCGGCTCCAACCTGGGCAACGCCGGCGGCGTGGACGCCCAACAGATCCCGTGGCACGGCCGCCCGTACTCGCTCGAGGTCGTCTGCCCGCCGTTGGCGACGGTGATCTTCAAGCGCCGCCCGTAGCCCCCTTCGATGTCGTTCTCCCTCTCCCGCCTTCGGCGGGAGAGGGCCGGGGTGAGGGTTCATAGAGCCGGCTGAATCCTTCGCCGGGCTGAAATCTTATTTGTAGAATACCTGTCATGGTAATGACAAAGGCACTTACTTTTCTGGCGCGGCGGTTCGTGGCGGGGCAGACGGCGGAGGAGGCGATCGAGGCTATCCGCCGGCTGAACAAACAGGGGCTCAAGGCGACGCTCGATTTCCTGGGCGAGGAGGTGGAGACCGAGGAGCAGGCGGGCGCGGCCACGAAGGAGATCTCGCGGCTCTTCGAACTCATCCACCGCGCGAAGGTGGACAGCAACGTCAGCATCAAGCTCAGCCAGATGGGCCTCGGCATCGACCCGTCGATGGCGCGCCGCAATCTGGAGAAGGTCTTGGACGGCGCGGCGGCGCACGGCAACTTCGTGCGCATCGACATGGAGGGCTCCAAACACACGCAGAAGACCCTCGACCTCTTCTACGCCGCCTTCGAGAAGCGGAAGAACGTCGGCATCGTCATCCAATCGTACCTGCGGCGCAGCCTCGCCGACGTCGAGGAGATCTGCAAGAGGGGCGCGGGGGTGCGCCTGTGCAAGGGCGCCTACAAGGAACCCAAGGAGATAGCGTTTCCCAAGAAGGAGGAGGTCAACGAGAGCTACGACCGGCTGACCGAGATCCTCCTCGAGAAGGGCGCGCGCACCGGCCTCGCCACCCACGACGACGCGCGCATCGAGTTCGCGCAGAAGGCGGCGCGACGGCTGGGCCGCAAGCTCGACAGCTTCGAGATCCAGATGCTCTACGGCTTGCGGAAGAAGCGCTGGGCCGAGCTCGTGCGGCAGGGGCACGCGGTCCGCATCTACGTCCCCTACGGGACCCACTGGATGCCGTACTATTTCCGCCGCCTGCGCGAGCGGAAAGAGAACGTCTTGTTCGTGCTGAAGAATCTGTAGAATCCTGGTCGCACTGTTGTTCGCGGCCGTTCCCGCGCGGGCCGATGTGTACGACAGGCTCGCCAATAGCCTCATCCGGGGCGTGCCCGGGATCGGCGCGGCGAAGGCGGCGGTGCTGCCGTTCGCGTACGCGGACGGCCGCTCCTCGCCGGGCGGGCGCATCGTCGCCGAGGGCCTCTCCAACGCGATCGCCGAGCAGACCAAGGGCGTGCTGGTCGAGCGCAGCCAGATCGACAAGATGATGCAGGAGATGTCCTTGGGCGCGACGGGCGCGGTCTCCTCGACGACCGCCGTTCAGGCCGGACGCCTCATCGGCGCCAAGTACCTTGTCGTCGGCACCCTCGAGGAGATCAGCGACACGGGCGTGGAAGTGCGCGCCCGGCTCATCGAGGCGGAGAGCGGGGTCGTCCAGTCGCAGGCCCGCGGCGAGGTCAAGCGGACTTGGCGCGAAGGCGAAGTGTCGCTGAACGCGCCGCCGCCGATCAAGGTGACCGAGGTCTCGGTCCGCCCCACGGGGCCCGAGCAGCCCCTGGTGGAGAGATTCGGGGAGCGGACCGTGCGCATCGAGTACTCGAACTCGGACGACCGGCCGGTCTTGCGCTTGACCGACGTGACCGACGCGCGCCGCCCGGAGTCCGTCGAGGTCGAGCTTCCCTTCGACGCGCACCGCAACAAGTTCTACGACATGAGCGGCAGGCGCGCCAAGCTCCACGGGCGCCGCTACCTCGTCTGGAGCGGCGTCTGGAAGGAGAACCGGGGGCCGACGCTCCATATCGCGCCGCTCAAGGGCTTCTGGACGGACGCCACCTTCGGCGACCAGGAGATGATCGTCGACTTCATGGACCTGGTGGGACGCTGGGTCAAGCAGGTCGAGAAGCGCGGGGAATTCCTGGGCTCGCGCGACGATCTGGAGCTGGTCGCCTACTTCGACCGCCTGGAGGACAAGCGGTTGCGGGTGTCCTTGTGGACGATCCAGGGCCCGGGCCGCGTGCTCTCGCCTTACCCCGGCAAATTCATGGAGCTGCAGGGCCGCCACGGCGGGGAGACGTCCAGCAACGTGATCGCGGTCGGCACGCGGCATTTCCGCTTCCGCTACGATTTCGACGGCGACCGCGTGAAGGTGGAGGAGCTATGACGCAGGCCGCCGCGATGAGGGGGCTGGGATTCTTGGAGGAGGAGCTGTGGCGGCTCGACGACGAGGGGCGGCGCATCCGCCTCCGCATCCTCGAGAGCGCGCAGGAGCCGGTCTCGACCATCGACGGCCGCCGGGTGATCAACCTCACCTCGAACAACTATCTCGCGCTCACCACGCACCCGAAGGTGAAGGCCGCGGCCAAAGACGCCATCGACCGCTACGGCGTCGGCACGGCGGCGGTGCGCACGATCATCGGCACGATGGACATCCACCAGGAGCTCGAGGAGCGCCTGGCGCGTTTCAAGGGGACCGAGGCGGCCGTGGTGTTTCAATCGGGATTCTCGACGAACGTGGCCCTCTGCCAGAGCCTGATGACGAGCGAGCAGGACCTCTTGATCTCCGACGCCTTGAACCACGCCTCCATCATCGACGGGGCGCGGCTCGCCAAGTCGGCGCGGCAGATCTATCCGCACAAGGACATGAAGGCCCTGCAGGCGATCCTGGAAACGCCCGAGTCGCGCCACGCCCGCCGGCGCATGATCGTGACCGACGGCGTGTTCTCGATGGACGGCGACATCGCGCCCTTGCCGGAGATCGTGGCGCTCGCCGAGCGCTACGACGCCATCGTGATGGTGGACGACGCGCACGCCTCGGGAGTGCTGGGAAAGAACGGCCGCGGCACGCCGGACCATTTCGGCCTCACCGACCGCGTGCAGGTGCAGATCGGCACGCTGTCGAAGGCCTTCGCCGCCATCGGAGGCTACGTCGCCTCGACGAAGACCTTGCGCGAGTACCTCATCTCGACCGCGCGGCCTTTCTTGTTCTCCTCCTCGCACCCGCCGTCCGTCACCGCGACCTGCCTGGCCGTCCTCGACATCCTCGAGAACGACCCTCAGCGCCTCGCCGCCTTGTGGGAAAACACGCGGATGTTCAAGGAAGGGCTGAAGAAGGCCGGCTTCAACACGGGCGTGAGCGAGACGCCGATCACGCCGGTCATCGTGGGCGATGGGGCGAAGGCCAAGCAGCTGTCCGAGATGCTGTTCGAGGAAGGAGTCTTCGCCCTCTCGATCGGCTTCCCGACGGTGGCCAAAGGCCAGGAGCGCCTGCGCACCATCGTCACCGCCGGCCACACCAAGTCCGACCTCGAGACCGCGCTGGCCAAGTTCCAGAAAGCCGGCAAAGCCCTCGGCATCGTCTGAGTCCTCCCTCCCCCCTCGTGGGGGAGGGTTGGGGAGGGGGATCGCCGTTCTCCCTCTCCCGCCGGAGGCGGGAGAGGGAAGGGGTGAGGGTTCATCACGTCCGAAGACTCACCGCTTCCCGTCGAAAAGTGTCGCCCCTTGGCGATGTTCCAGAATGGACTTTCTGTGCAGCAGGCATATGCCTGAGGCACCACCTATCTGCATTTTATGATGTCGTGATAGGTGCTGGGTTCGATGGCCAGGGCTTGCTCCAACAACCGCTGGAAGAGTTTACCGCGCGTTGGTGAGGAGCGCCGGTTGAAGCGAAACGTGAACTCGTCCAGGTAGTAGTCGAGCTGCTCGCGCCCGACGCGCCCCTGGTGGGTTCCAAGCAGCCAGCGCTTCAACAGGGCGGCGACTCTGTGGACCCGAGGCGAGACGAAGTCGTGGATTTCGCGGCCCTTGCCTTCCGTGGGCACCGGCTTGTGGTCAAAACCAAGCTTCTTCAGCCCGTGGTAGCCCCACCAGCCGTCGGTCAAAATCCTGCTCCCTGGAGCCGCCACCTCCTTCACTAAGGGTAACAGGATCTCCTGGCTCGGCTCCCGTATTTGCTTTAAGCGGATACGACCGATGTGTTTCCCGCGGACCTCAGCAGCGACGATGACGATCGCCTTGTCGAGATATCGAGAAGGCTTGCGTCCATTGATGAATTTGCGCTTTCCGCCAACGATCGTTTCATCGACCTCGATTTCGCCCGACAGCTGATCGCGGCCAGGGCGCACCATGGCTCTGCGCAACTTGTGGAGCAAGGTCCAGGCCGCCCTGTAACTCCCGAGACCTAACGTCCGCTGGAGACCCAGAGCACTGATCCCGCTCTTTTGATTCGTTACCCACCACATCGCTCGAAACCACAACCTCAGGGATAGCTTGCTGCCTTCGAACACGGTCCCTGCGGTCACCGCTATATCCGCGCGACAACCTCCACAGCGAAGGACGCCCCGAGACGTTCGCCAAGCTTGCCCGTGCCCGCACTTGGGGCAGACGATTCCATGCGGCCAACGGATGGATGCCAGATAATCCCGGCAAGACTCTTCCGTCCGGAATCGATGTTCGAATTCGAGCAGCGTTCGGGGATATTTCGATGCCACAAGGGCATCTTACGAATTAGGTGGTGCCTCAGGCATATGCCTGCTG
>JAPLKK010000222.1 GCA_026388115.1 Elusimicrobiota bacterium | reverse complement strand
GCCCGCAGGACGCTCTGGACGAACTCGGAGAAGCGGTGAAGAAAGGCCCAGCGGTCGAACCGCTCGGCAGAAGCGCGGATCGCCGCCAACTCGAAAGCGATGGATTTGGCCCGCTGGATGCCGGCAAGAAGGCTCTCGGCCGTCTGCTCGCCGAAGAGCACGCCGGTCCGGCCGTCCAGGACCGTCTCCGCCGCCCCGCCCTTGCCGTAGGCGATCACCGGCTTGCCGCACGCCATCGCCTCCACCGCCGCGATGCCGAAGTCCTCCTCCTGCGGGAAGAGAAGCGCCTCGCAGTCTTGGTACTGCCTCCGGACCGACTTCATGTCCTGCCAGCCCAGAAACTCGACTTTTGCGCCTTCGGCCAAAACCCGCAGGCGCCGCTCGTCGTTGCCGACGCCGATGATCTTCAAGCGCAGGCCCCCCCGCCGGCACGCCTCGATCGCGATGTCCACGCGCTTATACGTGACCAGCGCGCCGACGACCAGGTAGTAGGGATGCTCCTGCCGCGTCGGCGACTTGGTGGGCCTGAAGAATTGCGTATCCACCGGCGGATAGATGACGGTCGCGTCGCGGCCGTAGACCTCCCGGATCCGGGCGCGCACGTGCTCGCTGTTGGCGACGAAATGGGTGACCCGCTCGCTGGAGCGGCGGTCCCAGCGCGTCAGGTAGGGACGGAAGAGCCGCGTCGCGGCCTTGAGCCACGGACGCGAGTTGCCGGGGAAGTAGCTCTCGAACTGGGAATAGAGGTAGCGCATCGGCGTGTGGCAGTAGCAGATGTGGACCGGCCGCCGGCCCGCCGGACCGCCCAGGCGCGCCCCCTTGGCCACGCAGTGGCTCGACGATATCACCAGGTCGTAGCCCGCCTTGTCGAACGACTCGATGGCCCACGGCATGAGCGGGAGCAGGTAACGGTAATAGCGCCGGACCGCCGGCAGCCGGTTGAGCCAGGACGAACGGACCCTGCGCTCGCGCAGGGCGGGCGAGACGTGCGCGGGATCGTAAAGAAGGGTGTAGACCTCGGCGTCCGGATACATCTCGCACAGCGCCTCGAGGACCTTCTCCCCCCCGCGCATGCCGAGGAGCCAATCGTGAACCAGCGCGACCCGCATTGTCGTCGGAGATTTTACCAGATTAACGCCGGCCGCGCCGGAGCGCGGAAGGGCCTTCTCCGTCTATCGCTGGACCGCGCTTCAACCGCGCGCCGCCGGGAAGAAGCCGATCCGAATCCCGTAGACCGCCAAGATAGCGTCCAGGGTCCCTACTTCGGGATTGCCCGCGGGCGACAGCGTTTTGTAGAGAGTCGTCCGGCTGAGCCTCGCTTTCTTCGCCAAATTGCCGACGCCCCCTTGCGCCTCGACGACGTTGCGAAGCGCCTTGAGCAGGGACTTCACGTCCCCGTCTTTCGCAACCGCGTCGAGATAGGCGGCGGCCTCAGCGGCGTCGGTGAGGTGTTTCATCAAATAGTCGTGATGAGACACGGTCTTGTTCATTGGAGTCTCCGATACCCCGCCCAGAACCTGATTGCTCTGCTGATATCCTTCTTCTGCGTCCGCTTGCTGCCGCCGCACAGGAGTAAAATCACAGCCGGACCGTCCTCTCCGTAATAGATGCGATAGCCCGGGCCCACATGGACGCGAAGTTCCCACACGCCGCCGCCGACGAAGCGGTGATCGCCGAGATCGCCGTCCTCGACGCGGTCGAGGCGCTTGAGGATCGCGGCACGTCCAAGAATATCTTTAAGAGCATCAAGCCAGCCTCCAAAGACATCTTTGCCCTCGGCGACGCAGTGAAGGATCCCGCGCTTGTTGGACTCCACATCAAGTGTAGTCTATAAGAGACATCCGGTCAAGACCCAGGGCGACCCAGGGCGACAGACCCTTCGCCATGGGCCGCTCGCTCCCAGAGGCACG
>JAPLKK010000262.1 GCA_026388115.1 Elusimicrobiota bacterium | reverse complement strand
CTGCACGCCCTCCCGCCTCAGCACCCGCCATATCCGCTTCTGCCCGAACCGCTTGCGCAGCTCGGCAATCTCGCGGATCCGCTTGCGCAGCGCCTTGTCGGCCTCGCTTTCCGGGCGAGCCGCGTAGTTGAACGTGGACCGATTGAGCTGCACCAGCGTGCAGGCTTGACGCTGACTAAGACCCAGGTCCGCGACCACACACTTGGCCGCGGCGCGCCGCTGCCTGGGCCTTACCAGTTTTTTGAGAGGATGTGCTTGGCGGCCTGCAACTCGAGCGCCTGCTCGGCGACCATCTGCTTGAGCCGCCGGTTTTCGTCCTCCAGCGCGCGCAGCCGCTTGATGTCCGGCACGGTCATGCCGGCGAACTTCTGCCGCCAGGCGTAGAAGGTGCCCGTGCTCACGCCGTATTTGCGGCAAAGGTCCTCAGTCTTGGCGCCGGCGGCGCCCTCTTTCAGGATGCCAACGATCTGTTCTTCGGTGTAGCGCTTACGTGCCATCTGGCCCTCCGTTGGGTCATGCTAGCACGTCCGATTTCCGATTGCGATTGGTCCAGTTTCCAGGGGGAACGTCGGTTCGTATTCTTGTATCCAGGCACTCTTTGAAAGCAAATGCCGTTTTGTCCCGCGCATTGATGTGCGTCACAAAAGGCTCCAGCTTTCGGCGCTCGCATCCTCCTGATTCCGGACGGCACCCCATAGAGCTCGTTGCGGGGAATCTCTCAGCGGTCGCGCTTAGGGGCGGGGGAGGCTGGGGCGGTGCCGTGCTCGGCTAGGGCGCGGGTGGTCTCGCCGACGGACCAGGCCTGCGAGTGGGTGCCGCCGGGGTTCTGCCAGGGGAGGTTGCCATTGAAAACATCGGCCAAGCCTTTCGGGTCGTCCAGCGAGAAGCGGGCGAGGGCGTCGATCGGCTTGCCGCCGTCGAAGACTTCGGGGAGAGAGGCCTCGGGGTGCTCTACCAGGAATTGGGCGAGCGGGCGGAGGAGGCCGCGGACTTCGGCGCGGATCTCGGCGTCGGAGCGGCCCTGGGAGCGGCGGACCGTGCTCAGAGCGTCAACGTAGGAGCCGATGAGCCAGGGCCAGGCGGTGCCCTGGTGATAGGCCTGGTCCTTCTCGAGCGGAGGCTTCCAGGTCTCGTAGACCTCACGGTAGTGGCTGTCCCGGTAAGAGAGGGTGCGCAGCCCAAACGACGTGAGCAGGTCCTTCGTCGCGGCTAGCACCACGCTCTTCTGGCGCTCGGGGCTCAAGAGGTCGCCGCCGTGGCTCACGGCGAAGAGCATGTTGGGGCGGATCGCCTCGGAGTGCGGGTCGCCCTCGATGACGTCCCGAAGCGCGCCGCCGTCGCCGCCCCACTGCTTGGCATTGTCCTCGGTCGTGAAATAGAACTTGTCGTTGTAGTTCTGCTTGACCTTGTCAGCCAGCTCGTCCAAGCCCTTCGCATCTTTCGCGTCGCCCGTCTTACGCTCCAGCGCCGCGATGAACCTTAGGTTCGCGTACCACAACGCGTTGATCTCGACCGTCTTGCCGTTCCTTGGCGTGACCGGCTTGTCGCGGCCCTCGGGGTCGGCGTCCATCCAGGTGGCTTGAGCGGGGCTTACCACCAAGCCGTCGGAGTCCATGTAGATCTTGTTGAAGCGGCCGTAGCGGTCGTAGCCGGTGCCCTCGGCGTACTTGGCGAGGATGCGGCGCATGACCGGCAGCATCTCGGCGGCGAAGGCCTGGTCGCCGCCCGCTTCGACCACTTTCTTCACCGCCTGGATGAACCACATCGGCGCGTCGGCGGTGTTGTATTCCGCGGCGCGGTCGCCGCCGGGGATGCGGTTGGGGAGCAGGCCGTCTTTCTCGTGCTTGGCGAAGCCGCGCAGGTTCTCTTTGGCCTCGGAGAGTCTCCCCGAGGAGATCAGAAGTCCGGGAAGGGAGATAAACGTATCTCTTCCCCACTCCTCTTGGAACCAATCCATCGCTGCGGCCCAGATCTGCACGCCGCCGTTGTCGTGCTTGATGAAGGTGTTGGCCGCCTTCTGAAGCACCGACTTCACCGCGCCCGCCTCGCGCCACACGTCGCCGTCCTTGACCGCTTTGAGGGCCCGCAGTTGGGAACCGGCGTCGGCGCGCACGCGCGCCTTATAATCGGGGTCGGTCGGCATGGGGATGCGGTAGCGCCAGAGAGAATGCCCGTCCTTCATCTCCTTGACCGGGACGGTGTCGCCCCACTCGTCGCCCAGCGTGTAGGCGGTGAAGGCGGCGTTGTTGCCCGAGGGCGGCTCGCGGCGCAGCTGGAGCAGCCTGGACATGAAATCGGGCAGCCGGGGATCGTCGTGGCTGCTGAACACCTTCCAATCCCCCTTGACGGTCACGAAGCCGAAGCGGCGGGCGGCCTCGTCTTTGCCCTCGAAGGCCTCGGCCAGCGGGAAGGCGGAGCGCTCGCGGAGGACGCCGCTCAGCGCGCGCACGTAATCGTCGCCAGGCTCGTCGCCGCTGGCGAGCTGGCCGTTGCCGAAGTTGTAGGCGAAATGGAGGGCGTCCACGCGCGCCCCGTCGAAGCCCAGGTCGAGCCAATGGCGGTAGGGGTCGAGGGCCATGCGGTAGCCGTCGGCCTTGAGCTTCGTCCAGTTCCATAAGGCGAGGTCCATCCAGTCCTCATGGAGCCATTGGTTGATGATGCCCGGGTTGCGGGTCTTGAGGTCGGTGAAGTACTCCGGGTGCTTCCACGCGTCCACGCTGTCTTTGCCCCGGAACATCGGGATGTCGAACATCAGGCGGCCGCCGGCGGCGTGGACGGTTTTGATGGCCTCCTGGAGCTGGCCGCTCACGAGCCACTGCGAGTAGCGGCGGACGTCGACCGCCTCCGCGAAGCCGGCCGAAGCGCGCGCTTTCGCCACGTCGTCCGCCGACCACTCCAAAGACGGCTTGCCGATGAGCTTCGACAGGGTCATGAACTCCGCGTAATCGTTCAACCAGGAAGCGTTCTTCGCGACGAACTCTTGATAGGCCTTAGCGCGGGCCGTGTTCTGGTCGAGCTGCTCCGACTTGAACTTGCGCCATGCCTGGGCGCCGACCGCGCCTTCACGCGCGCGCACGGCGGCGTAGTCCACTTTCTCGGTAGTCCCTGCGCGAAGCTTGGCGAGCAGGGCCGCGTCGCCGGAAACCTCGGGGACCTGCGACCAGTCGAGGTTGTCCTCGTTGGCCGCATAGAGGCTGGCCGCGCTGTAGGGGCTCTCCTCCGCTGTGGCGAAGTGCGGCAGAAGGAGGACGACGTCGACGCCTTGCTTGGAGAGCACGTCTTTGCGGGCCAAGTCGGTGTACTTGCCGACGCCAGGGTCGTTCTGGGAGCGGCGGAGCGCGAAGACAGGGACGCTGGCGGCGGTGTGCCGCGCGGACCGGTCGCGCCACCAGGACGAATCGCGAGCCTTTACCGGCGACGAGATGGCCGGCGGCGCATGAAGCACGGCCTGTACCGGGTCCGCGAACATCCGCTGCGGCAGGGCGAAGACGGTCAGGACCGGCAGGACCCAGGAGGCCAGCACCGAGCTCGCGGCTCTGAGCGGCTTGAGCAGGAAGCGCTTCGTCTTCGAAGCCTTCTCGCCGCCGTACTGCTCTTGCGCGTCCTTGGCCATCTGCTCGGCTTCGGCCCTGACTTTCGCCGGGTACCTCGTGCGGCTTGTTGTCCGGCATCTTCTCGGCGGTACGCTGGACCAAAGCGCCGATCCACATCCAGTAGCCGTGCGGCAGGGAGCCGGACTGCTGGATCATCGTCTCGGCCATCTTCTGGGCGAGGAAGGAGAGCTTTCCGGTGGTGTGCGGCGCGGCCATCGAGGTGCCGGACATCGCCTGGTACAGCGGCTTGCCGTTCCATTTCACCGTCGAGGCGGCGTCCTTGAGCTTCTCGGCCAGGCTCGTGGCCAGCGTGGAGATGATCTCGTAAGGATTGGGCAGGTTGAAATCCACCGCCCCGCCGAAGTCCACCCAGCTCACGCCCGGGTTCTCCGGCGTGCCGCGCGAGGAGTAGAAGGTCAGCTTCTTCGCCTTGTCCACCGCGCCCACCGCGAAGGCCAGGGGCGCGTTGGCCGGCGAGCCGACGGTCCCCTCCTGCGGGCCTTCGTTGCCGGAGGCGGCGACGACGGCGACGTCCTTGAGCGCGAGCTTGTCGACAAGCTTGGACAACGGCGAGTCGGGCTCGCCCGGCCCGCCGAGACTCATGTTGACGAGCACCGGCTGCTTGAGCGCATTCGGCACAAGGCTCATCGCCCACTCCATGCCCGCCATCACCATGGCGTCGGAGCCGCCGTTGGCGCCGAGGACTTTACCCACGGCGAAAGACACCTCGGGCGCCATTCCCGCGTACGGCGAGCCTTCCACCGGCCGCGCGCCTACGATGCCCATGCCGTGCGTGCCGTGGCCGATGCTCTCGCTCGTCACGTCCTCCGGACCGCCTTCGTCGGAGAAGTTGCGCACCTGCAGGATGCGGTCGCGGCTGATGGCCGGATGCGACAGGTCGCCGCCCTCGTCCAGGTACACGACGAGCACGCCCTTGCCGGTCAGCCCCGTGCGCTTCTCCATCTCGGGAACGCCGGAGAGCGGCCGCGTCTCATGGATCAGGCGGTACTTCGCCTGCGCGCGGTGGACCTTATAGCCCTTCGCCTCGAGCTCCGCCGTGAAGGCCGAGACCTTGGCGTCGGGAACGTTCACCCAGACCGACTGGGACACCGGCATCGCGACCTGGAGGCTCGCCTCATGGCGAGCGAGCGTCTGCTGATCGAGGCCGAAGGAGGAGGCGGCCGCGGCCGCCTCGTTCCGGCTCATGCCGCGCAGGTCGAGGAATTTCTCGATGCGCACGGCGGCCGGGGCCTCAACGATCAGGTGGACGGGGCCGAGGCTCGGGTCCACGCCGACCACGCCCGCGCCCTCCGGGTCCGGGGCCGGGCTCGGCATGTCGAGAGGCATGTTGATGACCCGCGCCAGCAGCTGCACCATCTCGCCCAAAGCGCCCGGCTTGCTCACCCAGCCCTTGTTGGCAAGGATGAACTCCGTGATCGCGGATTTCAGCGGCTCCGCGCGCATCCGGTCGGTCAGCACCTTCTGTCGCGAGGCGGCCGAGAAGAATTTGGAGACCGTGCGGGTCAGGGCGAGGTTCTGCGCCCCCGACGAGCCCAAGAGGGCGACGATCGACTCGTCGGTAAGCTGGTCCGGCGCCGTCTGGGCCAACTCCGACAAGGAGGCGGTGGCCAGGTGGCGGATGTTGTCGCGCTCGTTGGCGTCCTTCACGCGCGTGCCCAAGGCGTCGGCGCCGCCCTTGCCGGCCTTCGCGCCGAGACGTCCCATGAGCCAAGCCGCGGTGAAGCGGACCTTCTTGTCGGCGTTCGACGTCTCGCGCACGATGCGGCCCACGCCCGAAGCGTCGCCGTGGCGGGCCAGGACGTAGGCGGCGTACGCGGCGACGTCCGGCCGCTCATCCTCGACGGCCTTGGCGAGCAGCCGGTCCGCCGCGTAGCTCGGCGTCTCGGCCAGCGCCATGAACGCCGCCTGCCGGACGCGGCCGTCCGCGTCCGACACCGCCGCCTGCGCCAGATCGAGCGCGGCCGACGGCGCCTTGAGGTTCATGAGCGCCATGGCCGCGTACATGCGGACGAGCCACACGGAGTCCTTGAGCGCCTCGACCAGCTTGGGCGCG
>JAPLKK010000179.1:15092-26674 GCA_026388115.1 Elusimicrobiota bacterium | reverse complement strand
TGGATGCGCGAGTGCGCTCGCGGACGATCGGCGAGGTGGAGGTCGATATCGCGCGGAGCACGGTGGCGGTGTCGGGTCCAGCCAGAGGCAATGCCGCAGCCGAGTATGGGCGGCTGGCGCGCGCCGCGGCGTCGGTGCGCCATCCCGCCTTGCTCGAGATCTATGAGATCGCCGAGGAGGGAGGGGACGTGTTCATCGTCACCGAGGCGTGGCGCGGCAAGACCGCCGCGGAGCTCCTGGCCTTGGCGCGCCGCGTGCCGCCGGCGCAGGCCTTATGGCTGCTCGACGCGGCGTGCGGGGCGCTCGAGGCCGCGCACGCGCGCGGCGTCGCCCACGGCCGCGTCTCTCCCGCCCTGCTGCTGATCACCGATCGCGGCGAGGCGAAGCTCGCCGGGCTCGGCGCCGCGGAGGCCGACGCCGAGGGCTGCCGGGCCGATCTGCGCGGCCTGGCGTCCTGCCTCTACGAGCTGGCGACCGGCTCCGAGCCGGGCCCGGCGTTCACGGCCCCCTCGCGCAGGCGCCCGGACCTCCCCCCCGCGCTCGACGCCTTGCTGCAGGATACGCTCGCTCCGAGCGCGGGGCCCGGCATCGTCTCCATCGGCGAGTTCGCCGCGCGGCTGCGCAAGCTCAAGGACGAGGTCGGCCGCAGCGCTTGATGCCGCACTGTTACCGCTTCCGGGCTATCCAAGAATCAGCTTCTCTTGACACTGTAATCCTGTGGCCGCATACTGAGATAAGCTCCGGCGCGGCGACGGGCCGCATCGGTGTGATCGCATGAAACGGACGCTGAATACATCCATCATCGGCGCCGGCGGGCGTGCGTCGCTGGTCGCCGTCGTCCTGCTCGGCGGGGCGGCGCTTGCGCAAAGCGAATCGTCGCCGATCTTCGATACCGACAAGTCGGCGGAGGGCGGCCCGATCGCGTCGCCGTCGCCGCGCCGCGACGGCACGGGCTTTGTGCGCAGCGGCGGCCTTCAGGACGCCGCTCCCGCCGGCGGCGCGCTGACTCCTCCGCCCGTGGCCGGCCCTCGCGAGGCGGGCTTCCCCAGGCCCCTTCCCGTCGTCGATCCCCGCGCCGCTTTCGGCGAGGCGGCCGGCCCGCAGGCGCCGGCGATCCCCGGGGGACGCTCCGCGCCGACGGGCGCGCCTCGCGCGGCGGCCGAGGCCGCCAACGAGACGGTCGATCGCATCGCCGACCGGCATTTGAACGAGGCGCGGAAAGCGGAGGCGGACAAGCGCTGGCAGGATGTCGTGCGCGAGGCGGACGCGGCCCTGCGGCTCCAAGACGACTTCGCCGGACGCCGCATGCGCGCGCACGGAGCGGCGATGCTCGGCAAGTGGGAGCTGGTGGCGGCCGACGAGGAGGCGGCGCTCGGCCTGATCCCCAAGAACGCCGACCCCACCTACGCCGATCCCGCGAAGGTGAACACGGATTGGGCCTACTCGCTGGCCAAGCTCGGGCGGTTCACGCAGGCGAGGGTCGCCGCCGAGCGGGCGGTGGCGATCGACCCCGGCAACGCGCATGCGCACGAGGTGTTGGCGACAAGTCCCTGCGCGACAAGGCGCTGGCCGAGATCAAACAGGCCGCCGCCCTCGACCCCAAGCGCTATGACGTCGTGGCCAGGGACGCCGCCTCGACGGGCCGGGTCGAGTCCGAGTTCGACAGCGAGGCCCCGGATCTTATCTCGGACATCTGGGCGGCCAAGAGCGAGCTCGACAGCGTGCGCAGCTATCTCGGCCCCGAGGCGTTCGTGACGCTCGGCGTGCTCATCGTCGTGGCCCTCGGCTGGCTGGGATGGATCCTCGGCAAGCCGCCGGCGCCGGCGCGGGCCGCCGCGCCGGCGGCGCCGGCCGCGCCGATCCACGCCAACGGGCTGCTCGCCGGCAAGTACGAGACGATCCGCGTCATCGGCCGCGGCGGGATGGGCGACGTGCTGGAGGCGCGCGACCAGTCGCTCGGACGGACCGTCGCGATCAAGCGGATGTCCACGCGCATCGCCGACGTCGGGGCCCAGGGCCGCGAGCTGATGCTGCAGGAGGCGCGGACGGTGGCGCAGCTCCACCATCCCGCCATCGTCGACGTGTACGGCCTGATCGAGGAAGGGGATACGCTGTACCTCGTGTTCGAGTTCATCCGCGGAAAGACCGTCCAGCAGCTCCTCGCCGAGAGCCGGCGTTTGAGCGTCGAGCGCACGCTCGAGATCCTCAAGCCCGTCTGTCAGGCGCTCGAGTTCGCGCACTCGCGAGGCGTGGTGCACCGCGATCTCAAGCCGTCGAACATCATGGTGACCGAAGACGGCTACCCGAAGCTGATGGACTTCGGCATCGCGCGCCGTATCGCGGACAAGACGCCCATTCAGGCCGAAGCGCCCAAGCCGCAGGGCGGTTTTGATTACATCCACACGCGCACCATCGTCGGCACCCCGCTCTACATGGCTCCCGAGATGGAGCAGGGAGTGGTGTGCAAGGAGTCCGACATCTACTCGCTCGGCATCTGCCTCTACGAGATGGTCACGGGCGAGCGGCCGTTCATGGAGCCGGCCACGGCGTTCCAGAAGATCCAGATGGATTATCTGAAGCCGACCTTGCGCGTGCCGGAGCTGCCGGCGGCCCTCGACGAGCTGATCGGCTCGGCTTTGCAGGCCTCGCCCGAGAGCCGCATGCACACGGTCAAGGAGTTCCTCGAGCGGCTCAAGGCCGTGGCCAAGCCCGCTCCGAAGGGGAGGATCGCATGACCTCAAACATTCTGACGGCGATCGTCGCTCTCGCGCTGGTAGCGCCGAGTTGGGCCCGTGACGATGGCGGCGGCGGACATGACAACGGCGGTCCTCGGCACGGCGACCACCATGGGGGCGACGCGCGCGAAGGCGTCCGCCATGACGGCGATCACCATGGGGGCGAGGCGCGTGAAGGCGTCCGCCATGACGGCGATCACCATGAGGCCGACCGCCGCGACGGCGACCGCGCCGGGGAAAGGCGCCGCGACGACGGCGGTCACGACGGGGAGCTTCGCGACAGTGACCGTCGCGAGGGCGACGGTCACGACAGCGGCGAGGGATCCCCGGAAGCGGCTCGCATTTCGGATGAGACGCAGGGTTGGCTTTCGGAGATGCAGGTCAACGTCCAGCATCTGTCCGACACCTATCATCAGGTGGATTCGAGCTTCGGGAGCAAGGAGAGGCGCAAGAGCTTCATGAAGGACACAGCGTCGCAGACGTGGGGTTTGGCCGGCTCGCAGTTGAAGGATGCCAATGCGAAGATGAAGGCGGCCCAACAAGCGGCTAGCACCGGCAACGACACCGCCACCAGGAATCTGCTCATGCAGGCGCAGGCGGCCGCCTATCAGGCCAACAACAACGTCGTCGCGACGAGCGAGCTGATGGGAGGCCGCATCCAGCCGACCGCCAACGGGCTGACCTACGTGCCGCCGCCTCAGCAGCAGCCGCCGCCCGCCACCGCGCCCGGCGGCTTGGCGCCCTTGCCCAACGTGTATAAGCTCGATCAAGGCGACCCGGGCGCCGCGCGCAGGCTCGGCGGCCGGACAGGGGGCGGCGCGGGAGGCGGCGCGTTGTCAGGGGGAGGCACGGGAGACGGCGGGTTCTCCGTGCGGTCGAACGGCGGCGCCGCCGAGGCCGCGGGCCCGTCGGCCGGTTGGGGTGCCGACCTGTCGGTGCCCGGGGCTGCCGATCCGCCGGATTTCGACGGAGCGCGCGCCGCCGGGCCTCGGGTCGGGGCCGCCGCCGGGCGCGGGCAACCCGCAGGCAAGACCGCCCGCTCGCCTTCGAGCACGCTCGACGCGCCCGAGGGCGCGCCGATCTTGAGCGCGGGGCGGCCGTTGTTCCCCGAGCGAGCGCGCGACGCGCGCGACCTGGCCAAGACCGCGTTGAGGCGGGCCGACTACCCCGCCGCCGAACGGCTCGCGCAGCAGGCCGTCCAGTACTATCCGAATGATCGCGAGGCCCACGAGCTGCTCGCTTGGACGTCGCTCAAGCGGGGAAGATACCAGGAAGCGCTTGCGGCGGCGGAGGCGGCCGCCGCCGTCGCTCCGCGCCGGGCGATGCCGCACGTCCTCGCCGCTTACGCCAACGAGGCTCTCGGCCGGCGCGACGCCGTCGGCGCGGAGCTCTATAAGGCTGCCCAGGCCGATCCGCGCTGGCGCGGTCCTCTCGCCGCCTCCGCGGAGAGGAAGAAGGTCTTTCGCGCCGAGACCCCCGACTACATGTTCCTCGAAGACCGCTTGCCGGACGGGCGCCAGCGCGGGTCGCGCGGCTTGTGGGCCTTCGCTCTAGCCGTGGCGGCCGCGGGGGCGGGGGCGGCGGCCGCAGCGTTCCGCTTGCGCCGCCGGGGAGCCGGCGCCGCTTGACGGGACTCCTCCTCGCCCTGCTGCTCGCCGCGCCGGGGCACGCCTCGTTGCCGCCGCCCAAGGCGGACGGGTCCGCGGCGGCGCCGGGCCCCGGGTCGGGGCAACCGGGCCCCGGGTCGGGGCCGCCGGCGAGCGGCGGCGCTCCCACCGGAGGGCCGGACTCGACCGGCAAGCTCGATCAAGCGCTCACGCGCGCCAACCTCGATGAGGCGCTCAAGCACCTGGGCGTGGGCAACTACTCGTCGGCTCAGCGGTACGCCGAGTTCGCGGCGGCCGAGCGGCCCAACGACCCCGAAGTGTTCGAAGTGCTCGCTTGGGTCCGGCTGAACCAGTACGATTTTCTCGCGGCTTATCAGCACGCCGACCATGCGAGCCAGCTCGATGGGCGGCGGGCGCGCCCTTACGTGCTGAAGGCATACGCCGACAAGCTGCTGGGCAAGAGTCAGGCCGTCGTGGACGACCTGACCGAGGCGGCGCGGCTGTCGCCGCCCTGCGGGAAGCTGCTCAAGGACGCGCAGGCGCGCAAGCTCGCCTTCACCCCGCAGGGCGAGAACAACGCGGCGCTTTTCGGGGACATCTGCCGCCGAGGCTTCCGCCTGGAGGACTGGGCGGCGTCTGTCGGGATCGGCCTGGCCTCTCTCCTGCTCGGGGGCGCCGGCTTCGCGGCCAAGCGCGCCTGGGCCGGCCGCAAGGCGGCGGGACCAACGACGCTCGCTCCGCCCTCGGCCCCTGCGCTCCCAAAGACCTCGCCGCCGCCCCCGCGCGCCCAGGCGCCCCCCTCTCCCGCGCCTAGGCCCGCCGCAACGCCCGCCGCGCGCGATACCGGCGGCCCTCCGCCTTGGGCGGGCACGACGCCGGTGCCGGCGCCACCCGCCTCGAAGGATACATCGCCGCCCTCGGTGGCGCCGGTGCGCCCTCCGGACACCGGGCGGACCCCGTTCGGCCGCCCCCGCACGGGCCCAAGCCTGAGGACGCCCAGGTCCAAGCCCGACACGCGCGCTCCGATGGGGCCGCGGCCGGCCTGGGCCGGCGATCCCAGGGTCGACCCGAAAGGGCGGTACGAGCAGGTGCGCCTGCTCGGCCGCTCCGACGACGGGGAGCTGTGGGAAGGCTTCGACAGGACGCTGCAGCGCGCCGTCGCCATCGAGGAGATGCGCTGGGCGCCCGGCGACCCCAACCGCGCGACGGCGCTCAAGCGCGTGCGAGAGATGGCGCTCTTGCATCACCCGGCCATCCTGGACCTTTACGAGGCGGTCGACATCGGCGACCGGCTTTGGCTCGTCTTCGAGCTGATCGAGGGCGTGACCTTGCGCGACCACCTGGCCGAGGTCGGCCGCGTCAGCTTCGACGAGGCGGTCGAGATCCTCGGGACCTTGTGCGAGGGCCTCGAGTACGCGCACGGCCACGGCGTGCTGCACAGGCACCTGAAGCCCTCGCGCATCGTGCTCGCCGACGCCGGCTACGTGAAGCTGACGGGGTTCCAAGCCCAGCAGGAGACGGCGCGCGGCCGGCGCTACGTCGCGCCGGAGGCCGAGCTCGGCCACGCGGTCCCCGAGTCGGACGTCTACTCCCTCGGCGTGTGCCTCTACGAGATACTGGCCGGAAAGCCGCCGTTCGAGGACGACGACAAAGGCGCCAAGGGCCGCAGGGATTACCTCCGCTTCTCGCAGCTCGAGCTGGACATCCCCGCAGGCTTCGACGACGTCCTCTATGCCGCGCTGTCGCCCGACGTCAAGGACCGGCCTCACTCGCCGCGGGATTTCCTGGCGCGCTTGCGCGGCGTCTACACGGCGGAGCCCGCCGCCGAGCCGCCGCCGGCGGCCGCGCCCGCTCCCGAGGTGGCGCCGCCGCCGGCCCCCGTGCCGGGACCGCCGGTCCCCGCGTCGGAGCCTCCGGGCGAAGTAATGCCCGACCAAGGCGAGCGGCTCGCCCTCCCCCCGAAACCCGCCTGGTGGCGCGCTTTCAAAAAGCACGCGCGCCGGCGTTAGCCGCGCGGGAGGACGCGAGCTTGCCGTCGTGTGGCATCGTCTCGCGGGCGTCGACGGCTAGGTCCTCACGGCGCTCCGTGCGTTCATGGATTTAAGGGACTGTTAAGGCCGGCTTAAACCCTCCGAAAGCCGCTCCCGCTATCCTCCGGGTGTATGGGATTCCCGGTGGCGGCGCTTCTTCTCCCCTTCGTCCTCGCGGCTTCTCCGGCCGCCGCCGGCGGCATCGAGTCCATGGGCCGCGAGCTGGCGCGCGCCGCCAAGGACGCGGGCCTGGCGCGCGTCGCGGTCATGGGCCTGGAGCCCGCCGGCCGCCAGTCCACCTTCGAAGCGTGGAACCTCACCGAGCAGCTGCTCACCGGCCTCGCGAACGCGGGCAAGGTGCAGGTCGTGGAGCGCTCCTTATTGGGGAAGGTCATGGATGAGCATCGCATGGCCGCGACCGGGATGGTGGACGCCGCGGCGCTCAAGAAGCTCGGAAAGGTCCTGCCGGTCGACGGCGTGGTGACGGGCTCCTTCGTGACGCACGGCAACACGATGGTCGTTCGCGCCCGCCTCATCGACGTCGAGACCGCCGTGGTGGTGGCCGCGAGCGAGCGGCGCATCGAGCGAGAGGTGTTCGACGCGCGGGACGAGGCGGCGGCCGTGGCCGCGCAGGCGAAGACGGATTGCTCCGCGGCGGCGCGGCGCGTGGACCGCCTGGAGAGCGATATCCTGGACTTGAAGGCCCGCCGCTGGGCGCTCGAGTTCAAGAAGGGAGCGGGGCTGTCCGAGCTGGGAAGCGATCCCGTCGCGATCGTCTCCGACGCCTCGCTCCGGCGGGTCTTCTACGACAAGGTGATGGACTGGCTCGCCCGCGAGCGCGTTCCCGAGCTCACGGGCGACGAGGTCCGGCGGCTGGTGACCCTGGACCAGGAAGCGTTCGCCCTGCACGGCGAGTGCGGCACATGAAGGAGGAGGATGCGATGACAACGGAGAAGAAGACGGTCATGATCGTGGACGACGAGCCGATGATCCGGCGGCTGCTCGGCCGCCTGCTGGGCGATGACGGCTACCGCGTGGTGGCGGCGGGCAACGGCAAGGAGGCGCTGGAGGCGATGCAGGCGGACCTGCCCAACCTGGTGATCATGGACCTCCTGATGCCGGTGATGGGCGGCCTTGATGCTTGCAGGGAACTCCGGCACTCCGACGTCACGAGGCACCTTCCCGTCATAATGCTCACCGGCTTGGACAGTTCCTCCGACGAAATCCGGGGCCTCGGCATCGGCGCGGACGATTACGTCAGCAAGCCTTTCAACGGCGCCGAGGTCAAGGCCCGGGTGAACGGGCTGCTGCGGCGCTGCGCCGCGCAGCAGGCGGCCTGCGCGTGATGACCGCTCTCGCGCATGCCGTGGCCGTGGCGAAGGGAAAGCGAATGGGCCGAGGATATGGGAGCGCACGCCGTGCTCCCTTGATTCTCCGGCTCGGCGCGCTTTTGCTCCTCGCGGCCGCCGGCTGCTCCTCGGTCCCCGCCCGCGTCAGCCAGGGCCGGAGTGAGGACGCCATCGAGTTGACATCGGTGCGCTCAAGCATCCTGAATCGCATTGGCGACGGGTCAGGGGAGCCGAGCCTCACCGTCGATGGCCGGCGTGATCCGCCGGCGGGCGATCCGGCCATGGCGCAGGGACACTACGAGCTGGTGTCCGCTGACGGACGGATGAGCCGGAATTGAGATTGGCTCCTTAAATCTTGTCCGCGGAGTCGTCGCCGGATGAAATTAGATGCCAAGGCTGGCGGCATTATATGTCAGTTATTTAAAAGCCAGTCTATGACAATACCCTTGTATTTCTAAACTATACATACAATAATACAGACCAGTAGAATAGACGAGTCTTGGGGAATCGACCGTGTTGAGATTCATTGAAAAGGAACTCTCTCGCTGGAAGACTTCGGATCACCGCAAGCCGCTCTTGATTCGCGGGGCCCGGCAGGTCGGCAAGAGCTACACCATCGCCAAGTTCGGCCGCGAACAGTTCGAGAACTTCGTCACGGTGGATCTTGAAAAGAAGCCCCGGGCGCATCTCATCTTCGCCGGAGACCTCGATGCCCGCAAGGTCCTCGGCGACCTGGAGGTTGAAACCGGCTCGCGGATCCAACCGGGCAAGACGCTGCTTTTCCTTGATGAGATCCAGGCATGCCCGCGAGCCATAACAGCGCTGCGCTATCTGTACGAGGATTGCCCCGGTCTTCACGTCGTGGCCGCCGGCTCGCTGCTGGAGCTGGCCGTAACGGAGGCATCCTTTCCCGTCGGGCGGCTGCAGATGCTGGAGATGCGCCCGATGGCCTTCGCGGAGTTCGTGCTGGCGCTCGGCAATGAGCCGGCCGCGGACCTCCTTCGCGCCCCGCCGCAGGCGCTGTCGGAGACGATGCACCGGTCGCTGCTCGACCTGCTCAGGACCTACTGCCTGGTGGGCGGCATGCCCGAGAGCGTGGCGGACTACGCCGAACACCGCTCGCTGCAGCGCTGCCTGGAGATCCTGGATGCGCTCAAGGAGACCATCCGCCAGGATTTCCCAAAATACTCGGCGCGGGCCAACACCGGCTGCTTGGGGACGATCCTGGAAAACACGCCGGGCCTGGTCGGTCAGCAGATCATGTACTCGCGCTTGGCGTCCTGCGGCACGGGTCCGACGGTCAAGAAGGCGTTCGAGCTCCTGGAGAAGGCGCGGATCGTGACCAGAGTGCGGGCCTCGGGCGCCCAAGGGCTGCCGCTTGGAGCCGGAGCCTCCGCTGGCCGCTTCAAGGCCATCATGGTGGATGTGGGGCTCTGGCAGCGTTTGTGCGGCCTGCGCCTGGACCAGGAGCTGGCCCAGGCCGATCTCCTGGACATCCACCGGGGCGCCATGGCTGAGCAGCTGGTCGGCCAGGAACTGCTGGCGGCCCGGGGCGGAGAACTCCACTACTGGTCGCGGGAGGCCCGCAGCAGCCAGGCCGAGGTGGACTATCTGGTGGAAATCGGCGGCGACATCTACGGGGTGGAGGTCAAGAGCGGGGCCTCCGGCCGCTTGCGCAGCCTGCACCTGCTGCTGGCCGAGTATCCCAACGTCCGGGGAGGGCTGGTCTTTTCCTCCCGGCCCTTCCAGAAACTCCCCGAGCAGAAGCTGACCTTCCTGCCGGTCTACTACGCCGGCTCGGCGGTCATATGGCCGCTGCGGGGTCAGGCATGATGTGAGAATCATGAACCCTGACGTTACAATCCTCAATAATTAGGACGCGGTCGCGGCCTTGCGCGCCGCGGCTGGGTCAAGCCTCGAACTTGTAGCCGTGGCCGGGGACGTTGACGATGCGCTTGGCCAGCGCGGGCCCGAGCTTCTTGCGCAGGTGCGAGACGTGCACCTCGACGGTGCCGGGGTCGTTGTAATCGGCCGGGTCGTAGCCCCAGACCGTCTCCAAGAGGTAGAGGATGTTCAGGACCCTCCCGGCCTTCGAGATCAGCACGGTCAGCAGGTCGAACTCCTTGCGGGTGAGCGCGACGAGCCTTCCCCGGACCTTGACGGTGCGGCCGGCGGGGTCGAGCTCGATGCCGCAGCGCTTGAGGTTCTCGGCCCCTTCCGACGCGGTCCTGTAGCGCCGCAGGACGGCCTCGATGCGAGCCTGCATGACGGGCAGCGAGAAGGGCTTGATGATGTAGTCGTCGGCCCCCCCCTCGAAGCCGGCCAGCACATCCTTGTCCGAGACCAGGGAGCCCGACATGATGATGACGGGAACCGGCGGCAGGCTCGGCTCCTTGCGCAGGATGCGGCAAAGGGCATGCCCGTCGAGGCCCGGCATCTCTGCGTCGGTGAGCACGATGTCCGGGCGGCTCTCGCGGGCGAAGAGGAGACCGTCATCGCCGTTGCTGGCGCCTACGACCGCAAAGGAATTGGCGGCGAGATAGCGGCGGATCAGGTCCCGGAGCTTGTCGTCGTCATCGATGACTAGGACCTTCGCCTTCATTGCCCGATTTTAGCATTTGCCCAGCGCATCGAGCACGGCGGACGTGAAGCGGTCGACATCGAACGGCTTGTTGAAATAGGCCCTGACCCCGAGCTTGGCGGCCGCTTCCTCGTTCGCGGGCTCGCCGGAGCCGGTCATGACGATGACGGGCGCGCCGGGCCGCGCCTTCAGGAACTCGCGCGCGACATCGAGGCCGCTGCCGTCGGGCAGATCGATGTCGCAGACCAGGAGGTCCGGCGGGCGGCGCCGGATCTCGAGGAGGGCGTCCGCGACCGTGTACGCGGAGAACGCTGTCAGGCCCAGCCTCGCCAATATCCTGCGGCACATGCGCACGATCACCCTCTCGTCATCTAGGACCAGGACGCACTTCATCGCTCGCCTCCGCTCACTCGAAACGGACCCCGGCCGCCGCCAGGCGGTCCTTGGGCAAGCGCATGGTGACCACGCAGCCGTCGTCGGAGGTGAATTCGCTCCTGACGATCTCGGCGCCTTGGAGGATATGCCGGAGGCGGGCAGTGATCATGGAGTCCTTCTCCATGGCGCGCTGCACCGTGATCCCGCCCTTGATCTGCACGCCCTGGACCAAGGAGAGCAGATGGTACTGTGCGTTGGCGATGGCCGCGTCGCGCGCGAGAGACATGCGCTGCGTCTGCCCTTGGAGCCTCGGGTCCGCGACCCCGATGCCGATGGCTTCGACAAAACGGCCGCGCTCGGGACGCTGGCCGATCGTGTTCTCGACGCGCCCCCCGCTGACGCGGCTTGCGACCGACGAGCATCCCGCGGCCAGCCCGAGGAGCAAGAGCACGGTGAGATTGCTTTTCCGCATGGCGTCCTCCGGGACGGGCGATGCCGGCCCAGGGATACCGTATCACCCCGCGCTGGAGGCGCGCTTACGGCCCGCTTAAGTCTCGCTTAATGCGCGACGCCGGCTTGGCGGAGGAGGTCGAGGAAGGACCCGAGGACCTTGGCCTGGTCTTGGGGCGTCGCCGCGGCCCGGCCGCCCTTGAAGGTGAGCAGGCGGTACTTCTTTCCCGACTGCTCCAGCGTCGCGGCGAAGGCCCGCATCTGCGGCAAGGGAGAGCGCGAGCCGCTCTCGGAGTGCGCGAGCAAGAGCGGAGCGCGCAGCGCCGAGACGTCGGCCGCCGGCGAATGGTCGGCGGTGCGCTCGGGATTGGCGTCCGGCTCGATGCCCAAGATCCTGAGGCACATCGTCCGCGAGGGCTCGGAGGCGTCGGCGTAGAAGGCGGACCAATCCGCGA
>JAPLKK010000179.1:2940-15018 GCA_026388115.1 Elusimicrobiota bacterium | reverse complement strand
TGCTCATGCCCGCCGCCCAAAGGTCCGGCTGCTTCGTCAGCGCCGAGAGGGCCAGGTAGCCGCCGTAGAAGCGGCCGGCCACGGCGACGCTCGATGGGTCGACGCCTTCGTTCTTGATCAGCCAATCGCGCGCTTGGGCGATGTCTTCGAGCTCGAGGCGGCCGGGATCGCCCCAGGTCATCGTCTGGAAATCGCGGCCGAAGCTCGAGGAACCGCGCGGATTGAACGCGAAGGTGACGATGCCTTCGTCGGCCAGGCCGAGGCGGAGCGGGTCCCAGTCGTCGCCGAGGAACGTGCCGGGGCTATCGGGAAGCCAGATCACGGCGGCGCGGCCTCCCCGGCCCGCGGCGCCGGTCGACGGCGATACGAGCCAGCCCGACAAAGCGTGTCCTGAGGGCGGCTGGAAGGTGACGAGCGTCGCCTTGCGGCCTCCTTCCTGCCGGCGGCTTCCTTGGGCGGGCAAGGCCGGCTTGGCGGGCTTGCCTTGCGCCAGCTCCATGACCTGCGGGGGATGCTCGCCGGACTGGATGGCCGCCCAAACGCTTCCGTTCGGCCGCACGCGGGCCCAGGTGATGCGGCCCTCGCCGCCGTCAAGGCGCACGGGCGATGTCGAGCCGTCGAAGCGCCATAGCGCGGTCTGCGGCCCGTCGGTTTGCAAGAGCAGGATGTCCTTGCCGCCCGGAAACCAATCCAACGGGGTCACGTCCCCGCTCAGGCCCGAATCCAGCCAGTCGACCTTGGACGGGCTCAGCGTCCAGATGCCGGGGATCCGTTGGCCCGGCTCGTCGGAGGCGACGAGCATCCGCCCGAGGTCCCCTTCGCGAGCCCAAGGGAGGACGGAGCTGAAGAGGCCCAGAGGGACCGAGATGCCCTCCGCGCCGCCGCCGGTGCGCAGGTCGATGATACGCAGCAAGGTGCGGCCGCCCGGCTGGGAGCGGTCGACGAACGCGAGGTAGCGCTCGTCATCGGACGGGAGAACATCGACGATCTCTGCCGTGCTGAAATACAGCGTGAACGCGCGGCCGGTCCCCAAGGCGTACTGGTAGATGCCGAAGCCCGAGCGGTCCGAGCCGACGAAGTAGACGGTCTTTCCCGAGGCGCCCCACTCGGCGTCCTCGATCGACTTGGCGGAGAACTCCGGGATGAGCACCTCGGCTTTCCCCCCCGCGACGGGATCCTTGAACAGCTGGCCGATCTCGGACCCGCCCTCGTCCCGCAAGAACAGCGCCCACTGGCCGTCGGGCGAGATGGTCCCCCACGGGACGCCCGCCGGTTCCTCGGTCACCTGTGTCCAGCGGCCTCGCTTGACGTCGGCCAGGTAGAGCTGGCGCAGCCCGGAGGCGTCCGACGCCGCGAGCACCGCTTCGGGCTTCGACGTGGCCCAGCCATGGATCCACTCCCGCGGAGCCGAGAAGCGGTTCGTCTTCTGGGCAGAGGCCGGCATGCTCAGGAGCGCGGCGAGCGCCAAGAAGGATATGGACATCGGGGGATTTATAACAGACTCAAGACCGCGCCGCAACCCTCCGAAATTATGCAGGAAAGACCAGCCTGGGTCTATTGGTGCCACAAGCCCGGCACGGGCCTGGGTCTCTGGGCCTACGCTCCCTGTGGGCCTGTCGACCCTGGGTCTGTAGGCCCTTTATGTTAATATACGTAGGCCTAATGGGAACATTCTCCCGGGCCTTAGGGCCCGAGAAGACGATTTTGTGAGGCGATCGCCGATGTCATGCCGGGTGGTCGCCCTTGCGCTTTGCGCGAGCATCCCCTTCAACTGCGTCCCCGTCTGGGCGCAGACGAAGGCCGAGACGGCGCCGGCGGATGTGATATCAGGCGGCTCCGGCTCGGCGCTCGGCGGCGTCAGCGCGGACCCGGCCGCCTTCGACCGCCCCACCGCGGCGCCCGTGGCCCCGGCTCTTGCCCCTGTCGCCAAGATCACCAGGGTGCGCGAGGTGGCGAGCGCGTCGTCGGTCCCGGTCGGTTGGGAAGGCTACGCGCATGCGGCGCAGTCGCGCCGCCAGGTCCAGCTCGCGATGCTCCTCTCCGCCGCGGCGGCCCTCGAGCCTCGCGCGAAAGGTCGCGCGGCTTCGGCCGACGTCAAGGCCGCTTTCTCCACCGTGCGCGAAGCGGCCCGCGGCGAGGGCTGGCTGTGGGCCCGCCGCGAGCTGGGTCCCAGCGGCGATGACGCCGACGCAGCCGTCTCTTTCGGGCTCTTGACCCTCCTCGGCCGGCACAACCACGCCGTCAAGATGTGGGTCGAATCGGCCGGCACCGGCCCGTTCGACGCCGCCCGGCGCGCCCGCGTCCTCGCCTTGCTGCCGGACCTGTCGCGGATCTGGAAGCTGCCCGATGAAGCCTCGATCGACGCGCTGGCGGCGCGGGCGCTCGGCCAAGCGAAGGCCGTCGCCCGGGCCCCGGTCGCCGGCGGCTGGGCAAAGCAGAAGAAGGCCGCGGCCTTCACCCCTTCCCCCGCCTTGGGCGCGACCGCCGCCGGCTCAGGAACGCCGGCGCCGGCGCCGGCGGAGCTCGCTCAGGCCAAGCCGGGCCTTGCTCCCTTGGCGACCGCCAAGCCGGGCCTGGCGACGCTGGCCATGGCGAACAGCGGCGCCTTCGACAAGCTGGCCGAGCGCTCGGACCTGCAGGGGCAAGGCCGGACGGCCGAGCTCGCGGACCTCGACCGCGTCGTCCGGCGGAATCAGGAGATCCTCGATCCGCAGGCGGCCGGCAAGGGCGCTGCTGGCGCCGTCGATTCCGGCGAGTTCCGCTGGGCGGACCTCGATGCGCTCAAGAAGGTCCTGAACACCCCGCAGGGCCAGCTTTCGCCCGACGCCGCTTTCAAGCCGCCCCTGCAAGGCACGCCGCAGGAGAAGATGATCGCGGATATGGTCTCGCGCCTCGAGGCCGCCAATGCCGCCGCCAATCAAGAAGTGGCGGCGCGCGACGCGGCGGCCGGCATGCTGGCCGCCGCGGACCAGGCCCGCGGCGCGGCGCTCGCCCAGCGCCGCTCGGCCAATGAGATGAGCGATTTTCGCAAGAACTTCGCCCGGCTGTCGATGGTCATGGAGCTGAGCTACACCATGAACCTTCTCAAGTCGGCCGCGGCGGCGGCCAAGGGCATGCAGACCTTGATCGACAATAAGCTCGCGTCGATCCAGGCCGAGAAGGCGAAGGCCGAGGCGCAGGCCAAGGCCGCGCAAGACCAGCAGAGCAACGTGAGCGCCTGGAACAAGCAGAACCAGGCGGGCGTCGACGACGACAACAGCAACGCCACGCTGTTCGGCTCGCTCAAGAACCAGGTCGAGGGGCCGCTGGCCGAGATCAACAACTTCAAGGTCGAGGTGTCCGCCCTGCTGGCCAAGATCAACGCCCGCGACCGCGGTCAGAGCCAGGACGCGGCGACCGAGTACAAGCGGCGGCTGGCGCTGCTCCCCACCCTGGCGACCTACGCCCAGCATGGCGGAGCCGCCAACGGCGACATCTCGCACCTGTCGATGGACGAGCTGAAGAACCTCTCCCAGCAGCTGGCAGGCTACGCGACGAAGATCCAGCAGGGCGAGTCCCAGCTCGATACCGTGCCCGACGAATTCGCCGGCGCGCTGGTCCTGGCCGTGCCGGGCGTGCCGGACGTGAGCGCGATCAACCCGAGCGTGGGCTCGGTCCTGCAGGCTCTGCAGGCCCGCCGGCAGTTCTGGGCCGACGAGCGCAAGCTCCTCGCCGGCTACGCGGACTCGGCCGCAGCGCTGGTCGACGCCGGCAACAAGACCCGCGTTCCCAACGATTTCGGCGATCCGGTGCCTCAGTCGCTGACGGCCTACCGCAACGAGGAGTCCCAGCTGTTGAGCCAGGCGCAGGCCGACGTCAACCGTCTGGCCGCCGCGATGGACGCCGCGGCGGCCAAGCTGGTCGCCGCCGTCCCCTCGGCGAACCTGCCCCGCGTGTCAGGGCAGAGCTACCAGAGCCTGCAGACGGTCTTGAGCGACTACGTCAACCGGGTCAAGAGCCTCCCGTCGGCCCCCTCCGATTCGGACGCCTACACGGTGGAGGAGGCGCAGCAGCTCGTCCTGGTCCGCCTGCTGCCGCAGCTCGCCGACGCCGCCGTCGGCTGGGCCCAGGCCGACCGGACCATCAAGGCGATCGACGACGCGCTGGCTTTCGTGCCCGGCGTGCGCGACCGCCTTCAGGCGGGCGTGGCCGGCATCCAGGCCGTGCTCGACGACATCGGCCTCGACGAGGCCTACGTCAACGCAGGCCTCCCGGCCGCGCAGCAGGAGTCGCTGATCGCCCGCAAGAAGGCGCTCGTCGCGGGCCTCAAGAAGATGCTCCAGGACCTGCAGGACATGCTCGACAAGACGCTGATCCCCTATCAGCAGAAGCAGGTCGCCGACAGCGACCCGTCGAACCCGAACGGCACGGCGGGGGGCTACAAGCAGCTTTACACCGCCAAGCTCGACCTGATCGATTCGGCCCAGCAGGGCTACGACCAGGACATGCCGTGGGTGCTGGCCGGCTGGGGCGCCAAGAGCGGCGACCGCGCGGGCGCGCTGGCCAACATCGCCGGCCGGCGCAAGACCTATCAGACCTACCAGCAGAAGGTCGTCGATTTCACGGCCGAGATCCAGAAGCGCATCGACCCGAACAACCAGGACGTCGAGGACGTGTACGGCGAGAAGATGGCGTATTCGCTGCCGCGCCGCATCCAGGCCTATCAGGGAGAGCAGGCCAAGCGGGCCGTCCAGCTCAACGCCGGCGCGCAGAGCATCAACGGCATCCTCGCCAACATCGACTCGCAGACCGGCAACAAGTACGGGCTCGCCCAGCGCTTCGCTTTGCCCGCGGGCTTCGCCGCCGGCACGCCGGACGCGGCGAACCGGCTGCAGGCGCTCGCCGACTCCGGCCGCATCCAGGCTCTCGCCGCCGCGCTGCAGAAGGTGGCGGCCGATGGACAAGCGGCGGCGGGCGGCGGCATGAACCTGCCCGACAGCGGCGGGCTGACGCCGCCGACCGGCAACCAGCCGCCCGTGACCCTGTCGGCCGGCCAGCAGGCCGCGCTGACCGCGCTCGAGGCCGTCAAGAGGCTGGTCCCCTCCTCGGCCTCCTCCAACGGCGACTCCTTCGCCGAGGCCCTGGCCCGCTACCTGTTCTCGGACGCCATCATCAGCGCCTCGCAGACCGCTCTGATCCAGCAGATCCCGGTCTTCAAGGCCTTCCTCGGCCGGGCCTCGGGATTGGTGAACCAGCTATACGCCGACCTCGACGCCGACACCGCCTTCGTCTCCGGCGGCGGGACCGGCGGCGCCGCGGTGTTCGACCGCAAGACGGCGCTGTTCGCCGTCGTCCATCAGATCGCGGGCGAGGCGCAGGCTCTGTTCAAGCAGAAGGCGGCGTGGGACGGCGAGGCCCCGCAGACGGTGGCGAAGGTCGTCAACTACTACCAGCAGACGTCCAACATCTACACGCAGAGCCTCACGGCGCTGGCGGCGGAAGAGCAGGCGGCGCTGACGTACAAGACGCAGATCGACGCGATGGCCAAGCAATGGAACGACCAGCTCACCCAGGTCACGGGTTGGCTCCAGCAGCTCAACGACCCGCACGAGACGGCGATGAACCGCATCTCGGAGGACCTCTCCGCCTTGCAGGAGAAGACGAAGGCGGTCCTCATGGCCAACGGCAACTACCAGCGGGTCAAGGAGCAGATGGACGAGGCGCAGGCCGGGCTCGAGGTCAAGCTGAAGGAGGTCTCCGACGGGCGCCGCGAGCTGTCCAGGGCCCTCGAGAACGTCCGCCTCGAGGACCTCGATCCCCAGCTCGCGGCCCGCGTCAACGCGCTGACGCTGGGCGGCCCGGCGTGGCTGGCGGTGAGCAGCCAGGGCCCGCAGACCCTGGTCATCCCGAAGAACAACCTCTCCGATTTCCTCAACACCCTTTTGAGCAGCCTCACCAACACCGCCGCCACCTCGCGCGACATCGCGGCGTTGCGCGACCAGCTGATGGCCAACCCGGCGGCGCTGGCGCAGCTGCTGCCGAACGCGCGGATGCTGCAGGTGGGCGACGACCCGAACGGCTTCTACCTCGTCTACCAGAGCGCCTTCTCGGTGCCCGGCGGCGTGGGGACCGACAGCAGCGTGACCCTCGGCAACGTGATGAAGCTGCCGGGCGACAACAACGTGAGCGTGATCGGCTACCACTTCGTCTCGCCGCCCAGCGCGGTGAGCGCGCCCTACGGCGACCAGGGCGTGAGCGTGCAGGTGGAGTCGTTGGGCGGCCAGCACGCGGTCAACTACATGGACGTCACCTTCCACCGCTTCCTGCAGGACGTCCCGAACAGCCCGAACCCGCAGCAGCAGGCCGCGGACTCGCGGATGATGGTCTTCGACGACTTCGCGCTCATGGCGATGAACAACAAGCTGTACTTCGCCTCCACCGTCTTCGGCGACGTCGCCAACACCGACATCCCCAACGTCATCGCCGGGAAGGGCACCCAGAAGCCGGCCTACGCCGGCGGGAACTTCAAGGAGAGCCTCCAGTTCCAGGAGATCATGACGCTGAACGCGGAGCAGAGCCGCCTCTACGCGAGCGACCCGCGCACCTTCCTGCAGAAGGTCAACCTCGACTTCACGAAGTACGACCCGACCCTCGACCAGGATTTCATCATCAGCGCCCACGGCGACCAGAAGTCGTTCGAGCGCGATAAGATCGGCGTCGGCATCGACCTCAACCGCGCGAAGAACGCCCCGGACTGGATGAAGAAGGACACCTTCCACGTCGACATCTACGGCTCGCGGATCAACGGCACCGACGACATCGCGCAGAAGGCCGGCGGCGTCACCATCATCAAGGGCTTCTCTTTCGACATGGGGAGCAACCCCGCCCGCGTGACCTTCTCGGGGACCGGGGAGCTCGGCGAGCAGTACGACACCGTCGCCGGCAAGGCCACCTTCGAGCTGCCGAAGCAGGGCATCGCGATCAGCGCCCAAGGCAAGATCATGGGTGACACCGAGTCCTATCTCGCCGTCGGCTCCGACACCTCCTTCACTCTCGGCCAGCTGTGGCGCTCGGTGACCCGGCAGGCGGCCGTAGACGCCCAGGGCGGCACGGTGCTCATCCAGCCTCACGCCGATCTCGACGATTTCTTCAAGCGCGACGCGCCGGACGGGACCTTGCTCGGCGAGCTGAAGAAGGTGTTCGACAACGACGTGTCCAAGAAGCTGATCGAGCTGGAGATCGGCAACATCGCCCGCGACGTCACCGCGCTCTCCGAGGCCGGGGCGTTCCTGGACAACACGCGGGTGCGCGGCATGGTCGGCTTCGTCAGCGGCCCGGTGAGCCCGCGCCCGACCGACCTCGCCTCCGGCGGCGGCTTCCAGGTCGGGACGCAGACGGACATGACTCTCTCGAAGACCCAGAAGGGCCTGTTGGAGGAGAAGACCTCGAGCCTGTTCGCGGCGGGGCTCAAGCTGCGGGTGCGCCTGCTCGAGCTGACGAAGGCCTGGCAGGAGACCGTCGTCGAGGTGGTCGAGTCGCAGTGGGAGCTGCAGCTGGCGCGCTGGAGCCACGACTCGAACCAGGACCCCGTGCTCCAGGCCGAGACGCAGGCGCGCGTCGTCGCGGCCGAGGGCCGCCTCCGGCAGGCCCGCCTGCGCTACAACCTGCTGACCGGCCAGGCGCCCGACGCGCAGACGCTGTCGGCCGTCAATCCGCGGGACATGGACGAGCTGCTCAAGGAGATCGGCGACCTGCTCAAGCAGTCCGACCGCGTGAGCCGGCTGTTCTCCGGGCTCTCCCCCTCCAACCTCCATATCCCGCCGCAGAAGTTCAACCCGCTCGACTGGATCCCGTGGATCGACAAGCTCACCATCTCGGTCGGCGCCCAGCTCCAGGACCTCCTGGCCAACCAGGTCCTCGGCGGCGGCGTCACCATCCGCATCCCGGTCTACGACCCCGGCTCCAAGGCCGAGGACCACGCCTTCAGCGTGCAGAGCGTAGCCATCATCGACGAGATGCGCCAGGCCTACTCGGACTACACGGCCCGCGCGCTGGCCGAGCGGCTGGACGTGCAGGGCCTCGAGACGCGCCTCGTCTGGCTCGACGGCGAGTCGCGCTCCGCCGCGCAGGCCCTCGGCCTCTCCCTGCGGCAGTACCGCAACGGCCTGGCGCGCCGCGAGGTCCTGTGGCAGGCGGAGAGCCGCTGGAACGGCGCCTTGACCGAGCTCCTCGACGACCGCGCCCGGCTGTCCTTGGCGCAGGCGTGGACGCTGCTCGACGGGCGGCAGGCCGACTCTGCGCGAGGGGTCGCCCCGTGGATCACGCGCGACGCGGCGGCGCCCGACCTGTCGAGCGCGGTGCAGCTCGCCGCGTCGGCGAGCCCGTCGCTGCGGGCGCTGGCGGCGCGCAGCGAGGCCGCGGCCGAGCTGCTGGCCGCTCAGGACCACCGCTACCAGAAGGTCGCCGTGGACCTCTTCGCCGGCTCCAACATCACCGCGAGCGGCCTGGGATTCATCCCCGTCATCGGGATGACCGGCATCGGCGTGTTCCCCATCCCCTACATCCAGCTGCGGCCCGAGGAGCTGCAGACCCTGCAGGCCCAGAAGAACGCGGCCGACGCGAAGGCCCAGGCGGCTCTGGGCGGCGTGGTCCAAGCCCAGCTCGCGGCCCAGCTCGTCACCGAGGTCTCGGCCTACCGCGCGGCAAACGAGGCCTACGCCGTCGCGCAGGGCCGTCTCGTCCCGGAGCGCGCGCTTGCCGCGGCCTCGGGCGACGCGGCCGCTCAGCAGGCGCTGTCGCAGGCGCGGACGCGGGCCCAGACCTTCCAGACCCAGCGCGACCAGGCGCAGACGCAGATCAACTACCTGCTCGGCCGCCCGATCGACGCCGCCATCGATTTCGGCAAGGACCCGCAGAAGATGATCGGCGAGCTGCAGGCGATCTACGGCCGGCAGTCTCCTCTTGACGCGCGCCGCCAGGTCCTCGCGCAGCGCGTCGCCACCGCCCAGGCCGTCGAGACGATCGTCGACAAGAACCTCAAGGTGCAGGAGCTTCGCATCGAGCCCATCTCGCTGATCGGCCGCAGCCTCGGCCGGCTCGTCAGCGCCCTGTCGGGCTCGGGCGACGCGACGCCGGAGCTGGTCGCCCAGGCGCGCAACCAGACCGTGGACGCGCAGCGCGAGCAGGAGGCCTTCGAGCGCAACCTGCCCGCCGCGCGCTCGAAGCTCGCCTTCGACCTCGCCTACATCGACCACCAGATCGAGGCGCTCCAGGGCCGCGGCGACGCCGAGAGCATGATCCAGCTCGCCCAGCTCAAGAATCAGCGCGTCGGCCTGCAGACGCAGGCCGCCATGCTCGGATCGGACCTCTCCGCCCCGCCGTCGGCCGGGCTGTCCTCGACTTGGGGCGAGATCCGCGACCGGCTCATCGCGGCCATCCAATCCAAGGAAACGACCACGTCGCCGAGCGCCCAGCTCCAGGACGCGGACACCGCTCCCGCCGACGAATGGGCCCGCGGATACTTGCGCTATTTCAACGCGATCCAGGATCTCGGAGGCACCGCGATCGGCAAGGCGTTCACCGAGGGCTGGGTCGAGTTCCGCCTGCGCTCGCCGCTGACGCCTCCGGAGGGCCTGCTCGCGCTGGCCCAGCTCGAGACCGAGAAGGCCGACGAGATCCATCGCGCCGCCATGGCGCACGCCCAGGCCGAGGCCGAGCAGCTCCTGGCCCGCTTCTCCTCGCGCGCCAACATCCTGCGCTGGGCGCAGGCCCAGCCGTCCGCCTCGCCGAAGCTCGCCCTGGACATGGAGGCCTCGCTGCGCCAGGACTTCGTCGTCATCGCCTCGCACCTCGGCATGTCCTCCTCGGTCCGGATGGAGGACCTGATGGCGCTCGTGCCGCGCGACCCCTCGGACCCCGAGCACATGGCGATGGCGCTGCGCCGGCAGATGGACGACATCGACCTCGACGCCCTCAAGCGCATCCTCTTCTCGCAGGGCCTGCCCGAGAGCCTCTCCGGCATCGAGGCGAGCATGATGCAGCTCAAGGCCGACCTCATCGCCGAGAGGATGAGCTTCAAGGGGTTCACGCCCGTCGCCGCCTTCGGCACCTTCCGGGGCACCAACGTCGGCGGGCTGTTCCTCGAGTGCCCGGACCCGCGGCAGATCGAGGACGCCCTGCGCCAGATCCTCGACGACGCGCTCCGCCAGGAGCTGGAGCAGCAGGACCGCCTGAAGGCGCTGGCGCTGAAGCTCCAGAGCCTCATGGCCTCGGTCGCCGACAAGACGCGGCTGGTGGGCGCGCGCCACGACGCCCTGGTCGCGGCGCGCGACAACTGGGCCGGCACGCAGGTCGAGGCGGCGCGGGGCCTGGCTCCGGCGGGCGCGCTGGAGCAAGCCGCGGCCGAGGCGGACAGGGCCGAGTCCGATTTCCTCGACACGCTGCTGGCCCTGCGCCTCGATTTCGTCGCGCTGGCCACCGAGCTGTCCGCGCTGGGCAACATCGCGCCGCCGGTCAATCCGCGCCACGGCCCGGCTCGGCTGAACGCGCTGCCGGGCGCCCTCCCCGCGGCCCGCGAGCGGCTGCTGGACTTCTGGACCGATCGCATGCTCGACGGCGATTTCGAGGCTCGCCTGCAACGGCTATTCGACGGAGGCGTCCAGCTCCCGGCCGACGAGCGCGCGAAGCTTGAAGCGGACCTGCAGAAGTGGCGGCTCTTGAAGGACGCGGCGGACGCCATCCGGGCGCGCGACATGGACCCGGCCGAGCGATTGCAGCTGCTCGGCGACGCCGACGCGGCCGGCCGCCGCGCCGACGTGCGCAAGGACCTGGAAACGATCCTCAACCAGGAGCAGGCGGGCCAGGGCGGCGCCTCGCAGTCGTCGGCGCAGGCGCTGTGGGGCTTCTTGATGAGCGACCTGGACGGCCAGATCAGCCGGGCCCGCTCCGCCTTGAGCGGCGACCGCACGACGCTCGCCGCCATGCGCGCCGGCTTCTGGAAGGCGCGGACCGCCTCGGCGGCGGCGAACGCGGCCTACCAGCGTCTGGCGCCGCTCTTGCAGGCCGTCGAGACCAAGCGCGACGCGCTGTTGTCCTCGTATCTCGAGGAGCGCGAAAAGCCGCAGGACTTCCTGCTGCGCGACAGGAATCTGGACGCCTACCTCAAAGCCCTGGTGAAATACGACGCGGAGGTCGTCGGCGCCTTCCGCGACCCGGCCGTCGCCGGGTCTCCGGCTGACGCGGCTTCCTTGAGCGCGGTGTTCAGCCTGCAGGCGAGCGCCGACCGGCGGCGCGACCTCTTGCGCTACGGCCGCGCGATCCTGGCGGCCGACATCCTGACCGAGGCCGAGTCGGGCCGCCTCGACGCCCTGCGCTACGACCGCGCCGGCCCCGAGTCCATCGGCGCCGCGGCCGAGCGCGTCGCCTGGCTCAAGTCGTTCAAGGACCGCCTGATCAACCAGCCCAAGAGCCTGCCGAGCCTGGTCGCCGGCGTGGACGGCAACGGCGAGGCCCAGCAGTGGTGGACGCTGCCCGAGCTCGACGGCTTCAAGCGCGCGGGGCGGCTGGTGGTCGACGGCGGCGCGACCTGGGTCCTGCCCGCGGCCGCGGCGCAGAGCGCCGTCACCGGCGCCGTGGCGCTCGCCAAGGCCGGCGGCCTGCGCCTCGTCGGCGGCGTGGACGCGACGCAGGACCGGCTCGACCAGGCCAGGCTCGACCAGACGCAGGGCGCGCTCGACGCCAAGGCGCGGGCGCTTCTGTCCTCCTCCGATTTCGTCGAGGTCACGGCCGACGGATCGACGGTCCGCATCAATCTCCCCGAGCTCCGCCGGCTCGAGGCGCGGGGCCGCGTGCTCTACTTCGACAAGCGGCTCGACGCCGAGGGCCTGCGGCCCGCCGTCCACCCCGTCGCCGCGCGCTACTCGGACCCGCGCCAGCTTTTGATCCTCGTGGACCGTTCCTCGCAGGCGCCGGTCGGCGACCGGTATCCGACGCTGGAGTCCTTGCGCCAATCGGGCGAGCAGGGGCGCTTCGCCGAGCTGAAGACCGGCCCGCGCGGCGCGCGCGCCCTGGCCGACGAGGCCACCAAGCTGCGCGACGACA
>JAPLKK010000179.1:0-2930 GCA_026388115.1 Elusimicrobiota bacterium | reverse complement strand
GACGCCTACGGCTTCGCGCTCGACCTCGACGGGCGCGTGGCCGCCGTCTTCATGGACGCCGGCGAGTACCAGCAGGGGCTCCAGAAGGCGAAGGCGGCCGCCGACAAGGACCCGATCAAGACTTGGTCATACCACACGGCCTCCGAGCTCGAGCTCGGGCTCGCTCTCGACGGCCGGCTGGTCGAGGCCCGGCTGGGCGACCGCTGGGTGTACTGCCGCGAGGGCTCGACCGCCGCCGACCACTGGGTGAGCGACGACCTCTTCGCCGCCGAGCTCGACCACGAGGGACGCGTCGTGCGCGCCTTCACCGACAAGGGCGCCTTCGAGAGCGAGGCGAACCACTGGTGGATCATGGACATGGAGGGCAAGCTGTGGCCCGCCGACGGCAAGGTGATGTCGCCGGCCGCGCGCCTCAAGAGCTACATCGACCCGAAGACCAAGCTCCCCGTCATGCTCGGCCGCGCCTATCTGACCCAGCGGCTCGCCGGCGCGCGGGGCGGAGAAAAGGCCGCCGAGCGCTGGGCCTACATGCCGTGGAACTGGCCGAACATCGTCGCCGAGCCCGTGCGCGGCATCATCAAGACGCCGGTCGAGGCCATCACCGGCGGCGACCCGAACCAGCAGGGCTACATCGGCCGCGTGTACATGAACCGCGGCGAGGGCGGCGCCACCATCCATCGCAACGCCCTCGGACAGCTCGTCCACGCCGGCGACATCCTCGAGCTCTTGCCCGACCGCGTGGATCGCTACCTCGACCCGAGCCAGTTCCCCAAAGAGGCCTCGGGCGGCGCGGCCGGCCCCGGCCGCTGGCCGTGGGAGCGCACTCCTCAGGCCGACGGCAAGGACCTGCACCTGGGCGCGCAGGGCTGGCTTAGGCAGGTGCGGTACGCGAAGGAGGACATCGAGGACGCGCGCGGCCGCATCTTCTCCTCTTTCGACGGCGGCGTGCGCTCCGAGTTCCTCGAGACCGTCCGCGGCCGGGCGGGCGACTATCCGGAAGGGAAGGTCACGTACCAGACCGGCCGCTTCGCCATGGACCAGGCCCTGCGCCAGCTGGGCGGCTTGGCCGACGCCCACGGCAACGCGAACGTGACCGCGAATCCGGGCGACAGCGCGGTCTCCCGCGTGACCGGCGATGTCGAGATCCAGCTCGGCGCCGCGCAGTTCGACGGCGACCGCCAGCGGTACCTCGACTGGGCAAAGGATCTGCAGGTCGCCCCGGCGCCGCAGGCGACCGCTACGGAGGTCGCCGGCCTCGAGAAGGATCTCCAGGACGCCCAAGCGCAGCGCCGGCTAGCCGCAGCCTCGGAGCTTTCGCAGGTCGCCCAAGCCGCCGTCCCCGCCGCCCAGCAGGCCTTCAGAGCGACGGCGTTCCCCTTCGCCTCGCTCCTCGCCGCCCGCGTCCCCCTCGCCCTCGCTATTAGGTAGTTTTTCTCCCTCTCCCCTCGTTGGGGAGGGCCGGGGTGAGGGATATCTCCGTTCAAGATCCGCAGTTCTCCCTCTCCCGCGAAGCGGGAGAGGGCAGGGGTGAGGGCAAGAAGGCCGACCGATCAATCACTGCTCGTTGAGCGCGTACGAGGAAGGGGCTACTCCCTCGTATCGACGAAATCGAAGGCGGGAAGGCTATCTAGCCTATAAGCCTGAAGCGCCAATCTATCGAGTCTCTCAAAATCACGTGATACGAATGCGGCGGCGATGGCCTTCGTCAGCTTTTCCGGTAGGTCAGCTGGTCGAGGGACGCGAATGCGCCTCAAGTATTGGGCTTGGAATCGGAGGTAGCTCCCTCGCATCTTGGTAGCGTAGGACCAAATGAAGAACAGCGCGACCTTTGAGCTGAGCAAACCGCCTAATACTTCCATGTTCCAGGCGTCGGAGACTACGAAGTATAGATTGTGGTGGGGATGATACTTCCCCTTATCAAGGGCGACTTCATTCGATCCCGCGATGTCGGGAATGAGCAGCTTGGGCACGGAGACGAGCTCTGGGTAAACTCGGTCAATGGTTCGAAACCAGGAACCAGGATTCTTCTGTGCGACATGACGACGCTTGATCGCCACCCCATGGGATTCCAAGTGACGCCGTAGGCGCGGATAATTCGCCAGCTTGATCAGGTGCCCCTCATCATCAAAAGTGTTGATGACAAACCGATGGCCGTCCTTGATGCTGCCATTCTCAATGTCGGACCGCATTACGAGCGGGACGAGGCGATCCTTTTCGATGCCTGTCTCGGCATCGACGATGTAGGTCGAGTCGTTTCCGGTGGCAACTCCGATCCGAACTTTCGTTTTCCCGTCGGCCTCCAGAGGCTCGAAGCGAGATTCGAGGTCTCGAAGAGTCTTAAAGTGCTCCGGCGGACTTAATACCCAAGGCTCCTCGCCGTTAAACCAGGACGCGTAATGCGTCAGGACGCCCCCGTTTGTCTTCTTCGGGGAATTCAAAGCTCGGTGCAGCGCCTTGCACTCTTCTGGTGACGCATCGGAAAGTCGCGCTACGGAGACGTTGTCAGTCTTGCCGGGCGAAATCGAGAAGATCGAAGGGTAGGCTATGACTTCCGATTCGAACGGCGATGCCTGATGAAGGTCGATGTACGACCTCACCCGAAAGCGCTCCGTGATGATTCGCCGCAATGGGGCGCCATACCGATTCAATGTCCATCGATCTGCGCAGATGAACGAAAGGATGCCGCCGGCGCTCAACACATCAAGGCTTCGTTCGATGAAGGCGACGTAGATGTCAGCGCGGTCGTACAATGATTCATACCGCTGGCGATATGCCCTCTGAATCTCGGGGGAAAGCTGCTCGATTCTGATATACGGTGGATTTCCCACGACAGCATCGAAGCTTCCTGAATCCAGTACGGCCAAGAGGAAGTCCTCTTCACGGATCCAACTCTCGACCAGGCTCCTGGCTGTCTCACTGCCAACGCCATC
>JAPLKK010000053.1 GCA_026388115.1 Elusimicrobiota bacterium | reverse complement strand
GTCGTCACGCTGCCGGCGGGCTGGCGCATGGTGGACCCGGCGAAATTCGAGGGCGACGTGGTCTTCGCCGCCATCGTCAAGAAGCATCCGGAGGAGACCCTGCTCGTCTCGCGGATCGCCTTGGCGGCCGGATCGAAGGTCAAGGACTTCGCCGCCAGCAAGTTCCAAGCCATCAAGGCGAAATCGCGCTTCAGCCCGTCGCCGAGCCCCCTGCGAGCGGTGGAGCTGCGCAAGGGCATGCCTCCGGCCTGGGCGTTCCGCGCCGGCGACCCGATCCACCGCTTCGAGATCGCCTATTTCCATTTCGGGGACGCCGACTACTCCTCGGTCTGTCCCGCGGAGAGAGACAAGGAGTGCCGCGCCATCCTCGGCACGATGACTCCGGGAACGAGGAGCGTGTGGCATGCGCCGGCGGTGGGCCCCTTCCGCCTCCAGATCCCGCCGGGCTGGGACGTCATCCAGGACAACTCCGGGAATTTCGAATTCGGCCGGCCGCCGGGGCAATCGCTCTTGCTGCGGGCGATCGACGTGCCCGAGACCGTCGCGACCGCCCCCACCATCGAAGGAGACCTTCAAAGGTCGCTGACGGCCCTCGCCCCCAAGGCCAAGCTCTCCCGCCTGCGGACGTTCACTTTCCTGGGCGGGCGCGGCAAGGCCGTCTGGGTCGTGAGCGATCGCGGCGCGGAAGGCTCGATGCTGTCGGGCGTCGTCTGGGCGTCCGGCAGGAGCTACCGCCTCGCCGTCGTCTCGCGCGTGCCGGCCGAGCCCTTGGCCAGGCAGGCGCTCAACACGTGGTCGCCCGCGCCGTGAAGCGGTCCGCGCTCGCGGCGGCTCTGGCGGCCGCGCTCGCCGTCGGTTCTCGCGCCGCGGACTACGAGATCCAGATCTATCCCGGCCAGACCGCCGAGCGCGGCAGCACTTTCTTGGAGCTTCATTCCAATACCGTGAGCCGCGGGCCGCGCGAGGGCGAATATCCGGAGCGCCAGCCCAGCGCCCACTCCTATCATCAAACCCTGGAGATCACGCGCGGCTTCACCGACTGGTTTGAAACGGGCTTTTACGTCTTCACCAGCGCGAGGAGCGGCGAGGGCTGGGATTGGGTGGGCGACCATATCCGGCCGCGCGTCGCGGTGCCGGTTTCATGGGGCTGGCCCGTGGGGCTGAGCCTCTCGGCGGAGGTCGGCTATCTCAAGCCGCGCTTTGCCGAGTCGCGCTGGGACCTGGAGCTCCGGCCCATCCTTGATTACCGCCGCGGCGCCTTTTACGTCTCGCTCAATCCGGCTTTGGAGCGCAATCTGCGCCTCTACGGCTCGGGCTCTCGCAGCTTCGCCTTCGCTCCGCAGCTCAAGCTCAGCTACGACGCCTTCCGCTACGCGGCCCTCGGCATCGAGTACTACGCCAACCTCGGCCCGGTGGAGAACTTCAGCGGCCCCGGCGCCCAGCAGCACCAGCTGATGCCGGTCGTGGACCTTCTCGGCATTCCCGCCTGGGAGCTGAACGCCGGCGTCGGCTTCGGCCTGACGCGCGCGACGGACGCGCTGACCGTGAAGGCGATCTTAGGACGCCGCTTCTAGGACGGGGGCTAGCGGCCTTGCGCCGCGGCGACGGAGGGCTTGCCGTACCGCTCGCGCAGCAGCTGCAGCGCCTTGTCCGGATCGATGATCCCGCCGCCCGTGCGGGCGTAGGGGTTCTCTCCCGCCACCGGCGTCGAACTGTCCTTCAAGAGCGACTGCATCTGGGCCGGCGTGAGGGTCACGCCTTGCTCCTTCGCCGCTCCGACGAGAAGCGCGACCACGCCGGCCACGTGAGGCGTCGCCATGGACGTGCCGCTCATGTACTGGTGCAGCCCTTTGGTGTCCTTGTCCTTGTACTCCTCGCGCGGGTCGTACTTCGCCGCGAGGATGTCGGTCCCCGGCGCCCAGACGGTCGGGACGTCATAGAAGGTGTTGGTCTCGGTGTCCACCACCGAGCGGTTCGAGCTGAAGGAGGCCTTGCGCCCGAAATGGTCGACGGCTCCGACCGTGACCGCCGACGCCTCCATGCCCGGCCGCCGTGCCGTGTTGTCTCCCTCGTTGCCCGCCGCGACAACGACGATGACGCCCGCGTCCGCCAGCTCCTTGACCTTGCGCGAGAGGAGGTCGCGCTGGGCGCCGCTGTACTGGGTATTCGAGCTGGGGAGGCCGAGGCTCATGCTGACGACGTCGATGGGCTGGCCGGCGCGCTTGCCCGACTGGATGTCGCGGTTGTACTTGAGCACGTAATCGAGGCCGTCGTAGATCGCGGTGATCGTCTGCGTCATGTCGTGCTTGGGGTCGTCCGGGATGTTGGCCGCCTCCGCGTCGAGCACCTTGATGTTCAGGATCTCGGCCTCCGGCGCGATGGCGTGGACGGTCGAGGCCACGTGCGAGCCGTGCTCGCCCCGGTTGTCCGCGTCGCCTACGCGATGGACGTCGCCGGAGGGCGCCGTCACTTCCTCGGTATAGCGGTGGCTGGTGAAGTTCGCCTCGTCGAACACCGAGCCCGCGACGTCCGGGTGGTCCTTGTCGATCCCCGTGTCGAGGATGGCGACCCGGACGCCCTTGCCGGACAGGGCGCCGCGCCAGAGGCGGTCGATGCGCATCTCCCACAGGGAGCGCCCCATCGGATACGACTCGAAGAGCGCCTCCCATTCGCGCGCGGTCAAGGCCGGCTCGGGCATGGAGCGGACGATATTGTAGAGCCCATGCGGGATGAGCGGGGCGCCGCCCTCGGCGAAATCGAGCGTCTTGAGCTGGCTCGCCTGCTCGCGCAGGGCGGCGAGGGTCGCGGCCTTCGCCTGCTGGGCCTGCGGGGTCTCGGCGGGCAGGACCTCGGCTTGCGCGATCAGCTTGTCGAGGAGCGCGCGCCGCTCCTCGATCGCCTGCTGGAGCGGCTTGGCGTCGGTGCCCAAGCCCGCGAAATCCTTGTCCTCCGGCAGGTCCATGGCGAGGACCTGGTTGATGCGGGCGGCGAGCGCCTGCTTCATCTCTGGGAACGCCGTCGAGGTCGCCTTGGCCTCCTCAGCCGAGAGGTCCTTTATCAAGGAAAGGAGGACGTAGAGCTTCTTCTTGGAAATCTTCTGGATGGCCTGCTCGCTGAGCGCCCGCAGCGTGTCCGCGAGGTGCCGCCCCTCGGCCGTCGGGTTCGCGGGCTGGAAATCGTAGAGGTCCACGCGCACGAGCTTGCCCGCCGCGTCGGCGGGGTCGATGAGATAGAGGCTCGGGGGGATGCCGTGGTTTTGCAGGAAGCGCACCGCGGTCACGGCGTCCGTTCCCGGCTGCCGAGCGGCGCCGTCATCGCCGCGGACGAGGCCCGGGTCGAGCGGGAAGGGGAACGGGAACGGCATGGGCTGCGCCGCCTGGAACTGGCGGGTCCCGGCCCCCAGGTTGGGGGTCCCGGGTAGGGCCACTTGGGCATAGGAGCCGGCGGTCCCGAGAAGGCTGAGCGCGAGAGCGAGTCCGACGAGGCGGGTTGATCGCATAGTCCCTCTGGCCCCAGCTTAGGGCCACAAGGCCTATATAGCCAAGCACCAAAAGACCCTGGGCCCGCATGGGCCCAGGGTCCTAGGTTGTTGAACGACCTGTTTACTGCGCGGCGGGCTTCGCTTCCTTCTTATGGCACTTGGTGCACGAGCCCTGCGCCTTGAACACCGCCTTGACGTCGTAGTGCTCCTTGCCGTCGTGGCAGCTGCCGCAGCCCTTGCCCTTATACATGTCCGCCATCTTCAGCTCGGTCTTCTTCTGCGGGAACAGCGGCACTTTGCCGCCGTGGCAGGTATCGCAGTTCTTCACCTTATCGACGTGCGCCTGGTGAGGGAACTTGACCGTCCCGAGCTTTGCCTTGTCGAAGACGATGGTCTCCGGGGCCTTGGGTGTCTCGGCCTTTCCGGCGTCCACCTTCGCGTCGACTTTGGCGGGTGCCTTCATGTCGTCGGCTCGAACGGTCTTGGCGAGATACGCCATCGCCGCTTCCTACCCCCGTTTGGGACCCAGGAATCCCGAGCGATGATTATGCCACACTTCGCGGCCGGTCGCCAACTTCGACGCGGCCGGCCTGGGGGGTAAAGCAAAGCCCTCCCGTCGCCGGGAGGGCTTTGCGATCGCTCGGGCTTATTCTTCCTCTTCGCCCGTGCCCGCGTCCTTCTTGTGTCCGCCCTTCTTGAACGCGCCTTTGCACGTGTCGGAGAGCTTCTTCCGGTTCTCGTGCAGGCACTTGGCCAAGCCGGTGCCGAAGTCCATGCCCTTGCAGTCCGCGTCGATATCGGACTGGCAGGCGCTCTTGATCTCGTCGCGGCGCGTGGTGAACTTTTGGATGCGCTTCTTGCACTTGTCGTCCTTGATCTTGTCCGCGCTGGAAGCCAGGCAGTTGACGATGCGGCCCTGCCCTTTCTTGACGTCCTTGCACAGCGCTTCCGCGTCGGACTTGCAGGCGCCCATGGCCCTGCCGCCCATGCGGCCGTGCTTGTGCCCCGGCTTCTCCATGCCGGCGGCGGGGGCGCTGCCGCCTCCCTCAGACGGCGGATTCTGGTCTTGCGCCCGTGCGACGCAGACGGCGGCGGCCAGGACGAACATCGCGATCATATTCCGTTTCATTCAGACCTCCAGAGGTCCGGATTCTGCCGAACTTCGCGGCGACGAGTCAACGACGGCGCTGTGACCGAAGGTCGCCGTCATCCGTTGCGGCGGTATGGACAAATCCTCCGCAACGTGTTATTTATTGGTCGGATGCAGAAAATATTGGTCGTTGATGATAATTCCGCGTTCACCGAGCTGGTGGAGATGGTGTTCAGCGGCGAGTACGAGGTGGTGAAGGCGGGCGACGGCGAGGAAGGCATCAACGCGGCGCGCCAGACGAAGCCCGACGTCATCCTTCTCGATGTGATGATGCCGAAGGTCTCCGGCGTGGAGATGCTCCGGCTCCTCCAGGCCGACCTCGACACGCGCACGATCCCCGTCGTCATCCTGACCGCCAGCCATTTCGACCCCTCGACCCAGCAGATGTTCGAGCAGGAACCGAACGTCTACTCCTTCCTCAAGAAGCCGTGCGGCGTCGAGACGATGCGCAATCAGATCAAACTGGCGCTGACCGGGAAGAGAGTGTGATGTCCAAGCGCATCCTCGTCATCGATGATGAGGAGAGCGTCGTCGGCCCCGTCAAGGAGTATCTGGAGGCCGCCGG
>JAPLKK010000107.1:3689-8088 GCA_026388115.1 Elusimicrobiota bacterium | reverse complement strand
CCGGCGGCGAGGTACTGCACGCTGCCGGGGTCGTCGCCGCCGCTCATGCTCATGGCGGTCAGTTCGGTGGAGCGCAGGTTGGACAAGCCTCCGGGATTGTAGGCGAGGGCGGAGACGTCGTCGGCCACGCCCGTGAACGCAGCCCCGATGCCGACGGCGCGCGCGCCCATGGGCGTCTGCAGGATCGGCACGGCGGTGACGCCGGCGTTCTCCGCCGCCCGCAGGCACGGCGGCGCCAGGGCCAAGAGCGCCAGCGCGCCGAGCACGCTTCGGGCGGATGGGCTCGCCATCTACTTCACCACCGCCACCTTCTGGGTGGCGCGCACGCTGCCGTCCACTTCCAGGCGCAGCACGTAGATGCCGCTGGCCACGAAGTTCCCCGCCGAGTTGCGGCCGTTCCAGTCGACGCTGCCCTTGCAGGCCGCGGCTTGGCCGGCGGCCTGGCCGGAGCAGCCGTCTCCATCATAGACCGTGCTCACCAGCGATCCCGCGCGCGTGAAGAGCTGAAGCCTCACGTGCCCGGCCTGGGGGAGGTCGTATTTGAACGTCGCGACTTCCCCCTTCTCGGGATGGAAGATGTTGTTGTAGGCGGTCAGCCCGCCGCTGTTCGTTCCCAGGTTCAGCGGCTGCGATTGTCCCAGGGATTCGGTCCTCGCCGGGATGACCCCGGCGTTGGAGGTGGTCTTGTCGCTGTCCAGGCGGCTGATCCCGAAGACCTCGAGGTAGACGGTGCCCAGTGCGGGATAGCGCGCGGAGAATGCCTTTCCGAGATAGGTCTGGAGCTGGACCTTGCCGCTGATCACGCCGTTGGCGCTGACGGGCGTGCCCACGACGGCCAGGAATCTGGCCGGGCACGGACCCGTCGGCGTCACCGCCGCGCAGGCGTCCGGGATGCCCGCCGGGTCGGTGGGATCCTGGACGATGCGGTGGTCGTGGTCGCGCAGCTGGGCATGGTCGAAAAGCAGGTTCTGGGTCGCGAAGCTGCTGACGTTCACGGTGAAGCTGATGACGTCGTTGTCGACCTTCGCGTTCACCGTCGAGTCGAAGGTGCTCGCGCCGTTCGCCGACAACTGGAGGGTGTAGGGAAGGGGCGAGTTGGCGGCGCTGTTGGAGCCCGCGTCGGTAGGGGCGGCCGTGATCAGCAAGTAGAACAGGCTGCCCGCCGGGTTGTCGTAGTCGAGGACCACCTGGCCTTGGGAGGTCTGGCAGCTGTTGGCGCCGGTCGTATCGGGACACATCCCGTTCAAGGGGTTGACGTCCAGCGCGGGCCAAGCGGTCGCGATGATGTGGTAATTCTTGTCGATGAGCTGCATCCCGTAGGCGAAATAGGAGGAGCCGGTCGCGGCGGGAAGGCTGAGCGTCAGGCGGACGCGGCCGGGCCCGGCCGCGAAGGAGTAGTAGTCCATGTCGGCCGCCGGATAGATGCTCGCCGCGACCGCCGGCAGCGTCGTAATGTCGACGGCGGACTGCAGCCCGTCGTTGGGCTCGTAGGCGTCCGCGCTCGACGGCAGGGTCATGTGATTGCCGAAGCGCTTCATGATCGTGCCCTGCGCCACGTTCTGCCCGCCGCACGCCGCGATCGTCCCCGCGGAGTCCACCTGGAGCATGGCGTCCTCGAACTCCTGGAAGCCGTTCGGGTAATAGAAGTGAGCCTGGAAGATGAGGCCGTCCGCGCAGGACTTGCCGCGCCCGCTCATGCCGTTGTGCCCGTCCACCGGCCCGTCGAGGGTCCCGATGAGATCCTGGCGGATCTCCCACAGCGCCTGCGATAACGGAAGGCTGTCCTCGTGGATCTCGCCCGACCAGTCCGCCGGGAAGTCCTTGCAGCCGGTGTTGCCGCCCGACCCGGAGACGCACGCCAGCTCGCGCAGGGCGCCCTCGCCGCTCCCGTTGAGATGGGCCCCGATGTGGGGGTCGTTCAGCGAGCTCGCCGAGAAGTAGTCCGCGACCCCCTCGGAGATCGCCCCGTCCTGGCCGAAATTGAGGATCGGGGCGATCTTTTCGATGACGAAATGGGTGTACTCATGATGGATGACGGTCGCGTCGAGCGCGAGGTTGGCCGGATCATCGCCGATGGCGAAGTTGTCGTGGTCGGCGTTGTAGAAGGCGTTGCCGAAGTGGGGCCCGAAATGCGCCATGGCGACGACCGCGGTCGAGATCCAGGCCTCGGAAGACTTGTCCACGCCGCCCCATTGGTTGTAGCTGCCGGTGACCCCGTTGACCTCGTCGCCCTTGATGAAATAGTCATGCATCCTGTTCATGTGATAGAAGATGCTGATCTCGTCGCGCGTGCTGTCGGCGGTGTTGGCGGAGGTCCAGCTCACGTCGTACGGCAAGGGGGTGCCCGGGGTGACCGTCTTGTTCGTCAGGAACAAATAGCTGGAAACGCTCACGGCGAACCCCTGGTGCGCCTGGTCTTGGTTCGCCCACAATTCCAGGTGCATCGGGGCATGGCCGGGGCCGGCGCCGTCGTCGCATTTGAGACAGCCGGCGACCGGCGCGCTGTGGAACCTCGGCAGCGCCGGCGACCCGCTGACCGTCGAGCCGATGTAGGAGGCGATCCGCCGGCCCTGCGCGTTGTAGACATGGACCTGGTCGTCGTCGACGATGTCTCCGCGCGTGTCCAGCGCGCCGACATCGAAGAAGCTGAAGTTGGCGACCGCCATGACGGCCTCGCCGGCCGGCTTGCCGAGGCTCGCGTCCGACGGCATATGGATGTCGGTCCCGAACACGTTCGAGGGTATGAGGGTCGTGCCGTTCGAGTAGGGAGACGGAGAGTTCACGGGCGTCTGAGCGATGGACCAGACTCCCTGGCCGTTGTCGTAGCGGGCCGAATCCAGATTGAAATTGGAGACGCTCACGTACGGGCCCTGCAGGGCGGTGAAGACCCTCGCCTGCGTGCCCGTGTTGCAGTAGGTCCCGTCGGGGCCGGTGACGGCGTACGTCGTCTGGTAGATGTTGTACTGCCACACGTTCTGGTTCGGGATGGGGCGCTTGGTCGGGAGGAAATTCTCGCCGATGCCCGAGCTGGAGGGGTCGACATCGTACACCTCGCCCGTCACCGTGCCGAAAGTCCCGCCCGGGCAGGCGTAGCGCAGGTTGTCGTATCGGAACAGGACCTCGCCGGTCTGCGCGTCGATGTAATACCTCCACGACGCCCCCGGGGCCGACCGGACGAACTTCCACGCCAAGCGGACCTCGCCCGTCTTGGGGACCGGCAGGTAGACGAGCGTTCCGCCGGAGGGCGGCTTCGCTCCGCCTCCCAGGTCGCGCGCCACGGCCTGGGCCGCCTGGCCGACGGAGACGGCCGGCGTGGGCGAGGCCGTGATGTCGGGCTCATGGGACGAATGGAGCGCGGTTACGTCCCCGCTCTTGCCGAAGTGCACCTTCACGCGGGCGAACCGATCCCCAGCGCCTCTCGGTAATCCAAGAGGAAGCCCCGGGCGGCCGCCTCCGGAACGCCATGGCGGACGGGGATCGGGCCGAACACCGCGCCGACCGCGCCGGAGGTCCGATAGCGGAGCTTCGCTCCGGCGCGGCGGAGCTGGTCGAGCCGGACCACCGCCTGGGGCGCGAGGCCGCGCCTTCGCGGCCGCCCGGGGCGCTCGGGCTTGTCGAGGCCGAAGCGCTTGGCGTCGGCCTTGGCGCCGGGAGGAGCCCGGAAGGCGAGGGCCGGCCCGGGGACCAACAGCAAGAGGACGGCGAGGATCCGGTTCACCATGGCTCGAGCGGAAAATCGTCCGCGGATGACGGCTCGGCAGCCCCGGCCCGAGGCTCGGCCGGAGCCTGCGGCGCCGGCTCGCGCGCCAGGCGCTTGAACAAGGCGGCGGCCGCGCTCACGCGCACGCGCGCCTCCTTGTCCTCCAGGGCCGAGGCGAGCAGCTCGACCGCGTCGTCGCCCGGCCGCGCCGCGAACAGCCGCACGCCGACGAGGCGCGTGTCCACGTCTTTCTGCGAGAGGCTGCGCTCGGCGAGGCTCACCTCGACCGCCTTGCCCTGCTTGGCCAGCCCTTCCTCCGCCAAGAGCTGCAGGTAGGCGTTCTTGTCGCGCGCCCGCGCTTGCTCGAGGAGCGCCGCCACGCTCGGCGAGTCGAAGCCCCCGAGAGCCTCGATCGCCTTGGCGCGCACCAGCGCGCTCTTGTCCTCCAACGCCTTGGCGAGCGCGGCGAGGGCCGCGGCGCCGCCAAGAGCGCCCAAGGAGTCGACGGCCGCGGCGCGGACCTGGTCGCTGGCGTCGCTCGCGGCCGCGGCCAGCGGCCCGACCGCCTCCGGGCGCCCCGTCTCGCCGAGGGTGCGCGCCGCGGCGACGCGCAGGCCCTCGTCGGGGTCCGTCAGCGCGTCTTTGAACGGCTCGAGCTCGGAGATGTCGCCGAGCTTGGCCAGAGCGGCCGAGGCGGCG
>JAPLKK010000107.1:2984-3661 GCA_026388115.1 Elusimicrobiota bacterium | reverse complement strand
GCGCGCGCGCGCGTCGGCGCTCGCCTCGACCCGGCCCAGGGCGCGTATCGCGGCCGCGCGGACCTTGCCGCGCGAGATCGTCCTCATCTCCTCGACCACCGGAGAGCTGGCCTTCTCCGCCGGGGGCCTGTCCACGGCCATCTCCTGCAAGGCGCGCGCGCCCGCGGCGTCGCCCAGGCGGGCGAGGTTCTCCGCCGCCGTCACGCGGACGAAACCATCCTTATCCTTGAGGGCTCCGATCAGCACGGGGATCACCGCGGGCTTGCCCAGCGAGCCGAACGCCGCGACGGCCTGCGCCCGCACCTCCGGGTCGCCGTCGCGTGCCGCCGCGCGCAAGGCCCTTAGCGCGCGCGCCGCCAACTGGCGCCGAGCGTCAGCGGGCGAAAGGGGCTGCGCCCCGCTCGCCGCGGCGCATGCCGGGCTCGCGCCGGTTCCCGCCAGGCAAACCAGCATCAGCACGAAGGATGCCGGCAGGGATTTACAGGAATATTTCGCGCCGGTTGCCAAATGATTTCGCTCCCAGACCTTTCGGCGGCCCCGATCCCGAGGCTCGGCGACTTCCGGCAGTATAAGAGGAAAGCAGGGACTCCGGTAGACCAAAATTGTTACAAGCGCAGGGCGTCTTTTGGGTACAATGGCGCCGCGCCCCGTTAGCTTAATGGATAAAGCAACGGCCT
>JAPLKK010000107.1:0-2941 GCA_026388115.1 Elusimicrobiota bacterium | reverse complement strand
ATGGGCGGACATTCCCACTGGGCAGGCATCAAACACAAGAAGGCGCTGGTCGACGCGAAGCGGGGCAAGGTCTGGACCCGCATCGTGCGCGAAATCACGATCGCGGCCCGCATGGGCGGCGGCGACATCAACGGCAACCCGCGCCTGCGCCAGGCGGTCGACGACGCCAAGACCTCCAACATGCCGGCCGAGAACGTCAAGCGCGCCATCCAGAAGGGCACCGGAGAGATCCCGGGGGTGATGTACGAGGAGCTGACGATCGAGGGGTTCGCCACCTGCAGCGTGGCGGTCTTCTGCGAGGCGACCTCCGACAACCGCAACCGCACCACCAACGAGGTCCGTAAGATCTTCGAGAACAACGGGGGCAAGATGGGCTCGGCCGGCGCGGTGCGCCGGCTGTTCCAGCCCAAGGGCTACATCGCGGTGCCCAAGAGCGCGGTGGACGAGGAGACGCTCATGACGCTCGCCCTCGACTCCGGTGCCGAGGATTTCAAGTCCGAGGAAGGCGACGACTACGAGATCATCACCGCGCCCGCCGATTTCGAGAAGGTCCGCGCCGCGCTGGCCGACAAGAAGATCGTTCCGGACGACGCCGAGCTGACCCTGCTGCCGACCACCACGGTGAAGGTGGACGACCCGATCGACGCTCAGAAGGTGCTCAGAACCATCGACGAGCTCGAGGGGCACGAAGACATCAAGACCGTCTACGCGAACTTCGACATCCCCGACAACGTCTTGGCGCAATCGAAATAAATTGAAGATCCTCGGGATCGACCCCGGCATGGCGGACACCGGCTGGGCCGTCGTCGAGCAGTCCGCGCCGACCGAGGCGCGCCTCGTCGCCTCGGGCGTCGTGCGCACCTCTTCCCGCACGGCGCTGGGCGAGCGCCTGCGGGCCATCCACGAGGAACTGGCGATCCTGCTGAGGGAGCACCGCCCCGACGCGCTCGCCATCGAGGAGATGTTCTTCTTGAAGCGCGCCGACGCGATGCGCTCCACCCTGCAGGCCCGGGGCGTCATCCTGCTCGCCGCCGCGCAGGCGGGCACGGCCGTGGCCGAGTACAACCCGCGGATGGTGAAGTCCACGCTCACCGGCTCGGGCCGCGCGGAGAAGGGGCAGATGCAGCGGATGGTGCAGCGCGCGCTTCGCTTGGCCGAGCCCCTGCGCCCCGACGATACCGCCGACGCGGCCGCCATCGCGCTGTGCCACCTGCGCGTCGGCCGCTACAAGCGCCTGCAGGTCCTCGACCGCGTGGGCAAGGACTGGCGGGCCACGCTCGCGGAGAGGGGATGATCGTCTACCTGCGCGGCACGGTCCTGGAGAAGAACGAGGGCGCGGCCGTCATCGAGGCGGGCGGCATCGGCTACGAGGTGCACCTGACGCCGACGGCCCTCCTGCGCCTCGGCGGTCCCGGCGAGCCCGTCGAGGTGTTCGTCTCCGAGTCCACCCCGATGTACGGCGGCGGCACCTCGCTGTACGGCTTCCTGTCGCGCGACGAGCGCCAGATCTTCTTCTGCCTGCGCGAGCACGTTCCTTCGACCGGCGCCAAGAAGGCGCTCGAGTATCTCGAGAAGGCCTCCCGCTCCCTGCCCGATTTCCGCCGCGCCGTGCTGGAGACCGACGTGCGCATGCTCTCCGACGTCTTCGGCTTCACCAAGAAGACCGCCGAGCGCCTTGTCGGCGCGCTCAAGGACAAGCTCGGCGGTGCGGGCGCGCGCGGGGGGGCGGCCTCGCGCGGCGAACCCGCGGCCGACGGGACGATGGGGCGGGCCATGGACGCTCTGGCGAGCCTCGGCTACAAGTCCGGCGAGGCGCGCGCCGCCCTGCAGTCGGTGACGGCGGAGCTCGCCGGCCGCCGCGCCGGGGTCGAGGAGATCATCCGCCTCGCCTTGAAGCGCCTATGAGCGAAGAGCGTCCTCCCCACGACGTCGGGCCGGCGCTCGCGCGCGCCGCCACGGCCGAGGATGAGGGCTACGACCGGGCGCTCAGGCCCAGGACCCTCGGCGAGTTCATCGGCCAGGAGAAGCTCAAGGCGAACCTGCGCGTCTTCATCCAGGCCGCGCGCGAACGCAAGGAACCCCTGGACCACTGCCTCTTCTACTCGCCGCCGGGCCTCGGCAAGACCACGCTGGCCACGATCCTCGCGCGCGAGATGGGCGTCAACCTGCGCACGACCGCGGGGCCGATCCTCGAGCGCGTCGGCGACCTCGCCGCGATGCTGACCGATCTGTCCGAGGGCGACGTGTTCTTCATCGACGAGATCCACCGCCTCAGCCATATCGTCTCGCCATCCCGCGCTTCACCTTGGTCGGCGCCACCACGCGGGCGGGGCTCCTGACGAGCCCCCTGCGCGACCGCTTCGGCATCGTCGGCAACCTGGGCTTCTACGAGCCGGCCGAACTGGAGCAGATCGTCAAGCGCTCGGCCGCCATCTTGAAGATCGAGGCCGAGCCGGAGGGCACGCACGAGATCGCGCGGCGCTCGCGCGGCACGCCGCGCATCGCCAACCGCCTGCTGCGCCGGGTCCGCGACTTCGCGCAGGTGCAGGGCAAGGGCGTCATCACGGGAAAGATCGCCCGCAGCTCGCTCGATGCCCTCGAGGTGGACCCCGAGGGGCTCGACGCGATGGACCGCAAGCTCCTGTCGGCCTTGGCCGAGAAGTTCGGGGGCGGCCCGGTCGGCGTGGGCTCGCTGGCCGTGGCCGAAAGCGAAGAGATCGACACGCTCACCGACGTCTACGAGCCGTTCCCCATCCAAGCGGGCGTCCTCGCCCGCACCGCCCGCGGCCGCGTGGCCACGCCGAAGGCCTTCAAGCATCTCGGGCTCAAGACGCCCGCGAAGATGGGCGAACTCTTCGGGTGATCGCGGCATTCCTGGTCCTCCCGGGAATGTGGGCTCCGCGGGCCATGGCCCGGGCGCCGCGGATCTCGGATTCGCTCG
>JAPLKK010000029.1 GCA_026388115.1 Elusimicrobiota bacterium | reverse complement strand
CAGCCAGCGGGACCGAGATGCTGGCACCATTGGTCGGCCGGCTTGTCGATTGCCGGCAAGGGGAACACCTTGCAGCACAAGCGGCACTGGCCACAGCCTCGCATGCGAATAGCTGAGCAAGTTCTGCGCAGCGGCGCTACTTGATCCGCGATAAACGCGCCTCTCGGCCTAGGCCCTTAGACCTAGCCGGGGCTGGGTCCAAATGCCTGGCATCTTGAGTTTCCGCGGGCTATGCTTTGGCAACCGGTGATCCTCTGTTTCTGAAATCAGATTGAGGAGAGATTCGATCTTGAAAAAAGCTTATACCTCGACGCTGGTCGTTGCCTTTGTTCTGCTGTGCACGATCGTCCTTTATCAGGCCAGCGTCCGCAATCCCCGCCTGGCGCTGGCCCAGACGGCGGGTGACCTCCGCGATGCCCCGAATCCCATCAACGGCGACGCCAAGGAAGTCCTTCAGAGCCTCAAGGACGATGGCTCCGCTGCCAACGTTCCCGCCGTCCCAGAACCCGTGGAGGTTCAGTCGCCCGCCGGAAGTGTTCGCGTTTCGGTTGGTTCGGGCCTGAACGTCTATTTCGTGAATGTCTTTCAAGGCGACGCGGAATACATCGAACTGCCCAACGGCAAGAACGTCCTCATCGACGCGGGGCCTGCCCCGAGCGAACACTCCCAGTACAAAACCCCGATGATCTCCAACTTCCTGACCAAGCACGGGGTCACCAAGATCGACCATCTGGTGCTCACCCACCCCCACGCCGACCACTACGGCGGCATGAAGTGGGTCTTCGAGAATCTCCAGGTCGACAACTTCTACGACACCCGGGTCGACAACTCCGACGCGGACGGGGACAACCTCGTGCGGGAACAGGCGAAGAAGGAGCCCGGCTGCGTCGTCCACTATCCCGCCGAAGGCGATACCCTGGACTGGGCCGAGGGCGTCAAGATCAAGGTCCTCAATAGTTGCCCCAATCGGGACAAGTCCTCCATGCACAAGCCCGATACCGGCGCTTTCCTAAATAATTGCTCCATCGTCCTCAAGATCAGCCGCCAGAACTCCTCGGCCCTCTTCATGGGAGACTCCCAGGGGGAGGTCGAGACCCGACTCGAGCAGACCTACGGCAAAGGCCTCAAGTCCGATATCCTGAAGGTCGGGCACCACGGCAGCGAGTACTCCTCTTCCGAGCTCTTCCTGAAGAAGGTGAAGCCGAAAGAAGCCTACATCGAGGTCGGCAAGTACAACGACTACGGCCACCCCACACAAGGGGCGTTGTCGCGGCTCAAGGCCGCCGGCGCCGAGATCCATCGAACCGACAAGGACGGGACTGAAGAGGTCCCCCTTGAAGGCAAGTCCCGATGACGTTCCCCCCGAAAGCTCGGCCAATTTGACGTTGAGTCTGCCCTTCTTTTGACGGCTTTCGGACTTTTTTGACCGAAAGCGCGTTTAATTTAATTGCTGCTTTTGATCGGATTGGCCCGGTTCTCGGAGGAAGGGTCGAATCCCGGTGGGAGTCATACGCCCCATTCCAAGTATAAGTCCGTATAGACGCAGGTTGTCGGAGGTGGTACAGTCAGAAAATCGATCATAAGCAATAGACTATTGCTGGATATGGTCATGCCGGAATGAGCGGTCTTGATGTGCTCAAGATCCAGCAAACCTCTGCTGTGGCGATGGCCATCCTAGCGCTGACCGGCCAGGACGATTAAGGCGGCAGGATTCTCATGATAAGCCCATCCGACATCCTTCAAGGCAAGGTCCTGATCGTAGACGATACGGAAGCCAATGTCCGTCTCCTTGAGCGGATGCTGCGCGATGCGGGCTATGTCGCCATCACCTCCACGATGGCTCCGGAAGCGGTCTGCGAGCTTCACAGCAAGAATGACTACGACTTGATTTTGCTCGATCTCGAAATGCCGAGCATGGATGGTTTCCAGGTAATGGAGGGCTTGAAGGAGATAGAGAGCGGAGGCTATCTTCCGGTGCTGGTCATTACCGCCCAACCGGCACACAAGCTGCGGGCGCTGCAGTGCGGCGCGAAGGATTTCATCAGCAAACCGTTCGATCTGCCCGAGGTGTTGATGCGGATTCGCAACATGTTGGAGGTCCGCCTGCTGCACAGACAAGCGGAGGACCTCAACAAGTTCAAGACCAACCTCGTCTCGGTTGTGAGCCACGAGGTCGGCAATTCTCTCGCGATCATAAGGATCGCCACCTTTCTTCTGAAGGACAATATTCCACCAGGATGGCTCAAGGAGAACCAAAGATTCTTTGACATGATCGTTACCAACATCGATGGGCTTACCCGTGCCACCCAAAACCTGCTCAATATGGGCCGCCTGGAAGCCGGAAAACTCGCCATCAACTTCACGGCGACCGATGCCGCGGAGATTCTAAGAAACGTCATCAAGTGCATGGAATTGCTTTGTGAAAAAAAGGCGCTTCGAGTGTCCTTGGAGCTCCCGGATGATCTTCAGCCGGTGCTCGCTGACAAGGCCTGCCTGACCTTGGTGGTCAGCAATCTGCTGAGCAACGCGATCAAGTACACGCCTGAAAACGGCCGCATCGTTCTTGGGATTCTTGCCGAACAATCTCGCCCGGGGCATTATCGCATCTACGTGCAGGACACGGGCATCGGGGTCTCCGTGGAAGACCGGGTCAAGATCTTGAGCGGCCATTACCGGTCGGAAAGCGGGAAGAAAATGACCATGAAAGGGTTCGGCGTCGGACTGTCGCTGGCCCAGCAGATCATCGAGGCCCATGACAGCAGCATCGAAATCGAGGGGAGCCCGGGGAAAGGCTCACGTTTTTCTTTCTTGTTACGGATGTCTCCCCGAAAGACCAAGTCGGTATAAAATGCGGCTCCCCGGTGAGCGGAGTTAACCCGCACCAAGAAAAAGAAAGGCCCGCCAGCGATGGAGGGCTTTTCTTATTCTTGGTGCGGGTCGTCTAGAATCGCTGCCCGTCGTTGGCAGTATTCGAACCTGGGCGACAGATGAATCTGCTCAGCCCTTCAGGAGCCCTCGCGAGGCTTTTTCAGCGGCCTGCTAACCGGCATTGGCGCTAGGCACGGCAAAATATTTCATACTTCACGCATGGCCCGAACCCCGATCGTCCGCCGGCCATCTCCATCAAGCTCGACCGGCCCTTCCCCCACGCGAAAGCCGCCTTCCAGCAGGCCGTCGAGATCCTTCAGAAGGACTCTTACAACAAAGCCGATCTGACCGAAGAGGTCATCTATTACGCGGCGCTCAGCGGCGTGCTGCGCCAACTCTCGCCGGCGACGCAGAAGGAGCTGCTCCAGCTGTGGCCGCCCGAGGCCAACGCGCAGCTCAACGCCTGGACCAGCGGCGAGATGACGTCTATCGGCGTGACCTTCGGGCTCCAGGAGGGCTGGCTTGTCATCTCCGACGTGACCCCCTACAGCCCGGCCGAGGAAGCCGGACTGCGGCTGCGTGATGTGGTGATTGGGATCGACGGTTCTCCGCTGACCGGCAAGAGCATGGATGACGTCCGCGGCATGATCCTCAAGCCTGAGGGCACCCGGTTCACGCTGAGGATCCGGCGCGGCAGCAATGATTTCGACGTGTCCATGGTCATCCGCAAGCTGGAGGCTTTGGACGTGCGGTCCGAGGTGCTGGACGGGGTCGGCGTCGTGCGCGTGCTCAACTTCAGCGCGGTGGCCGTGGGCGAGATGGACCGCGAGCTCAAGAAGCTCGCCAAAGCTTCGGTGCGGGGGATCGTCCTCGACGTGCGCGGCGCGCCGGGCGGCACCGTGGACGTCGCTCGCCTCTTGTCTTGCCGGTTCTTGGCCCAGGGGACCTTGCAGGGCTCCAGCGCCGGCCACGACCGCGTCGCAGTGCCCTACTTCTGCGAGGCGCAGGGCGACACGGCGACGCCGCTGGTGATCCTCGCGAACGGCGACACCTCCTGCGGCGGCGAGAGCTTCGCCGCCGGGCTGCGGGACAACGGGCGGGCCAAGATCGTGGGGACGACGACGCACGGAATCGGCACGGTCAAGCCCATCGCTCGTCTCAACAACGGCTATCGCTTCACCTATGTCCTCAACGTGCTGTACGGTCCCAAGGGCCAGCGGTGGCTCGAGCGCGGCATCGAGCCGGACGTCGTCGTCGCGAACGAGGCGAGGGCCATCGAGGAAGCTCGCTCCGAGCCGCAGGCCGCCAAGCGCTTGGCGATGGACAAGCAGCTGGCCGCGGCTTTCGGGTTGCTGAAGTAATCGGCGCCCGAAGCGCCGGCGGCGCAGGCTGAAACGGTCCGAGGCCCCTGTCCGAGGCCTCTTGACGAGCCCGCTCCCCGCTGTTACTCTTTTCCTCGGAGGGAACTTCCACGCCACACACGGACGCCCGCCCGCCTCGTCGGCTTCACGCCGCGAGTTCGCTCCTGCTCTTCGTTGCTTTGCTGGTCAATGGCGGGCGGGATCCAGCCCATGGCGCGCAAGCCAGCGTCAGCTTTACCGGCAACGCGGCCGCCGCCACCCACGCTGACAACGCCGCTGGCGCCACCAGCATCTCCGGCAGCGCGGCCGCCGCCGCCCATGCCGACAACGCCACGAGCCTCGCGGGCATGCTCATCGGTACTCCGGTCAGGCGCGGCATCACCCGCAACGCGGCCGCCGCTCGTGCCGCCAGCGCCGACAGCGCCACGATCCTCACCGGCATGCTCGTCGGCACGCCGGCCAGCGGCACCATCACCGGCAGCCCGGCCACCACCGCCGATGCCACCAGCGTCGCCGACCTCACCGGCATGCTCGTCGGCACGCCGGTCGACGGCGGTAGAGTCTCACCGGCATGCCCACCGGTACGCGGGTCAGCGGCGGTATCACCGACCAAGTAGCGCCCTACCCGGCCCCGACTCGTGTCTGCTTCACATACAGCGAGCCCTTCGACCTGTCGGCCGAAGGGCTTCATTCTGCAAAATGGCTGCGGGACCAGGATTCGAACCGGGAGTCGGCCTCAGCTCCTACGGCGCGGCGTTGAGGGCGTCCAGCGCGCTCTGCTGGTTTCCCAAGTCGAGGAAATCGAACGGCCGCGACCAATCGGAGCCGCACCGCCCGTCGGCGTCGCAGGCGCGCGTCCATAGCGACGTCGCCTGACGCCTCAAGAAGGCGTCGTATTTCTTCGAGCCGGCGGTCCGCGAGAACTCGTACAGGTTCCGGACGAAGATCCCCTTGAAGGCCAATGCGTCGCCGCGGCAGTTCGAGCCGCAAGGCTCCCTCAGCACCCCGCCGGCGGCGAGGCGCGCGGTCGCCGCGTCCGCGATGCGGCCGGCGTCGCTCAAGAGCGTCTTGTCTCCGGTGGCGCGATAGAGCTCCGCGAGCCCTCCCAGGACCACGCCCTGATTGTACGTCCATGTCTGTCCGCGGTTGTTGCGGCAGTCGGAAGTCAGTCCATCGTTCACCAAGCCCTGGGCGTTGATCATGCCGATGGCCTTGAACCACTCCCATTCCTGCCGGGCCTCGGTCAGGTACTTCGCGTCGCCGGGGATGCGGTTATGCAAGGAGGCCGCGAGCTTGAGGAACAGCTCGTTCGGGATGGCGTTCTTGTATTTCCTGTCCGTGCTCCACCAGACCCCGCCGCCGCAGGTCTTGTCCCAAGTCTTGTACATGAAATCCGCGTCGTGCTTGGCCATGTCCAAGTAGCGAGGGTCCTTCGTCAGGTCGTAGGCGCGGACCCAGGCGAGGCCCCACCAGCCGGTGTCGTCGATGAACTTGTTGGTGAAGTTGCCGCCCTCGGCCCCCTTGTTGGCGCTGAAAGTCCTGTCGATGACGTAGCGATAACGCCCGTGGCCGCTGCGCGAGATGTAATCGATCATCGCCGTGAGGGCGTTGGCGGCGATCCACCAGCTCTTCGGCCAGTTGCCGTCCCCCCTATCGTAGAGCTGCATGAGTGCCGTCGCCGCGACCGAGGCCGGAGCGTCTCCATCAAGCATCGAGGAAGCCCAGGAGGTGCAGGCGACCTCCGGACGGTCGCCGGCCTTTCCGCAGGCGCGCACCGCGCCCACCCGCTTATGGGACGGATCGTTCACCGTATACATCAACGTGCGCCAGCCGCGCTGACCTTCCGGGACCTCGGTGTGTCCGACTTTCGACTCCCAGTCCGCTCCGGCGTTCCAAGACCGGTCGAGCCAGACCTCGTCTCCGCGGTCGCCCTCGTCGATGCTCGCCCACGCCATGTCGTCGGCGTCTGAAACGTGCAGGACGATCTGGCGCGACCACACCTTTGCGGACGCGGCGTGCCGGTCCCCGACCGCCTGCGCCGGATCGCGCCGGTCGCAATGGACATCGCAGGTGTCGGAGAAAGCGGCGCAGGGACTCAAAACGAGGACGGCGCAGGCCAGAGCGTGACAGAGTTTCATAGGAGAAGTGTGCGGTCATCCGGCCCGCGTATCGTCGAAAGAAACTGGAAATCGGATTTATCCATTATTTCCTAGCTTATTTCAAGAACCGCCGCCGATTTGACCGAATCTTTACTTATTCTCGCCCTGGCTTTAACCACCCTCCGCTAACCTTGTAGCGACGGGAGGATGAAATGAACACGCAAGCGGAGACCGTGGCGGCAAGGGAAGCGCTCGCGTACAGCCCGGCTCCAGCTGAGTGCCCGAGAGTTCCAGGCGTGCATCTCGCCGCAATCACGACCGCGCTGTTCGCCGCGGGCATCACCTCTTTCATGGTCTTCACGCCGAAGGAAGAGCCGGCCTCGCCTTCGCCGGAAGCCGCGCCCCAGGTCGGGGCCGCCGCTGCCCAGGTTGCCGCCGCTCCGGAGGCCGCCCCCGCGGCTCCCGAGGTGCTCACGCCTTTCGCGCCCCAGGAGATGTCGCCCCAGTACGAGGACGGCCTCGTGCCGCTTTCCCTGCTCGACCTCGCCGCGGCCAAGGCGCCCGCCGTGCAGGTCGTCATCGTGGCAGCGAAGCCCGCCGCCGCGCCCACCGCGGCCCAGCCCCGCGCCTATCGCGGCCCGATCCTCTCGATCGAAGACAAGATCAAGCCGAGGCTCTTCCCGCTCATCACCTCTCTTCTGGCCGCCTCGCGCGGCCGCGCCGCCGCCGCCGTGGGACGCTGGCTGACGGAGGAGGCCCGGAGTGCCCAGGCGCGCTTGCATCCGGTCGTCGAGAACACCTGGGCGCAGAATGCGCGCCAGTACGCCGATATGGTGGCGGCCGCCAAGGGGCGCAAGGTCAATACGATGGACATCGTCTGCGAGGGCCACCAGAAGAACTGCACTACCGGCCTGCTCAAGGTCACCTATGACAACGGCACGCAGGAGACGCTGAAGTACGATCCGCTGGTGCTCGATCTGGCGGGCAACGGCTTCAAGGCGAGCGGCAAGCTGGTCGACTTCGACCTCGACGGGAGCGGCCGCCCGCGCACGATCGCCGACCTGCCGGTGGGCGCGGGGCTGATGGTCTTCGACTCGGACAAGGACGCCGTCTCCGGCGGCGGGCCGATGGAGCTGTTCAGCGCGGCGACCGACCTCGATGGCGACCTGCGGCCGGACGGGTTCACCGACGGCTTCGAGGCGTTCAACGGCTTGGTGAAGAAAGCCGTGCGCGAGAACGTCCTCGCCCCGGCCGTCCTGAAGGAGATGCGGCTGGGGGCCGCCGACTTGGCCGCGCTCGAACGGTCTTACGGCCTCAAGGTCCGCGTGGGCGGCTTTCTGAGCCCGGCCGTGTCCCTGGCGCAGGCCGGCATCGTGGAGATCGGCCTCTCCGCCAACCAGAACGTACGCCAGAACGCCTTCGACGGCCAGGGCACCGACATCACCCGGCGCGCCGGCGCCGATTTCCTGCGCGCCGACGGCACGCGGGGCGACTACGCGGACCTCTGGCTCAACTCGCGCAAGCTCCTGCTGGCTTCGGCGAGGACGAATTAAACCGCGATCTCTTCGAGGCTGCGCCCTTTCGTCTCTTCGCCCAGGCCGACCACGGCGGCCAGCCCCGCCAGCACCACCAGCGCGAACTGCAGGAACACCAAGTCCTGTCGGCCCGGCCAGCGGCTCATGATCCAGCCGACCACCAGGGGCGCGATGATGCCGCCCACGCGGCCGATGCCCGAAGCCCAACCCGAGCCCGTGCCCCGCAGGGCCGTGGGGTAGCTCTCCGGCGTGTAGGTGTACACCACGCCCCAGGCTCCGAGGTTGAAGAAGGAGATGAGGCATCCCCACGTGATGACCGAGGGCGCCGCGACCGCATGGCCGAAAGCGAGGGAGCTGACCACGCAGCCGGCCATGTAGGCGATCAAGGTGGGCTTGCGGCCCCAGCGGTCCACCAGCCACGCCGCGCTGAAATAGCCGGGCACCTGGGCCGCCGTCATGATGAGGACGTAAGCGAAGGACTTGACCATGCCGAAGCCCGAGGCCACGAGCAGCGAGGGCAGCCAGATGAAGATGCCGTAGTACGAGTAGATCATGGAGAACCACAACAGCCACAGCATCGCCGTGCGCCGCGCCATGCCCGCGGACCACAAGGCGCCCAGCCCGACCGTTGAGGCCGGCTCCCGCCCCGACGGCTCCAGCTCGGCGGGCGCCTGGCCGCAAGCCGCTTCCACTCGGCGAACGACCGCCACGGCCTCCTCGAACCTGCCGGCCGCCTCCAAGAACCGGGGCGACTCCGGCACGAAGCGGCGCAGGTACAGGACGTAGAGCGCCGGCAGGCTTCCCAAGAAGAAGGCCATGCGCCAGCCGAAGCGCGGGATGAATAGGAAAGCGACGACGGCGGCCAAGGCCCAGCCGAAGGCCCAGAAGCTCTCGAGGATCACCACCATCTTGCCGCGGTGCGCCTTCGGCGCGAACTCCGTCACCAGGGTGCTGGCGACCGGAAGCTCCCCGCCGAGCCCGAAGCCCACCAAGAAGCGCATGGCCAACAGCGCCCCGTACGTGCCGGTCAGGCCGCAAAGCCCGGTCGCGACGCTGAAGACGATGAGCGTGGTCTGGAACAGGAGCTTGCGGCCGAACCGGTCGGCCAAGAGTCCCACCAGCACCGCGCCCGCGAACATCCCCACCAGCCCCATGCTGCCCACGCGGCCCACCTGCACGGGGGAGAGCGCCCACTCCTTGGCCAGGACGGCCAGCACGAAGGAGACCAGCCCGGAATCGGCGGCGTCGAACATCCACCCCATCCCCGAGGCGGCGACGATGTTCCAATGCAAGCGGGACAGCGGCAGCGAATCGAGGCGTTCGTTGATCTTCATGGAGGATGAAGATGATACTCGTAGCGACCGGATATCACAAGAATTTTTCGCGCGCCGAGAGCGAAGAACCGCGCTATACTGCTTCGATGGAACGGGAAACAAAGACAGCTTGCGTGATCACCGTCCTCACCGGGGCGGCGATCTGGCTCGTGATCGAAAAGCTGGGCCATCGTCGCGAGGCTTGGGACTGCGCCCTGTATTTCAAAGCGGGCATACCGCTCGCCGTCCTCGCTGCGGCCGTTGCGGGAGCGATCCAGCCGGCGCGGCCGTGGCGCTGGGGCCTGCTCGTTCTGTTCTCGCAAGCGGGCGTGGCGTTCATCCAGAACCCGACGGGAAACCTCATGCCCTTGGGCCTCATCGTCTTCGCCGTCCTCTCGATCCCCGCCATCATGACCGCATATCTGGGCGCGTGGATATTCGGACGCAGGCGCCCGGCAACCCCGCCAAGCGCGTGAAGGGCTGAGCCCCTCCCCGCGCGGTATAGTCATCAGCCGATGCTCACCCTGGCGCTGGCTTGCGACTACGACGGGACGCTCGCGTCCGAGGGACGCGTCGAGGCGGAGACGCTGCTCGACGTAAAGCGTCTGCGCGACAGCGGCCGGCGGTTCCTGCTTGTGACCGGACGCGTCCTCGAAGACCTCTTCCGTATCTTCCCGGAAGCTCCGCAGGTCTGCGACCGGATCGTGGCCGAGAACGGCGCCCTTCTCCACCGGCCCCAATCGGGCGAGAGCATCTCGTTGGCCGGGCCGCCGCCCGAACGGTTTCTGGGAGAGCTTAAGCGCCGCGGCGTGTCTTTCGACATGGGCCGCGCCATCGTCGCGACCCGCCTTCCGTACGAAGCGGCCGTGCGCGACGCCATCAACGCGAGCGGCCTCGACCTGCGGTTGATCCTCAACAAGGGCTCGGTGATGGTGCTCCCCGCGGGGGTCGACAAGGGGACCGGGCTCGCGGCCGCGCTGGAGGAACTCGCGTTGACGCCGGCGGAGACGGTCGGCGTGGGCGACGCCGAGAACGACTGCTCCTTTTTAGAACGCTGCGGCGTCTCGGCGGCGGTGGCGAACGCGCTGCCCGCCCTGCGCGAGCGCGCCCGCCTCAAGCTTTCGCGAGCCGCCGGCGCCGGCGTGCGCGAGCTGATCGGCCGGATGCTCGACAACGATCTCGCAGGGTGCTGATAGAGTCTTTCGCTCTCCCTCTCCCGAACGCGAGGGAACAACGACAGGGTTTCTCAGCGCAGCTAGGACAGCCGATGCGGGCCTACTTCACGTCCATCGTCTTCCAATAGATGTTGCGGCCCTTTTGCGCGCCGTAGCCGATCTTCTTTCCGTCGGGGCTGAACACGGGCGGCCACGCGTGATCGAATCCCTGTCCCTTTTGATCGCCCGAGACCACGAACGATTCGCCGGCCTTCTGAGCGACGTAGGCCAAGACCTTTCCGTCAGGGCTGAAGACGAGGTCATCCACGGCGTCGAACTCCTCTCCCTTCTGCTTTCCAATGACCACGAACCATCTGCCGCCCGTCACCCGGCCATGATCCGGGCTGAACTCACCGCCTAGATTGGCCCAGTAGGCGATAGTCTTCCCGTCCCGGCTGAAGACGGGCTGGCCGACGCCGTCGAACTCCTCCCCCTTCTTGCCGTCCACGACCACGAACGACTTGCGGCCCTTGCCCGCCGTGTAGGCCATGATCTTCCCGTCGGGGCTGAAGGCGGGATCGCCGACGCCGTCGAATTCCTCACCCTTGAGGTCGCCGTCCACTACGAACCACTTTCCCTGCGAAAGCGTCTTGCGCTCATTCGCCTTGTAGCCCAGGCTCGCGCTATACGCCACCCTCTTGCCGTCGGCGCTGAAGACCGGGTCACCCACCCAATCGAACCGCCGGCCCTTCCCATTCCCCACGACCACAAGCCACTTCCCATCCATCTTCGCCGCATACGCCAGTTTCGACCCGTTGGGGCTGAAGACGATACGGCGGCTCTCGCTGAAATCCGCGAACTCGTCGTTCCGTTCGTCGCCGCCTACGACGAAGCGCTTCCCGTCTCGCCTCGCCCAGTAGGCGACGGCTTTTCCGTCGGGGCGGAACACCAGCGAATCGATCCAGTCGAAGCCGGGGCCCTTCTCGCCCCCTACCACGACGTAATGCTTCCCGCGCTGCGTCACCCAATAGGCGAGCGTCTTCCCATCCGGGCTGAATACGAGCCGATTCAAATCCTCGGATTCCTCGCTCCTGCTGGAACCAGCGACCACGAACCACTTGTCGCTCTTCTTCGCCCAATAGGCGACCCTCTTTCCATCGGGGTTGAATTGAGGCGCCTCGACAGAATCGAATTCTTCGCCCTTGCTTCCGTCGATGACGATGAACTCCCTGCCCGACTCCCTCGCCCGATGCGCGGCCACTTGCCCTGTCGGGCTGAAATGCTCTCCCACCCCCGCGCGCCGTCCGTCCGGGCTCACGGACACGCTGTAAGAGAGCGCCCCTCCGGGAATCGTCAGGAGAAGCCTATCCTCGAAACGAACGTCAGGCTGGTTCTTTTGAGCAAGAGCGGCGGCGGGCCATCCGAGCAGCGACGCGATGAGCGGCAGATGGAAGAAGCGCATCTCTACTTAGGGCGCCTTGGCGGCGGCCGGAAGCTCGGCCAGTTCGCCGGCTTTCGCCTTGAACAGGGTCTTGGTGACCGAGTCCGTCAGGTCCCAGAGAGGGTCCACGTATGCGGGGTTGCCGCCCGAGGAGTCGTAGAGGACCTGAACGCGGCCCTCCTGGGCCACCTTCCGCATCGCCAGGCGGATGTCGTAGTTCACCGCGTTGGCGACCTCCTCATCCTTCGACAGCTCTCTTTTCAGATTCCTCTCGCCTTGCCCGATGGCGCCCCGGACCGTCTTGTACGCGCCCATCGGCAAGGCGGTCGCCGGGTAGATCGAGGCGATGTCGCCGATGCGGTCCGTCTGCTGCTTGAACGCCCGCCAGAACTGCTCGAAGGTGCGCGTCTGCTGACGGTAGTAGCCATCGTAAGCCTTCGCGAGGGCGGGGTCTTTCTGCAACGCGTCGAGGTAGAGGGCCAAGACTTGGTTGATGTTCACGAAGAACGGCGCGGGATACGGCGCTCCCGCGTAAGAGGGATGGACGGTGAAGGGCGGCGGGACGACGCCGGAGGCGGCAGCGGTCGTCTTCGTCACCGCGAAGGCCGCCGGCACCCGCGACGAGGCCGCGGCCTTGCGCTTTCGCCTCGCGGCGCACCCGGCGGGCGCGAGCAAGCAGGCGGCCAAGGCAAGAGAGAAGAGAAAAGCGCGGGCGCGGATGAGCCGTTCCGTCATCAAGCTTATTTTGTACCAATTCGCCGCGCTACTCGACCAGGACCGGAGCCCGCCGGCGGCCGCGCTCGAAGAGGAAGGCGAGCGGGGCGCAGACGAGACAGATGCAGACCAAAGCGCGGAACACGTCCATGAAGGACAGGAGCATCGCCTGGCGCAGCACGGTCCTATAGATGAGCCCGTAGGCGGCCTGCATCGAAGCGGGCACGCCCAGGTCGCCCAAGGTCGAGGAGAGGCCGGCGAGTCGATCCTGGAAGAGAAGGCTCGTCGGCGTCAGGTGCGAGACCAGGGTCACCTGATGGACCTGGGCGCGGCGGAGGTTCATCGCCACCAAGGCGGCGATCCCCATGCTGCCGCCGATGTTGCGCATCAGCGCGAAGATGCTCGTCGCCTGGTAGATCTCGTCCTGACGCAAGGTCGCCATAGTCAGGGTCGTCAGGGGAACGAAGATGAATCCCATGCTGAAGCCGTTGAGGACCAGCGGCCAGGAGATGTTGCGCGGGGCGACATCGAGGTTGAGGCCGCTAAGGATCCACATCGTCGCGGCGATGCCGGCGAAACCGAACATGAGCAACAGGCGGTTATCCACTATCTTGGTCAGTCGTCCCACCGTGAACATGGAGGCCATGGACCCGATGCCTCGCGGGGTCATGGCGAGCCCGCACTGGAGCGCGGGATAGCCCATGAGGCTCTGCATGAGCATGGGCAGCAACGCCGTGGTCCCGTAGAGGACCGCCCCGAGCACGCCGACGAAGACGCTCCCCAGGCCGAAGTTGCGGTTGGCCAAGAGGCGCAGGTTGGCCACGGGGTGCTTCTGCCGAAGCTCCCAGAAGACGAAGAAGATCAAGAACGCCACCGCGCCCCCCGCCCCCCACCGGATCGCCAGCGAACTGAACCAGTCCAGCTCCTGGCCCCTGTCCAGCACCAGCTGCAGCAAACCCACGCCGAGCGCCATCAACCCGAAGCCGATGAAATCGATGCGTGAGCCCTCCACGCGCTTGAGGTACGGCGGGTCCTCCAGGAACATCTGCTGCAGGAACAGGCCCAGCATCCCGATGGGGATGTTGATGTAGAAGAGCCAGCGCCAGGAGTAGTGGTCCGTGATCCAGCCGCCCAAAGTCGGGCCGATGATGGGCGCCACCACGATGCCCATGCCGTAGGCGGCCATGGCCACGCCGCGCTCCTCGATGGGGAAGCTCTCCAGGAGCACCGCCTGGGCGAGGGGCTGCAGGCCGCCGCCGCCCAGGCCCTGCAGGATGCGGCAGGTCACCAGTTGGGGCAGGCTGTGGGCCATGCCGCACAAGGCCGAAGAGACGGTGAATATCCCGACGGAGAATGCCAGATACCGCTTGCGGCCGAAGATGCTGCTCATCCAGCCCGCGGCGACGAGGACGATGGCGTTGGAGACCAGATAACTGGTCAGCACCCATGCCGATTCGTCGATGGTGGCCGAGAGGTTGCCCGCGATATGCGGAAGCGCCACGTTGACGATGGTGGTGTCGAGCACCTCCATGAAGGTCGCCAACAGGACCGAGATCGTGACGAGCCACGGATGGTGGCTCGGCCGCCATTCAGCCTGCGACGCCTGCGCCATCGGCTAGCGAAGATCGACCGCGGGCACCACCGACATGCCGGGCGACAGCGGCGGGAGCTTCTCGGGCGGATCGTCGAAAACGATCTTCACCGGCACGCGTTGAACGACCTTCACGTAGTTGCCCGTGGCATTCTCGGGAGGCAGGAGGCTGAAGCGCGCCCCGGTTCCGGCCTGGATGCTGTCGACGTGGCCGGCGAACGCGCGGTCAGGATAGGTGTCGATATGGATCTCGACTTTCTGACCGGGCCGCATGCGGGTCAGCTGGGTCTCCTTGAAATTCGCCGTCACCCAGACCTGGTTGGGAACGATGGCCATGAGCGGCTGACCTATTCGGACGTAAGAACGGAGCTCCACCGACTTGCGGGTCACCTTCCCCGCGCTCGGGGACGCGATGCGCGTATAGGAGAGGTTCAGCTCGGCGGCCTCGAGCTTCTTGCGAGCCAGCTCGGCCTGGGCCTTGGCCGCGTCGGCTTCCGCCACCGCGTGGTCGTAGGACTGCCGGGAAACGCGGTCCTTGGCGAAGAGCTCTTTGGCGCTCCCCGCGTCGCCCGCCGCCTTGCGCGCCTCGGCCTCGGCCGCCACCACCTCCGCGCGCGCCTGCCCCAGCTTGACCTGATAATCGATCGGGTCGATGTCCACGAGAGGGTCGCCAAGCTTCACCTGCTGGTTGTCGCTCACGTAGACGTTGGACGCCTGCCCCTCGACCTTGGGCGAGATCATGATGACGTGCGTATCGATGAAGGCGTCGTCGGTGTCCTCGTGGACTCGGGAGTAAAGCCAGTAGCGCACGCCGAAGATGATGCCGGCGATGCCCAAGACGATGGCCACTGCCAACGCGACCCGGTGGCGTCCTCGCGGCTTGTGCGCGTGGGCTCCGAGGCCGGTCACAACGGCCGCCCCTGCGGTATGTTTGGGCAGCACATGCGGCTGGCTCAGCCCTCCTGCTTCAGTAGCGGAATCCATGACTTCCCCCTAAAATTGGAACGCCCTCATCCGGCCCCGGGCCAACGCGAAGCTGGCTCGCGCGACCTGATAGCGAGCCAAGGCCGAGATCCGGACGTTGCGGGCGTGCGTCAGAGCGGTCTGGGAATTCAACAGCTCCACGTTGTCCGCCACGCCCGCCGTGAACCGGTCGCGCGCCATGTCGAGCTCGTCTTCGGCCAGCCGCTGCGCCTCGGACGCCGTGTCCACGCGCTCGACTGCCGCTCGCAGATCGATCAAGGCCAGGCGCACGTCCTCCTCGACCTGGGCGCGCAGGTCGACGATCATCGACTCGGCCGAGGCGCGGCGGCTGTCCGCCTCGCGGACGCGCCCCTCGATGCCGCGGCCGGTGAACAAGGGCACCTGCAGGGCGGCTCCGGCCGAGCCCGTGAGCCGGGCCCGGCTGTCTGGATCGGGGCCGCTGAGCCCCCCGTCGCCGGTCAAAACGATCGATGGAAGCCGCTCCGACTGCTCGGCCCGCCACTGCGCCCGCGCCGCGGCGACCCGCTCGTCGGCGATGCGCAGCTCCCAGCGGCCGGCGAGCGCGTCGTTCAGGGCGGCCTCGGTCGCCGGCGGCTCGGCGGGAGCGAAAGTCGGCTCCTCCTTAAGGGTGACGCCGCGGTCCAGCGGGAGGCCGACTACGCGCTGCAATCGGACCTCCGCCTCTTGGGCCGCGTTGCGGGCTTCCAAGAGCGCCAGCTTCTGCTCCACCTCGCGCGTCTTGGCCCGCGCCACGTCGATGCCCGCCGCCGTGCCCCTGCTCCGTCGCCAAGCTCTCCTCCATCGCCGCGGCGCGGTCGCCGGCATTCGTCGACTTGAGCCGCAAGATCGAGGGCAGATCGAAGATCCGGGCGACCAAGCGGATGCGCGCCTCGAAATCGTTCCATGGCCCGATCAACTCGGGGATGCCGGGGAGAGCTCCTCCGCCAAAACCCATCGCCGGCAGGTCCGATCGGAAGATCCGCGTCTCGCCGACGGAGCCGGTCAGTCGCGGCAAAAGAGAGGAGGCCGCCTGCAAGACGCGCCCGCGCGCCCCCGCTGTCGCGGCTTTCGCCAAGCGCACCGACAAGTTGTTTTGGATCGCCAGGCTCACGCAGTCGCTCAGGCTCAGCTCGACGGCCGCGGGCGCCGTCGCCGAGCTCGCGGAGGCCGGCGCCGGCTTCGCGGTTTCGGCCGAAGCGCCGCACGCGAGCCCCAGAAGAGCCAGGCAGGCCGCCGCCGAACGCGCGGTCTCGCGAAGGCCGGTCAAGCTTGCCCCAGCCTCGACAGGAGCTGGACGAGCTTCACCTTCTCCCTCCGGTCCAGCGTCGACATCGCCTCTTGCACCCTCTGCAGGCGCTCGCGGAACAGCGGCTCCACCACCTTGCGCCCGCGGGCGGATAAGCGCACCACCTGCCGCCGCAGGTCCTCCGAAGAGCTCTCGCGCTCGATGAGGCCGTCGCGCTCGAGCCCGGCGAGGAGCCCCGTGACGGTAGGCCGGGTGACCCCCAGCTGCTCGGCGATCTCATGCGGGGCGAGGCAGCCGCCGCTGGAGCGATGGATCGCTGCCAGGATGCGGAGCTTCGCCTGGGACAGCCCGCGCCGGCGCAGGTCCCGGTCGGTCCGCTCCAGCCAGGTGTGGGCCGTACGCAAGACGGCGTTGTACGCCTCGACGGCGTCGACGTCCATCCCCGGATACGCCGTCCTGAGCCGCTCGAGCAGCTCGCGACGCGGAAGGTTGGCGAGGAAATAGGTGGCCATTAGTAAGGTCCCTAACTATTATACCACCTAGCGATGGCGCCTACTATCCGGGGAGCCCCGTAGCGCCGCTCGTCGGCGGCGCAGCGGCTCGCCTCGCCAAGAAGGGCAACTTGTTTGACGCAGCGGTTGCGCAACTGTTAGAAAGGGCGGTCAGCACGACTTCCCACGGAGGCTTCGAATGAAACTCCCGTTGCGCAGCAGAACATGGTCACGGTGGGCCTCAGCTACCTCAACGCGCGGCCGGAGTACACCAACGATGCCGGGCAGGTCACCGGCGCGGGCTCCACGAGCGCCGTCGTGCCCAACGTGTCGGGCGCCTGGAAGCTCATGGACGGCCGGCTCGCGGTCGGATTGGCCGCGGTAATGCCCTACGGCCTGGAGAGCCACTGGAACGGCGACAGCCCGCTGCGCTACGCGGCCACCGACGCCCGCCTGCGCATCGTCGACGTGATCCCGGCGGTCGCCTACAAAGTGTCGGATTCGCTCTCGGCCGGCGCGGGCCTGGACTACTACAACACCATCTTAGGCTCCCTGGAACACAAGATCGACGTGGCGGGCCTCAACGCCAATCTCACGTACAAGGCGACAGGGAACGCCGGCGCGGCCGTCGCAGCCGGGACCGGCCCGGACGCCAACTCCCGTCTCAACGGGAAGGGAGACGGCTGGGGCTACCACCTCGGCTTGACCTACCGGCCCAACGAGCACCATCAGATCGGCGTCGTTTACCACAGCTCGGTGAAGATCGGCCTGAGCGGCAATGTCCAGCTCGTCGGCCTGAGCGGCACCGCAAAGACCGTCTTCGGCGGCAACGACTTTCAGACCGACGTGACCGCGCCGCTGTACCTCCCGCAGAACATCCAGATCGGCTACGCCTTTATGCCGAACGAGAGCTGGCTCCTCGAGGCCGACGCGGCCTGGTACGATTTCTATTCGATGCGCCAGCTCGGCAAGGTCTACCCCAACGTGACCCCAGGCTCGACCATCGACGCGGTGCTCCAGAACAATAACCCGCAGCAGTTCGACGGCCGCAAGACCATCAACTTCGGCCTCGGCGCGGAGTACAAGCAGAACGACGCGCTGCGCTGGCGCGGCGGCTTCTACTATCAGGCGTCGTCTTTGCCCGAGCGGACCTTCGACCCGTCCTTCCTCGACCTGCCGCGTTACGGTCTGACCGCCGGCACCGGCTGGAAGTTCGCCAAGGACTTCACCCTGGACGGAGCGTACAACGCCATCTTCACCCACACCCGGCATATCACGGTAGCAGGCCCCGCCAACCCGTTCGGCGTCGCGAACAATAAGGGCTACAGCGGCAGCTTCAATAGCTTCGTGCACGTCCTGTCAGCGGCGGTGACCTACCGGCTATAGCGCGATAGAATCACCGGGGGACAATAATGAGGATCACCTGTTGGGGAGCCCGCGGCTCGATCGCGGTCTCCGGAAAGGACTATCTGGTCTACGGCGGGGACACCACCTGCCTCGAGATCCAGGCCAAGAACGGCGACACCCTCGTCGTCGACTCGGGCAGCGGTATCCGCCGGCTCGGGGACCGCTTGCTCGAGCAGGGGCGGACGGAATTGAACCTGATATTCACTCATGCTCACTGGGATCACATCCAGGGCTTCCCGTTCTTCAAACCCCTATACTCCGAGCGGGCCAAGATCAGGCTCTTCGGCTGCCCGTTCGCCCAAGATTCGGTTCGGACGATCCTCGCCAAGGTGCTGAAAGCGCCGTATTTCCCGGTCAATCTCGACGACGTCAAGGCATCCATCGCCTATAACGACTCCTGCGTCGCAGAATTCGACGTCGGTCCCGTGCATGTCGCGCCGGTGCTCCTGAGCCACCCGAACCAAGGCCTCGGCTACAAGTTCACCGAGGACGGCAAGAGCTTCGTATTCCTCACCGACAACGAATTGGGCTACCGGCACCTCGGCGGTCTGACGATGGAGGAGTACGTCAAGTTCTGCTCCGGAGCCGAGCTCCTGTTCCACGACGCCCAATACACGCCGGAGGAATACCGGCACAAGAAGGGCTGGGGGCATTCCGTCTATATCGACGCGCTCGACTTGGCGACGCGCGCCGGCGTCAGGCGGTTCGGGCTCTTCCATCACGACCAGGACCGCGCGGATGCGAAGCTCCAGGCGGTGCTGACGCACTGCCATACCGCGACATCAGGAAGCGGACCGGAATGCTTCGCGGTCGCGCAGGACTCCACTTTCGACCTCTAGCGCGAGAGAAGGTCCTGCCCGTCCAAGTCAACCGTGGCAGGCGGCCGACAAGGAGCCGAACTGGGCGTAATAGCGATCGAACGGCTCGACGATCCACGCCTGTATCTGCGCGTCGGTCCAGCCGGCGTTCTTGTAGAGGGCCCCGTTCGGCTTGCCGTCGCCGGTCAGTCCCCAGGGCAACCAATAGCTGCCGCCTTTTGAGATTTTGAACGCGATGGATGCGTTGTAGTCCGCGTCCAGCATCTTCTTGTCGTCCCACCACGACTCATGTCCCCAGCTCGGCTTGTTGAACTGGAACAAGCCCCAGTCGGCGCCGTTGAAATGCCGGTTGCCCGGCCCGATGTCCGCTTGGCCGCTGCTTTCCCGCATCGCGATCGCCCACGCCTCCCGAAGCTTGTCGCCGCGAAATCCCGCGCGATACAGCACCTGCGCCAGCTCGTTGCCGCAGCCCTCGAGCGAGCCCCCGGCCGTCGCCTGCGCCGGGGAAGAGGGGTCGCTCTGAGCCTCGGGCGCCGCTTCGACGTAGCCGAAGGACGGGGCGGCAGCCGACCCGTAGCCCCCTTGGCCATAGGCAGCGCCGGACTGCTCGGCCTGCTCCGCCACTGGCGCCGCCTGGACGACGAAGCCGCCCTCCGCGGCCAGGGCGCCCTGGGGAGCCCCCTCCCCGATCAGCCCGCCGGAGTCGGCCTCTTGCATCTGCTGGGCCTCGGCTGCCATCGCGGCCGGCAAAGCGGCGGCGGCCAGAAGCAGGAGCGCGTGGATTCTCATGGCATGATGATTTTGGCCGGAAACGGCGCCGGGCTCCATGAAAGCCGGCGTATAGAGAGAGGCCCTGTAATTTCAACCAGAATCCCAGAACACCGCCGGCTCGTTGAGGCGGGCTTGAAGACCGCTTCAAGGGCGGCCATCAACAACCTAGGACCCTGGTCCCAGGGCGCGTGGCTCCCTTTGGTCCTAGTTGATGAGGCCTTTTGGGAGCTAAATTGGATGCATGAGAAAATTCTTCCCCCTTGCCGGCGCGCTCATCTTGTTCGTTTCGCTCTCTCAGGCGGCCGAAACGCCGGAATCGATCAGCTTCTCCGGGGCGCAGGGATTCCAGGCCCTCTCCGACTTCAAGCCGATCCATATCAAGTCGTCGCGCTACGTGCACCTCTCCGGCAGCATCAACTTGAGCGGAAACACTTTCGTTCCGCAGAACACCAGCTACGCCTACGTGAACCTGAGCGGCTCCACGAACCTGACGGGCGACGGCTACCAGACCGGCTACACGACCGTCAACCAGAGCGTCTCGATCTGGGTCAACAGCAACTACGTCTCCCAGTTCGTGCAGGTGAACGTCAACGTCCAGGTCTACAAAGACGGCCGCTACGTAGGCTCGACGTACGCGCAGGGCTCGGTCAACGTCTCCGGCTGGAAGAGCGGCGACTGGATCAACCTCTCCGGCTTCGGCACGCTGAACGGCAACATCCTAGTCCAGGAATAAGCCCGCCAGCTGGAAGGGCTTGCGCGCGAGCGCGACAGGCTCGGCAAGCAGCAGCCCTAGCGCCGGCAAGGACAAGTTCGCGCGCACGACCGGGCAGCCGGACACCCTCCGGGCCGACCACGCAGGAGAAATAGCCCCGGCTACTTCACGTACCAGTAGCGGCCGTTGAGGGTGCCTTCGAGCTTCAGCTTGCCCGAGGCGTCGGAGCCCACCTCTTCGCTGACGGCGGACTTCTCCTCGTGTTTGAGGTTGCGCTTGTAGATGCGGCTGACGATGGTCACGTCGTACTGCGCCTGATAGTGGTAGGGAAGGAGCTTGCTGACCCGGAGATTCTCGACACGGAAGGAGATCTCGTCGAACATCCGGAAGCTGCGGCGCAGGTTGTCCTGGAGGTCGCTCATCGAGGTGCCGTCGCCGGCGTGCCAATCGTTGGCGACGAGGCTCATGACCGCGGAGTCGTCGCGGGACTCGTAGGCTTTGGCGAAGCGGTCGTAGAACGCCCGCACCTTCTCGGTCTCCTCGGAGCTGGCGGGCTCGGGGCCCGCGTTCTGCTTCGCGACCTCCCTGGCGATACGGCGGGCCTCGTAGATCTCATAGCCCTTGCCTTTGCTCCAGAACTCGCTCTTCGTCCTCTCCAGCTGGTCGTATTGCTCTTGGGCCGCTTTGGAGCGGAAGCCGGTCTGCCATAGAAGCGGCGCGTACCCGTCGGGCATCGGGCCATACGGGCTGGGCCTCGTCTTGACGTCGACGGGCTTCAAGTCTTGCGGGTCCGCATCGAAGAACGGCATGCGCCGGATCTTCTGCTGGATGGCGTCGAGCTGCTGCTCGGCCTTCTTGACGGGGGCGTCGAGCTTCTCGATGGCGGCGGTGTACTCGGCGTCCGTCATCGTCTTCATGGCGGACAGGTCGCCGGCGTATTCGTCCTTGAGCGCGGCGATCGCGGTGTTCAGGACCTTCAGGCTCTCCGCGTCCGAGTCCTCAAGGTAGGACAAGGTCGCCTCCCCGTCGCGAAGCGCCTTGACCACATTGTGTTTGATCATGGCCGCGCTGGACACCAGGCTCTCTAAGGGAGTCACGCTTTTGTTGTCCTCGTAGGCGCAGCCCGTGCACGCCGCCGCGGAGATCTCGCTCGTATCAGGGATAGGCGAGGAGCACGCGGACTTGTCCTCGGATTCCCCCGACCGCCCGATGTACTGGTACTCCGACATGAGCGGATCGTCACCCATCGCCTGCAGGCTGCGCAGCCTCGGATAGAGGTTGTTGTAGAGGGTCGCGATCCCCCACTGCAGGTCGTCCACCTTCTGCGCCGAGCCGGCCATCGGGCCGATCTCTCTGCGCAGCCTGACCAAGTCTTTATCGCCGTTGTAGGAAGCCGCGTACTGGATCAGCCACGAGATGCCGTTGACGGGGGTGGCCAGCTCGTTCATCTTGTCGTACATCTTCTCGGCCTCGGAGCGGAACAGCTGGCGGGCCTCCCGGGCGTCGGTATAGGCGTGCTTGAGCTCGGCCCCGAACTTCACGGCGGCGGTCACGATCTGGCCGCGCTTCTCCTTGGCCCTGGCCGCCACGTCGAGCGCCTCCTGGCCGAACTTGTCGGTCTGGGCCAGGAAACCTTGCGCGGCAGCGCCCTGGCGGAGGTACGTGTCCACCGCGCCGAGGGTCGTGAACTCCGTCGGCTTGGCCACTTGGAAACCGAGAGGCCTGTACATGTTGTACACGCCCCACCAGTCCGAGAGGACGCCGGCGATGTCCACGTTCAGGATGGGCTTCACCTTGGTCTCCAGATCGGACAGATACGTCTGCGTCTTCCTCCGCTGCCCGTCGATCTCCTCGGCATATTGGCGGGCCGCCTTCTCGCGCCGGACGCAGTCCTCGTACCGCTCGCACAGCGGATCCGGCGACAGCTCGGAGAGCCGCTGGGACGGGTAGGCGGCGTCCAGCCCCATGCCTAGAGACGCCTTCATCGCCTCGTCGAGGGCGGCGTCGGCCTTGAGGTTGAGGTTGGTCACCTTCTTGGCGGCGGCGCTGACGTAGCTGTCGATGGCCGCCTGCAGCTTGCGGCGCCTGTCCTCCTCGCTCTCCTTGGGCGCGGCGGGCGGCGGAGGCACGGTGGTCTGCCTGTCCTGGTTGACCGCTTTCACCTCGCCCTTCTTCCCGGTCTCGAAGAGCTTCGCGTTCTCGTCGCGCAGTTGGGGGGGCAGTTTCTTCTCGTACTCATCGAGCTCGGATCGGATCTGCGCGCCCTCAGTCTCCCACTTGCCCGCTTCTTTGGCCAGATTGACGATCTGGAGCTGGAGTGTGGTATTGGCGGTGTCCACGTCTCCCTGCAAGTCGATGATCATCTTGCTGATCTGGCTCAACGCCGCGTCCCGGCCCTTGTCTCCCGGCCCCTGGTTCTTCCAGGCCTGCCGGATGTTCTCGGCGAGTTGCTGCAGCTTGACGTACTCCGTCCCGCCTCCGCGGCCCGCGGTCCGGCCCACCTGCTGGTTCGAATAGGACTTGTCGATGAACGTGGCGACATTGCCGATGCCCAGGCCCGCCATGTCCGCGGCCTTGTTCACGGCCGCAGTCGTGAGGACGTACTTGGCCGCCGTCGCCACCAGCTTCGACTCCGCCAGCACGCCGAATCCGCCCGTCGTCAGGAGGGCCACGGAGGCCATCCAGTCCCCGAACCAGACGGCGTCCGAGAGTCTGTTCGAGGCCCGGACGTTTTCGAGCTTCAGCGTCATGTCGTCGAGAGCCGCCTTCATCGCCAACGCGTCCTTCTGGGCCTCGATCAGCGGCGTCATCCTGTCCTTGAGGCCGTTGACCAGAGCCTGGTTGTCGCGCAGTGCGACCCTCGCGTCGTCGAGGCTGTTGGTCTTCTTGAGCTGGCCCGCGGACGCGAAGGATCCCGCGCCGAGAGCCAAGAATGCGAGGAGGAAAGCCAAGCGTCGGGCGATCATGGCGGGCTGCGCTCGCCTAGAAGACGCGGTACTTGAAGTCGTACTTCGTGTCCCCGCCGCTCGGGCCGATGGCGGTGATCTCGATCACCCCGACCTTCCCGTTCGTGAGCTTGAACGCGAAGCAGTGGCCCACGGCCGAATGGGCGAAGCTGCCATAGCCCGTCGTCGGCGCCGAAGTGACCGCCGTGATGGACTCCGCGCCGAGGTCCTGCACCTGCACGCCGGACTTCAGGACGATGACCCCGTTGAAGGCGAAGTCGCCTACGGTCACGACGTAGGCCAAGCCCACGATGCTCGCTCCCTCCGCGACCGTCCCGTCCGCGAAATTGAACGTCTGCAGGTTGCCGTTGTTGTGGTCCGCGATGCTCGCGCTCTGGATGCTGGCCGAGTTGCCGGAGTCGTCGAGCTGCAGGTTGCCGCCGCCGGTGGTCCCGCCTTGCGCCACGTTGTCCGGGTCGCTCACGCCGAACATCAGCGGGTTCTTCATCCGGTACACCAGCAAGCCGCTGGCGCTGGGCTGGAAGACGAACTCGGTCGATCCGCTGTCCGTCGAGCTGGCGCCCGAGCGGGTCAGCGAGACGAAGCGGTTGAAATTCAGCGAGACGTAGATCAACCCCTTGTCCCCCGCCGCGATGTTGGTGACGCTGAAACGGAGGTTGATATTGTCCAAGGCGCTGAAATCCTTCTGCAGGGCGCGGTTGAGCAGGACAGAGTCGCCTGTGAAGTCGGGGCTGACGAAGGCCATGAACCGCTGGACGTTCTTGCTTTGATAGGCGTCGATCAGCTTGTCGAGGGCCGCGCGGACCTGGGCGGCGGGGTCCTCGTCGGAGAAGACGAGCTCCTTGCGCGTCGAGTCCACCACATTCGTCTTGCCGGCGGTGTCCGCGGCCTCGACGTAGAACTCGTAGGACTTGTCCATCTCGGGGGTGAAGACGTACTCGAAAGTGCCGTCGTCGGCCAGCTTGGCGTCCAACCAGGTCTTCTTGGCGTCGAAGCTGAGCCGGACGTAGCCGATGGAGCCCGAGCCGGCGACCGCCCGGCCCGTGACCCGCAGGCCGCTGCCGCGCAGGAGCGAGCGGTACAGGGTCAGCTTGGGGCCGCCCTCCTCGACGGAGACGCCGTTGAAGTAAAGGTACTTGATGGTCACGCCCTCGTTCGCCTTGCCGAAGATCCACCACTTCGCGTGCGCCGGAGCTGCCGCCAAGGCCAGGAACGCTGCCGACAGGATGAGGTTCTTTTTCATGTCTTTCCTCTAGAACTCGATATTGACGCCCGACTTGACGCTCCGCTCCCGGAAATCCCGGGCGGCGGTGGTGTATCTGAACTCGTTGGTATAGGCGCGAAGATAGATGGTGGTCCGGCGCAGCTCCGGCAAGGCCGGCCGGTAATAGACTCCCAGGTCGGTGAAGAACTTGCGCGTGTTGTCGGCGCCGGCGCGGTCCAGCGAGTTCTGGCCGAGCTTGAGGTCCGCGGTGACCTTCCAGCGCGGGATCTCGACTCCGCAGCCCGCCGAGAACTCGTAGATCCTCTCCGAGACCATGCTCAGCTCGTCGTTGGACGTCCAGCCGCCGGCCGCGAGCTGCGGCTTGAGGACCACCTCTCCCACGCTCCGGCGGGTGCCCAGCGTCGTATTGTAGGTGTACTCCTTGGTGTTCCGGGCCGCGTCATAGTAGGTGTAGCCCAGATTGCTGTCGCTGTCGAAGTCGGCGAAGCGGTCCCGGTAGCCGACGTTGAAGACGTGGTCGGCCGAGTCCATCGCCGGGCCGTAGGCCCGGGAGAGTCTGTAGCTGAAGTCCGCGGCGGCGTTCGGACGCCCTCCGATCGCCTTCACCGTCGCCCCCAGCTCCGGCCGCCAGGTCTGCGTCGGGTCGGCCTTCTGCCCGTCCACGTCGTCGCGGAACCAAAGCATGCCGGAGTTGATCGTGATCCTCTTGGTGGCGAGATAGCGCCACTTGGCCTTCGCCTTGAGGCGGTCGGGCGTCGCCGCGCCCAGGAGCGTCTGGTACTCGTGCGAGACGCGCTCGAACTCCAGGGACACGCGGCTCGGATCCGCGTCGCCCACCGCCTCGATGCGCTGGGCGTTCCCGTTGAAATGGGTGGTCTCCGCGTCCTGCGCCGTCGACTCGGCGGTGTTCGACCACGAGTGCTCGCCGTCCAAGGTGAGGCCGGGGATGGGATGATACTCCCAGTCCCCCGTGTAGACGGTGGCGTTCTCGAGGGGGTCGGTCGAGTTGCGCCGGTGCGTGTCGACGGTGCGCACCACGCTCGCCCCCGTCCAGGCGTCCGGCCCCAGCTTCTGCTTGAGACGTCCGCCGACGGCCTGGCGCTCGACGACTTTGACGACGTGGTCGCCGTAGAAGTTATCCCAGCGCGGATAGGCGTAGCCGAAGACCGCCGTCGCCTCGGGCAGGTACGTGCCCCCCTTCGCGAAATGATAGGAGCCTCCCTTTAAGGAAGCGGCCAGCGCGTACTGAGAGAACGACTCGAAGGTGTCGCCTAGGTTGACCGAATGGACGCCGTTGGAGGCTCGTCCCTGGAGGTTGGTCAAGGTGAAGACCTTGAGGTCGTTGCGCTTGTCGTCGGTCGCCTTGCCGCCGACGCTGAAGTTGTAGTCGTAGAGGCCGGCCTTGCCGTTGAGGTTGGCGTTGAGCTGGTTCGTGTAGCGGTAGCCCTGGGTCAAAGACGAGGCGGCCCGTCCCGGCCCGGCGATGTCGTTGTAGTCGAGGTTGAAGTCGTTGTTGAAGTGCAGCTCGGGCAGGGCGGCCCTTGCCGGCAACGAGGCGACCGCCGCGAGCAGCAGGGCGCAGGACAAGAGGAACCGTCGCTTCATGGATGTCTCCCCGGGCGAGCGTCAAATCGCAGACACAAGAGGCACCCAAATCTACAATACCTGTCCTTTCCCGTCAAACCACGCAGGAGGGGCGTCGAAGGACGAGGGAGCACGGTTACGCGTAGGAACAGGTCCGCCCCGACGGCAACGGCCGACACGCCTAGCCGGCCTTCATCCTCTCCAGGATCTTCAGCGCCTTGGCGGTGTTCTCGACCGCAAAGAGGATCCGGCAGGTGCCGCCGTGGAGCGCGGTGCCGTAGACGTTGGTGATGTTCACCTTCCCGAGCGCGAGCGCGTCGGAGATCATAGCGAGAGCACCCGGCCTGTCGGGGACCTCGACCGAGACGAGCTTCGACTCGATGCTCGCGAAGCCGGCTTGGCCGAGCACGCTCGAGAAGTCCCCCTCCGCGCCGACCGCGATGCGGACCATCGCGGAATCGTCGCGCACCTCGGAGCTGATCCCAATGAGGCTCACGCCCGCCTTCGCGAACTCTCCGGAGAGCCTGCCGAGCGCGCCCGGCTCGTTGGGCAGGAAGACGCTGTACTGCTTCAGGACCTCGACCTTCATTCCGCCGCCTTGATAGAGCCGGTGCCGGGCGTCAACTTACTTAACTTGCTCAACTTACCGGAAGCCCTCCGTTTGTTAACAAAGTTAACAAAGTTGACACCCGGCACCGTTTGCCCCGGCTAGGGGGCCAGTATCCGGTCGCGCTCCTCGCGGGTGAGGATTTGGACGTAGTCCTTGCCGTCGCTCGAGACGATCGTCTCGCTGCCCCACTCAGCCAGGGCCCACAGCAGCTGTCGATGCTCGCCGAGGGCGCGCTGGGCGCTGCCGGCGCGCTCGAGCACCTTGCGGTAGTCCGCCTTGAGGGCCTCGAACTGCGCGGAGCGGTCTGAGGGCCGCAGGACGATCCTCGCGCCGGGCGCGCCGCGCAGGAAGGCCCGGCGCGCGCTGACGGCGCGATAAGCCTCGCCGCGCCCCGCCTCGACCGCGACCGCATCTTCGCGCAGCTGGAACATTCCCGGGAAATAGACCAACGAGAGGCATTCCTCCATCACGCCCTTGACGACCTGCGCCTCGGCCAGTGCGCGCTCCAGCAACCGCCGCTGGTAGCCGGCCACGTCGGCTGAAGCTCCGGCCGCCGCCTGCGGGAGGTCGGTGGGGCCGTCGGCCCAAAGGCCAGGGGCCAGGGACGTCAGAGCGATGAGCATGGCGAGGAACGATATTCTCTGGGTCATGGGCTCATTCTAGCGCCGGAGGCCGCCGCGCTTTCTGGGCCCTTCGGCGCGCGAGGGAATGGCAATGGTCCCAGCGCTCATGGGACCGCCGAGTCGAAGACGCGATCGCGCGCCGGTTCGCCGGGTGCTAGGGTTTGCGGGGCATTCTCGGCGCGAGCGCACGGGCCCCAAGGAGACGCTGATCGCAAGATCGCCGGCCTATCGGGGCAAGGCCGCGATTCGAGGTCCGGGAGCAGCCTCCGCTCTTGGCCTATTGGCTAAGGACTCGCCGACAAAGAGGAATACCGCCAAGAAGGCGAAGAGCGCTAGGAACAACCAATCTTGTCCCCGACGCGGAAAGGGCCGCGCTGGTCTGAGATCCACCGGCTAAGTATGGTCCCACAAGCCTGACGAATCACGAAGACTCTACGAAGGCCGTCGATCCCAGCAACCGGGGTCTTTCGTCTTGTGGCACGGCGTCGTCGGGCGAGGGAGACCGGCTCAGCCCTTGAAGACGATGTACTTGCGGCACACGTAGTTAATCGACACCGACGCCACCGCGTTGGCCGCGTAGGCGTAGGTCGTGGGCAGGCCGGTCGACTTGATGAGCAGCCAGCCCAGGGCCGTGCCCGCCGTGAAGCTGACGATCGAGACCAGGAAGAACAGCGTGAACTCCATCGCCTTGCTGTGCCGGCCCGGAGTGAACACCCACAGGACGTTCACGATGTAGGCCGCGAGGTTCGAGAACAAGAAGGCGATGACCTTGTCGGCGACGTAGCGTGTCGAGCGCACGCTCTCGGCAAGAGGCGCTGCCGCCAGGCCCAGCAGGCGCACGACGGGGTCGGTCGAGCCCAACGCTGGCAGGATCAGGATCGCGGCGGTATAGAAGATCGCCACGTCCACCGCGGTGGCGATCGCGCCTCCGATCGAGTACTTGATGAACTGCACGGCGGGGTGCACGTCCCGGCGCGCGAACCGCTCCCAGAGTCCGTTCGTCGCCGTGATCTCCCTCAGCGCACCGCCTGGACGGCGATGCGGTCCAGGCGCGCGACCACGCCGTCAGCGGCCGGCTCGTAGTCCGGCTCGGGGAAGAAGTTCGAGAAGATCAGGTAAGACGACCAGGACAGCCCAAGCACCGCTCCGGTGAGCAGGGCATAGAAGCGCTGGTAGCCGAAGCTCGCGAAGAGGCCGAACTGCATCGTAAGGCTCGAGACCTGATAGAGGTGCATCATCGTCGAGTGGCTGATGACGCCTGCCTTGCGCATCTGGTTGATGGCCGGGATCAGCGGCCCGCCGGACACCATGCCCTGCAGGATGTTGAGGAAGATCAGCCCCAGCCCCCTCGGCGTGTAGACGATCGGATTCTCCCCCAAGGGCCCGAGCACGAGGCGGTTCAAGAATTCGAAGCCGCAGAGCTGGATGTAGACGAAGATGAAATCGCCCACGTACGCCTTGTAGACGCGGACCATCCCCGTCATCTTGCCCAAGAACTTCATGTAGGTCTGGCCGAAGACGGTGAACACGACGTCCTGTATCTGGTACCAGGAGGTGGACAAGATCGCGCGGATGACCGGAAGATGGCCGGAAGCGACGCCCTTGAGCACGAAGACAAGGCGGATGACGAGATTGAAGCCGAAGGTCTTGGTCGCCAGCCACATGTAGTCCTGCCGGTTCGGGCGGGTCATGGAAGCGTTGAAGAGCTCGGGGATCCTCCTGACGAACTCGGGGTTGAAGCAGACGAGCTTGCCGCCTTCGGTCCAGGCGCACCCATCGGCCTTGGGCGCTTCCGCGGCGCGCTCCTCGCGATAGCGCGTCCGCTCCGCCTCGTCGACGAAGAACTCCCCCACCGCGTCGAAGAAGAACGTCTCGCGCAGGGGCACCTTGCAGACGGTGACCGCCCCGACCTGCCGCTTGGCCAGCCGGATCATGCGGCGGTCCTCCGGAGACAGCTCGGAGAAGAGGCCGGAGCCCAGGCCCTCGGAGTACGTGCGGGTGGGATAGAGATAGATGTGCGTCTTGCCGGCTGGATCCGGAAGGGGGGCGCCGGGGATCCAGGGAGTGAGACGGCCCGTATACATGCCCTCACCCCGCCCTTCTCCCGCTTCGCGGGAGAGGGAGGAGGGAGCGGCCTCTTCGCCCGAAGGAGAGGACGCGGCGGGCGCCGCTTCAGGGGAGGCGGCGGCGACCGCCGCCGGGGACACCTCGGGAAGCGTGCTGAGGTCCGCGCCGCGGCAGAAGAAATATCGACGGCGGAAGCGCGCGGGAGTCTGGGCCGGCAGGTCCAGGGCCAGGATGACGAGGCTGTCGGCGGAGGGGCCGACGCGCCGCCGTTCGGTCCTCAGCTCCGGGTTCGAAATCGTTTCCATTGCGCCCTCATAAGCGAATCATCGCATGGTCGTAGACCTTAGGCAAGGCCCCGCCGCCGCCATCGACAAAAAAATTCCAATCTTCCTTCTTCGTTTCAAGAGAGCGCAGTTCGCCCAGGTAGCCGTCCCAGGTCGAGATGAATATCCTCGTCCCTGCGAAACGGGGCGCCGCGTCGAAGAATCCGCGGGAAAGGGTGACGCGGATCGTCGCGCGCCGGCGGTCCACGGCGTAGGCGACGTCGCCGGGCACGGGCGAACCGTAGCGGTCCGGCGTGGAATCGTCGGCCTTGAACGAACGCGTGTCCCAGCCGTAGAGCAGGAAGCCGAGGTTGAACTCGAAATCCTCGCGGCCGAAGCCGAGCTTCGGGAAGAACGGCTTTCCGGCTTGGCCTGGGAAGCTGAAGAAGACGCTGAAGTAGACGTGGTCGAAGCCGTGCGGCGGGTTCCAGTCCGCCGTGACCTCGGACATGCGCAGCCGCAGCTGGAGGTCGCGGCCGCTGGAGTGGACGCCGACCTCTTCCATCGAAAGCTGGCCTCGATAGCTCGGATCCGCGGGAAGGCGCACTCTTCCGCCCAGGCCGCCCTTATCCTCGGCCGCGACGCGGGCGCGGGCGAGGAGCCGGTACGGATTGCGCACGACGATCTCCGCCGGAGGGGAGAGCCGGAAATCGCCCGAGGGCGTGCGGCCCGCGAGCCGCAAGGCGTGCCGGCCGTTGCCGAGAGCGGAGGTGTCCAATTCCAGGGTGCTCCCCCCCGGCAGCGGCGACCCGCCGCCCGGCACGGCCACGCGGTGGGCGATATCGCCGTTGACGAGCAAGCAGAGCTCGCTCAAAGCCGATGCCCCGGCCAGCTCCAGGCCCACGCCGACCTTGCCCTTCACGGCCTTCGCCGGCAGGCGCAGTCCCAGCTCCGGCGCGGCCGCCGCCCGAACGGACGCCGGCGGGATGGCCGACACACGATAGCCGTTCGGTTCCAGAACCATCACGCGCGGCGCCTGCTTGCCCGCTCCTCCCTCGGAGGAGAGGATCGTCTTTCCGCCCTCGGTCGAGCAGAGGATCGGGTGCGCCGCTGTGTTGAACAGGACTTCATATCGCTCATCCTGCCAGGAGATGGAGTAAGACAGAAAGCCCGGCGCGGGCGAGCACTGCTCGACGCGGCAAGCCCCGCGGCTGAAGGCCGGGTGCGCCCTGCGGAAGGCGAGCATCTCGCGGATGAAAGCCGCGGCCTTCGAGCCCGGGTCGAAGCGCGCGTCGTCGAACATGTCGGCGCGCGTGCGCGTCAGGCCCGCTTCGGTGCCGTAGGTGACGCAGGGGATGCCCGGCAGGGTGAACAGCGCCGCGAGCGATTGGCGCACCGCCGCCCAGTCGCCGCGCGCATGGATGCGCTCGACGTCGTGGTTGTCGAGGAAATTGACCCACAGGTGGCGGTTGGGGCGCTTCGCCTCCAGCGGGGCCTTGAGCCGTTCGGTCGGCGCCTTGCGGAAGAAGACCTGCGTCAGCGCCTCGTTGAGCGGCAGGTCCACCGCCGAGTCGAGCCGGGCCCGGCCGCGCTCGCGCACGTAGGGGCGGATGGCGCGGTAATCATAGGACCATACCTCGCCGAAGACGAAGAAATCGGGCTTCCCCGCTTTCGCCGCGTGCGTCTTGATGCCGTCCGCGTCATGCAGGAACGGCTCGTAGAACCCTTCCGGCGTGTAATACACCGTGTCCACGCGGAAGCCGTCCACGCCCGCGGCGTCGATCCAATAGCGGTAGATCTCCTTGAACCGTTCGATGACCCGCGGGTTCTTCAGGTTCAGGTCGTCCAGATCGCCCATCGACCAGGTGAGGGTCTGCTCGCGGTCCTTGAAGTCCGAGATGTTCGGCGTGAAATTATAAACGGCGGCGGCCTTGTGCTCCGGGTTGTTCGGGTCGTTGAGGCGGAAGAGCGGGTCGTCCGGCGCCGTCGCGTCGGCACCGGCGGCCCCGACCCGGGGCCCCGCCGGCCGCCAATTGCGCTCCGGACGGAGCGGGTCGTAGCCCTTGGCGTCCACGGTGAAGAAGTTGCCGGTGTGATTGACGACGATATCCTGGATCACCCGGAGCCCGAGGCGGTGCGCTTCGGCCACCATGGCCCGATACTCCTCGAGCGTGCCGAAATGAGGGTCGACCTTCGTGAAGTCCTGAGCCCAGTAGCCGTGATAGCCGCGGGTCGGCACGTAGGGGTTGATCCACTGGTTGCGCACCGGCGGCGTGATCCAGATCGCGTCGAAGCCCAGGTCCCGGATGTACGGGAGCTTGCTCTTGATGCCGGCCAAGTCGCCGCCGTGGAAGGCCTCGTCGTCGGTCGGATTGAACTCGCCGCGGCCTTGGTCGTCGTTGGACTTGTCGCCGTTGCAGAAGCGGTCGATGAGGATGAAATAGATCGCCGCGTCCTGCCAGAACGTCATGGAGCGGCGATTCGCCGCGTCAGCACGCGCACGCCGTGAGCCGGGACGTCGATGGAGAGCTTCGAGCCCCCCTCGGCCGGCTTGAAGGAGGCGCGCTGGTAGCTCGCGTCCAGCTCGTCAGCGAAGAGCGTGCCGGCCGGGCTGACGCCCCCGTCCACCCACACCGTCGCCTCGCGGCGGTCGGAGGAGGTGTTCATCACCACGACCACCTCCTCTCCCTTGTAGATGCGGCTGAAGGCGTAGATGCCGGCCCCGTTCGAGTCGTTCCAGCGCGAGTACTGCTCGCCGCGGCTGAGGGCCGGGTGCGCCTTGCGGATCTCGGCCAGGCGCTTGACCCACTGGTAGGTCGGCGACTTCGCGTCGAACTTGTCGCCGGCCGAGCTCGGCGTCTTGAACTGGCCGTCCTTGAACATGTCCTGCCGGTTCTCGGGGTCGGCCGGCGCGGCGGGCCCCTCGGGGTTGAGGTTGCCGGTGGCCTGCCGGAAAGCCTGCTCGGTGCCGTAGTACACCAGCGGGATGCCGGTCGAGAAGAGCAGGAAAGCGAAGGCGACTTTCAACACGTCGACCGACTCGCCGTTGCGCAGGAAGCGGTAGACGTCATGGAGGTCGATGAAGCGCAGCATGTTCTGGACGGCCTCGCCCAGGATGCTCACCGCCTTGTTGAAGGACTCTTCAAGGACGCGCGTCGGGGCGGCGCCGTGCAGGGCGTAGTTGTTGGCGCGGTACTCGGGGTAGCCGTAGCCGGCGTTCACGCCGAGCTGCAGGTCGCCGAGCAGGTCCTCGTTGAGCCCCGTGGAGTTCTCGCCCAGGAGCAGGAAGTTCTTCTTGCCGAGCGTCGCGGCGTACTCCGTCACCTCCCGGCTAAAGCGCTTGAGGAAGTCGGCGTCCACGTGGCGGATCGCGTCGAGCCGCAAGCCGTCGAGGTCGGCCTCCTTGATCCACCACTTCGCGATATCGATGACCAGCTTCTCCGTCGCGGGGTTATCGGTGGCCAGGTCGCGCAGGTTCGGCGGGAAATCGCCGTGGACGCGCTGGTCGGGGTCGTTCCAGTCCTTGATCTCGCCGCGGCGGTTGAAGTTCTCGGGCTTCTTCAGCTCGACCGGCTTGAGGTCCTTCGTCCAGTAGATCTCCTTGCGCGGGCCGCTGGTGCCTTCCCACTTGCTGCCGTTCTTGTACTCGAAGACCGGGCCGACATGGTTGATCACCATGTCCTTGATGACCCGGATGCCGCGCGCGTGCGCCTCGCGCACCAGCCGCTTGTAGTCGGCCATCGTCCCGAGATACGGATCGACCGCCAGCAGATGCGTCGGCGCGTAGCCGTGGTAGGCCTCCGGAACGCCCATGACCACCGGCGAGAGCAGCAGCGTCGTGATGCCGAGCTCCTTCAGATAATCAAGCTTCGAGATCAGGCCCTCGAGGTCGCCGCCATGGCGCGAATCGCCTTTCTTGGGGTCGCCGAGCGTCTTCGCATGGGGGCCGCGGGCGAAACGGTCCATGAGGATCGAGTAGAAGATCTGGTCGCGCCAATCCTCGGGGGAGGCGGTGTATTTTCGCCCCGGCTCCGGCTCGAGGCTGATCTGCGACATCGCGTCCGGCGTGTCCGCCGGCGGCTCCAACTCGCCCGGGTCGGCCGCGGCCGTCGTCTTGAAGTTCGTCAGCGTCTGGCGCAGCAGCAGGTTCGCCCGCCGGACCGCCGCGACGAAGCCCTTCCCCTTCGGCGCGGCAAGAACGCCGGTTTGGGCGGCGGTAACGACTGGCTGGCCGGCGACGACGGCAGGGTCGGCGGCCGCGAGAACGGCGCTATTGTTCTTAACGGATCGCTGTTCTCCCTCTCCCGCCGTTCGGGAGAGGGCAGGGGTGAGGGCAGTCGCCGTTTGAGCGCTGTTATTGCTGTGCGCAAGCTGGCCCACGACGCTCGCGACCGGCTGAATCTGGATAGAGGGCGCGACGGTCTGCGCCGCGTTCCCGACCGGCACGAGCGTCGTGACCGGCGCGAGCGAGGTGCCGCCTACCTGCGTCCCCGCCGGCGCCGAGACCGGCGCGGCCACCGGCTGGACCGAGACGGGAGCGACCGGCACGTCCGTCACCGTCTGAGCGATCGCCTGGGCAGGAGGAAGGACGGCTAGGACGGCCGCGAGCAGAAGAAATGAGATCTTCTTCATGGCGCCTTCCTCCGTAGCAGTTTGCCGATGGCCTTGGCCAGCCGCACGATAGGCTTCACGAACGGATTGTCGAGCAGGGCCTTGAGCGCCTCGCGCACGGGCGAGCGCTCGGGCCCCGGGACCACGGGGTACATCGACTTGAAGCTGTCGGTCTCGGCGAGGCTCGCGTCGGCGACGTAGAGCGCCGGCCGCGCCCGCATGCGCCGGCTGATGAAGTAGAGTCCGAGGTCCATCGCCTGCTGGACCGCGAACAGGGCCCAGAAGGCGCCCATGGAGCCGGAGAACATGAACGTCCCGGCCAGCAGGAAGAAGAGGTCGCGGCCCTGCTGGATCCACGAGCGGCCCGAGCGCGGGATGATGCCCTTTTCGTAGAGGTCGTTGAGGCCGTAGAAGCCGAGGACGCCGACGAAAGTGCCGGCGATGTTGGCGAAGCTGATATCGCGCCAGTACTTGAGCTGCCACGGCATCACGGTCTTCTTGTCCACGGTCCAGCTGATGAACCGGAAGACCGCCGTCGTGGACTGCATGTACATGAAATTGAAAGCGGCCTGGTAGTTGATGCCGCGCTGGCGGGAGAGTATCTGCTGGAAGTTCTGCCAGGTGTTGATCCAGACGCCGTGGAACACCTGGAGGGCCAAGGAAGCGCCCATGGCGACCGCGAAGGCCACGGGATGGGACGGGAGGAAGAGCTTCCACCACCACATGGCCGACAGCACGAAAGCGGGACCCTTGGAGACGACGCCGCCGATCACTTCGGCGACCGTGGGCCTGGTCGCCGCGGCGCGAAGCGTCCGTCCGAGGTAGAGGAGCTCGCGGAAGGGGCTCATCGCCGCCGCGATGACGCCGCGCGCGCCGGTGACAGCGCCGGCCTGCGCGGACACTGGCTTGTTCTCTCCCTGCCGCCAATCGATCGCCACCGATTCGATGTCGAAGCGCGCCGAGACGCCCTGGTCGGCGAGCGCCTTGCGCAGGGCCTCGGCCTGGGCCTTGCCGAGGGCGCCCGGCCGCTCCGCGTTCACGACCATCCTCACGCGCCCGGAGCGGTTGATCTCAGCGAGGAAATCGGGATTGCGGGCCAACTCGGAGGCGAGGCTCGCCAGGTCCGTGGCGACGGGGTCCTGGCCCGCGCGGGTGAGGAAGACCTTGATCTTCGCCGGGTCGAGCTGCGCCGCCGGCGCGGCCTCGGCATCCGCCGCCGCGACCCGCGCGCCGTCGAAGGCGGCGACGAGCCTCGGCATCGGGAGCGCGAAGCGCCCCAACGCCCGACGCGCGACCGCGGTGACTTTCGACTCCCCGCTCGCCGTGCCAATCGCGCCGTTCTCCCTCTCCCGCGTTCGGGAGAGGGCCGGGGTGAGGGCAGTCGCCGTCTCTCCAGCTTCGGCCGTCCGGGAGATGACAGGGGTGCGTTCTCCCTCTCCCGACGTTCGGGAGAGGGCCGGGGTGAGGGTGATCGCCGCTTCTCCCTCTCCCGTCCGCGACGGGAGAGGGGCCAACGGCTGCGCCGGAGTCACGGCGACCTGGATCCCCGCCGACGGCGTGAGAGGAGTCAGCACCGGAGCGGAGAGGGAAAGCGAGGGGAGCGTCAGGGGCGAGACCGAGGCAGCGGAGCCGGCCGTGGTTGCCGCGCCCGCGGCGCCCGGGACCTGGATGCCCGCCGGGGCGGCGGCGACCTCTGCCACTTGCGCGAGCGCTTCATGAGTCGAGCCGAGCAGCAGGCTGGCGGCGGCGAGGACCGCGGTCCAACGTCTGGTGGGCTTTTCCATCTTCGCCGTTCCGGTCACACCGGTAGTATGAGCCGGGCCTAGCCCACCCACCTGGGCCCTAGGGTCCTACCTTCTTGGACAGAGGGCCCAGCCGCTTAAGGGACTAAAGCCTAGCCCGGTTTTTGGGTGGCCGCGGCCCGGATTTTCCAGCCGAAATACACTGGAACGCCCAACAGGACGATGCCGATGCCGGGCCACGTGTAGCGCGGCTTGAGCACGAGCAGGTCGAGCGCGATCGCCGTGGCGGCAATCATGTACAGGAGAGGGACGACCGGATAGCCCCACGCCTTGTAAGGCCGCTCGGCGTCAGGGCGCCTCTTGCGCAGGATGAACAGCCCGCCGACAGTCAGGACGTAGAAGATCAGCACGGCGAAGATCACGTAGTCGAGGAGGTCGCCGTAGCTTCCCGACAGGCACAGCAGCGCGGCCCAGAAGGACTGCAGCACGAGAGCCGCGCCCGGCACCGCGTTGGCGTTGAGCTCGCCGACGCCACGGAAGAAGACGCCGTCTTTCGCCATCGCGTAATAGACGCGCGCGCCGGCCAGGATGAGGCCGTTGGCGCAGCCGAAGGTAGAGACCATGATGAGCACGGCCATCGCCCACGCGGCGGGGTCGCCCATGATGCGAGAAGCCGCCGCGGTCGCCACGCGGTCGGAGGTCGCGTACTGGACGCCGCGGGCGAAGGCGTCGAAGCCCTTCGGGTCGCCGGTGATGGGAAGCACCGAAAGGTAGGCGACGTTGGCGAGCAGATAGAGGACGATCACGATCCCGGTTCCGAGGGCGAGGCTCAGCGGCACGTTGCGGTGCGGCTCGGCCACCTCGCCCGCCGTGAAGGTGATGTTGTTCCAGGCATCCGCCGAGAACAGCGAGCCGACCTGCGCCACTCCGAGCGCAGCGAGGAGCGCGCCCGCGGACAGCAGCTCGAAATGCACGGCGCCGCGCTCGACGACGGAGCGCGAAGCCTGCCAGAATCCGGCGAGGTTCAGCGTGACGACGTCGTGGTCGCGGGCAACGAAGATCCCGAGCACGATGAGGGCGAGAAGGGCGAGGACCTTGGCGGAGGTGAAGACGTTCTGGATGACTTTGCCCTCGCGGATGCCCCGCCAGTTCACGGCGGTCAGCAGGGCGATGATCGCGATGGCGAGCAGTTGGGCGGCCGACACCTGCGCGGGGCCCAGGCGCAGCAGCTTGTGGCTCTCCGAGAACCAAGGCAGCAGCACCGAGGTGTACTTCGCGAAGGCCACCGCGACCGCGGCGATGGTCCCGGTCTGGATGACGAGAAAGAGCGTCCAGCCGTATAGGAATCCGACGAGCGGTCCGTAGGCTTCCCGCAGGTACACGTACTGGCCGCCGGCCTGCGGCATCATCGAGGCCAGCTCGCCGTAGCTCAAGGCGGCGGCGAGCGTCACGAGGCCGGTGATGACCCAGACGACGAGCAGCCAGCCGGCCGAGCCTACGGTCCGGGCGATGTCGGCGCTCACGATGAAGATGCCGGAGCCGATCATCGAACCGACGACGAGCATCGTCGAGTCGAACAGGCCGAGCGAGCGCTTGAAAGACGAGGGGTGCTCCACCGTCGCGAAGTATAGCAGGCTTTTCCCTACTCCCGCGAGGCAGCGGGAGCGCCGGAGGAGAACGCCCACGACGCCAGGGGCCGGGATGGGAATACCGAGTTCGCCCTTCCGCAACCGCCTGCTTGCCATCCTGCGCGAGCACCGGGCCGCACGGTTAGAGTTACATCAACGTAACTCAGTGTAACAGGCTTGTGAATTGAAATCGGCCTGCACTCGTGTTATATCGCTTGCAATGAGCCGAGAACTAGCCCCGTTCGGCTACCTCATCCTCGCGATGGGGATAGTCTTCGTTGCGGTGCAGGCGCTGTCTTTGCCGCTCTTCCGCTGACTAACGCCGGACGAGCCCGGCGAGATGGTCCAAGGCCTCGCGCAGGCCCTCGTGGACCGCGTGCACCTGCTCCGGTTTCCATTCCTTCTGCGGCGCGCGCAGGAATGAGGTCTTGTCGACGCGATTATCGAAGCGGCCGACAGGCAGGTTGTAAGTCTTGCCGCCCACCTTCACGGTCGCCGCGCCCGGCTGCTCGGAGTTCTGAAGCAGCCACTCCATGTCGTCTTTGCCGTAATCGTTGAGCATCACGTCGATCGGCACGCCGTGGTGGAGGATGGACCCCGGGTCCTTGGGATTGGCGCGCGCATCGTTCTTGCGGCGCGACTCTTCGGGCGTGACCCAGATGTACAGGATCGTCGCCTTCTCGAGGAGCTTCGGCGACAGGCGCGACAGCGAGTAGCGGTAGCCGAACGGCTCCGGCAAAGGCAGGCCGGCCGTCTGCGGGCCGCCGCGCGCGAACTCGATGACCAGCGTCTTGCCCTCGAGCGAATCGGGGTAGCCCGCCTGCTTGTCCGCGTTCAGCTTGCGCGCCTCGGCTTCAAGCGCCTTTACCAGCGCGGCCCTCGTCGCCTTGTCGAGCTTGCTCAACCGCGCCGGCGCTCCAACCTTCGTCGCGGCGCGCTCGTAGCGGTTGAGAAGGTCGTCGGCGGCCGATTCCATCAGCAAAGCCTTGCGCGCCAACAAGTCCTCGTAGTCCTCGTTCACCAGCTCGATGAGGGTGCCCCAGTCGAGCGGGTTCTGGAAGGGACGGTCCGGCGAATGGAAGAAGTTGCGCGGCTTGCCGAGGGCCGCCAGCTCGTCGTCGATGCGGCGCATCAGGTGGACGTAGGGATAATCGTCGAGCTGGACGCTCGGCCCCATGTGGAAATCGCGGCGGCGGGACTCCTCGGGCATCAGCTCGAGATAGCGCCTCACCTCGGATTTTCCGGAGGCGGGAAGCGCGAGCAGCAGGACGGCGTCAAGGGTCTTGGTCATATTCGGTCTCTTTGCTTGTAGTTTCGGCCGAGGCAGCCGATGTCCCGATGTTACCTTACCTCGTTCGAGCAAGGCAACGGCTTGCGCCGGGCCGCCTAGGCGGACGTGCCCGCCTCCGCGACGCGCCTTTCGATGAGCGTGAGCACCGCCTCGGCGATCGAGCTCATCTCCAACGTATCCGTGTTGAAGATCGCGTCGTAGAGCAGCGGGTCGTTGATGTCCTTATGGAAACAACGATGCACCAGGCGCGCGCGATGATCATCCTGCTCGGCGACCCACTGCTTGGCCTCGTGCTCGGACACGCTCCGCCGATGGGCGACGCGCTTGACGCGCAGCTCGCGCGGCGCGACCAGCCTGACGCGGACGCCAAGCTCGAGGTGGCGCGTGCAGCACGCGGCGCCGCGGCCCACGATGATCGCGCGACCGACGGATGCGACCTCGTGGACCGTTTTGAAGATGGCGTGGTCCACGCGCGCCTGCGGGCTTTCCCCCCCAAAGAACGACGCCAGCATATCCTCGAAATCGCCGCGCTCCTTCTCGCTCATGAGCGCCTCGAGCGAGACCCGGATGCGGGGGTCCTTCATGACCGCTTCGCAGAGCTCGCGGTCGAAGATCTGCCACCCTTTCCACAGCCGGTGCTCCGGCCGCTTCGACATGGCCTTGAGGATCGCTTCGGCAAGCGTGCGTCCCCCGGCGCCCGCTTCGCGCGAAATGGTGACGAACGGAGCGCCCTGAGCCGAAGTCTCCTTGTGCTCCTCGATCAAACCGCGCACGAAGCGCGACACGCCTCCGGGATCATGGATCATATCAGGCATCCCCCTAAATTGAAGGCGGCGTTTCCGCCTGCGCCAATACTACAATTTCGGTCGCGCGGCGTCGTCAAGGAATTTTCGCACCGACGTCACGAAGACCTTCTGCGATTCCAGGAAGCCCTCGTTATGGCCTCCGCTCAACGCCGCGAAGGTCTTGGGCTCGCGGGCCGCGGCGAAGACGCGCCGGCCCATCTCGTAGGGGACGATCTCGTCTTGCGGGCTGTGCATGACGAGGACGGGACAGCGGATGCGGCCGATCTTGGAGAGCGTATCGTATCGAAGGCTCACCAGGCGGACCGGCAGCCAGGGCAGAAGAAGCCGCGCCATGTCGGGAACGGAAGTGAAGCCGCTTTCGAGGATCAGCCCGCCGACCGGATGGCGCAGCGCGACCTCGGCGGCCACGGCCGCGCCCAGCGACTCGCCGTGGAGAACGACGCGCGAAGGGCTGACCTTCAGGACGTCGGTCGCGTAGCGGAGCGCCGCTTCGCCGTCGAGGTAGGTGCCTCTCTCGCTCGGGCTCCCGGCGCTTTGGCCGTAGCCCCGATAATCGAAAAGGAAAACCGACGCGCCGGCGTCCAGCAACAGCCGCAGCTTCTCGAGCCGGTTCGAGATGTTGCCCGCGTTGCCGTGGCAGAGGATGACGAGAGGCGCGCCCGGGCTCTTTTCGACGAACCACCCGTGGAGACGGACCCCATCGCCGGCCGAGAAGCTGGCCTCCCGGTAGGCGAGGCCGAAAGAGCCGGGGTGCGCGTACAGCACGCGGTCGGGGAAATACAGGTTGACGCGCTCGAACCAGCGCAGAAAAACCCAGCCGAACGCCAAGGCCAGGGCAAGGAAGGCCGCAAGCCGGCCGGCGACCGCCACGGACATTCGCGCATTCTACGATTTCGCCGCGGGCGGCGCCGTAACATCCCGGACATTGCGTTCGGGAGCCGCCAGAGCTACCCTTTCCCAGGCGCTAGAAGCGCTTTTCATCGAGGCGGAGAATTGCCATGAGACACCACTTGCTTGGGGCGGTCATCGTCGGCTGTGCGGCCGCATCCTGCTTTGCCGCTCAAGCCCCCCAGCCCCCGACCGTGACCCCCGCGCGGCAGGCGGCGATCGAGGCGCGCATGACCCAGTGGCAGGAGGTCAGCGCCAAGGCCAAGCGGCTCGCCAACAATTTCGTGAGCGCGGCCAACGCCGACCATCGCTACAGCTACTCCACTCTCAAGGCGCGGGCGGAGGACGCCCTGCGCATGTGCGCCATGCAGGAGAAGAAGCAGACGGCATGGGAGCAGAAGGTCTTGGGCCAGCTAGGCGCGGACGCCGCCGGCGGAACGGTCAACGCCCAGGACAAGGCCGCCCGAGCCGCCGCCATCGTCAAGATATTCCAGCTGCGCATGCTCTACACGTACGGGGCGATCTTCCCCCGGGTGCTCGACGAGGCCGTCCACACGGACGGGCCGCTTCTTGGCCGGACCCGATTGGAAGACGGAGCTGACACAGCAGGAGATGCAAACCCTCTACTCGCGCTACAAGAGCCAGACGGGATACTCGTCCGACCTCATCGACAACTAGCGAGCTAGTCCTGGCCGCGGGGGCGCGGCGAAAGCGTTTCGTCGAGCTTCATCCAGACGTTGAAGGCCTTCTCGTCGCCCCGTTGGGCCGAACGGCGCAGGCCCGCGGCGGAGGCGGCCAAAGCGGCGAGCTTTTCCTGCTCCAGCACGACCACGCCGCCTCCGTTCGGCTCGGCGATCAAGACGGCGGCGATGTCGTCGATCGTGGGCTCTCCTTTTAAGGCGCCGTCGCTCTGCACCTGCGTCCTTGCCGTGCCGGCCTTGAGCGCCACGAGGACGGCCGGCCGCCCGCGGCCCGCGCCGACGGAGGCATAGCCCGCGCCGGTATCGAGCGACCCCGCCCAGACGCCCGCGCTCTCTCCCGAGAAGCCGGGGTGCGGGTTGCTGGCCTTCATCCCGCCGCTGAAGAGGATCCCGAGCAAGCCGCGCACGGTCGAGCCATGCGTCAGGACCGCGCGCTCGGGCAGGCCGTTCGCCTTGAGCCAAGCCCTCGCCGCCTCGGTCAGCCGGGCCTTCGCCGCGGCCTGGCGGCGCCCGATCGCGGTCACGTCCCCGCGAGCGAACTCGGTCTTGGCCTGCGCGATGAGAGCGTCGTCCTTGAGAAGCCTGAGCAGGCGGTCAGTGGCGTTGACGAAGACCTGGGGCTTTTGCGCCACGTCGCGCGCGGCGGCGGGGTCGTCGAGGGCTCGGGAGAGGGAGCTTAGGAAAGCGAACGGGGTCGGGGACGGCTGCGCGGCCGACGGAGGGGCGCGCGCCTGGACCTCGTCGATCTGCGCGTCGGACGCCTTGCGGCCGGCCCCGCCGGCATCGAACAGGGTCTGCCCGACCGCGCCCGCCTTTTCCGGCTCCTGTCGGGCGCCGGGCGCCACCATGCTCTTGCCGAGCTCGGCGCTCTTGGCGCCGACGGCGTCCAATTGGGCGCGCGGGGTGACGGCGACGGCCGTCGGCCGCGCGCCCTCTTGCGCGGCCGCCAGTGGCTGCGGCGGCCGGGCCTGCTCGGCCGGAGCCGACGGCTGGACACCCGCCGCCTGGG